>CAXTCF010000275.1:0-2192 GCA_964242945.1 uncultured Rhizobiaceae bacterium | reverse complement strand
CTGCATCCCACCCCCAACCACCAGCCTGCATCCGATTAACCGTCCGATGCTCTAGATGCGTCAGCCTTGCGCCCAAAGAGCTTCATACACGCGCGCGATTCCGTCCGCCTCCTTTTCCAGGGGAAAGCGTTCCATGACGGACCGCAGCCCGTCGGCACCATGCGCTTCGGCAAGCTGAGGGTCATCCATGTAGCGGCGAATGGCAGCCGTCAGAGCCGCGCCGTCGCCAGCCGGCACGACGGCGCCGGTGACGCCTTCCTCCACCATTTCAGCATAAGCGCCGGCATCGCTTGCCACAACGGCGGCGCCTGAAGCCATCGCTTCCAGCGGCGTCAGCCCGAAGCCCTCGTTGCGGGAGGGCGCAACGAACAGATCGAGCCGGCGATACCAGACGGCCACGTCCGGCACTTCGCCGAGGAACAGGATGCGCTTCTCCAAACCGGCAGCTTTCACCCGGCGCTGGAGTTCCGCGGCAAACTCTGCGTTTTCCCCCGTCACGCGGCCGGTGATCACGGCGCTCCAATCGGGAAAGCGCGGCAGCAGGTCGAGCATTGCGTCCACGAAAAGGTCGGTGCCTTTCTGATGCCGCACGCGGCCGAAGCAGCCGACGAGCCGTTTGCCGGGCACGCCCGCCCCTTGCGGCGTGTCCTCATCAGAGCGGCGCGGTTGGAAACGCGCGGTATCCACCCCGTGCATCACGACGGAGTGGGGAACGTCGAGAAAAGAGCCGGAGCGGACGCTGGTCGCGACTACGGCATCCATCCGGCGGATCAGTCCCTTCGTGAACGGCTTATGGCGGCGCTGCGCGGCGGAGGTGAAGACGAGCCGCAGCGGCGCGCGGAAAAGGCGTTTTAATAGAAGCCCCGCCACCATCTCGACATTGCGGCGCGCATGCCAGATGCGGAACGGCCTAGTCGCCGGCCGTCGCAGCAGCGCCGGCAACTGCCTTGCCCGCAGGTGCGGCAGATACGCCGGCAAGCCAGGTCCGAGCACCGCGATCCGATACGTCCGCGCCTGCACCGGCACGAGCTGGACGATGGTGCTGGTAACGCCGGAAAGCCGCCGTTTCAGGTTCGGGGCGACGACCTCAACCCGGCTCGCATCCAGGACTGGCGCGCTTGCCGGCACAAGCATATGCCGCCTCAAGCTATTCCAACAATCAGATGAACTGAACCTGGACGATCTCGTAGCCGCGGGCGCCGCCCGGCGCGTTGACTTCGATGGCGTCGCCGACTTCCTTGCCGATCAGGGCGCGGGCGATCGGCGAGGAGATGGAGATGCGGCCGGACTTCACGTCGGCTTCCTGGTCGCCGACGATCTGGTAGCGCTTCTCCTCCTCGGTGTCCTCGTCCACGAGCACGACGGTCGCGCCGAACTTCACCTTGGCGCCGGAAAGCTTCGACACGTCGATCACTTCGGCCCGCGAGATGAAGTCTTCCAGTTCCGCGACGCGGCCCTCGTTGAGGCTCTGCGCCTCCTTGGCGGCGTGATACTCCGCGTTTTCGGAAAGGTCGCCATGCGCCCGCGCTTCGGAGATCGCCTCGATGATGCGCGGGCGCTCCTGCTGCTGGCGCCAACGCAGTTCCTCCTTGAGCGTCTGGAAGCCGCTGGTCGTCATCGGCACCTTGTTCATGGAAGCCTCGCCTTTCGAAACCGGAGGCCCAACCGCGCGAAAGGAATGCCGCGCGGGGGCGGAAAACAAAAAGAAAACGGCCCGCCGGTCTGGAAAAACCAACGGCACCGCTTGCTGTTCTGCCTCATATAGCAGCAGCATCCCAAAATTTCACGCTCAAAAAGCAGCCCTGCCTGACGAGGTTAAACCTTGGCTTGCCCTGGCAGCCGCTCGCCCCATCTCTGCCCCATGCGATCGATCAGAAAGATGGCGTTCCGCCTATCGGTCGGGCTGGTTTTCGCTACCGGCGTTGCGCTGCCGCCAGAGCCAGGTTTCGCGGCGTCCCGATCGGTGTTCCACAAGCTCGAACGCTTCCTGACCGGGCACGGCCCCAAGGCGCGATCCCAGAATCGCAAGGGACGGCCGGGCAAGAAAAGCCGGCGGCAGGCCGCGCCGAAGACAAAGGGGCAGCAGCCTGCTCCCAAGGGCAAGCCGCAGCGCAAGCAGGTGCAAGCTGCTCCGCAGGCAAAGGAGCGGCAGAACCCGCCCGCAGCCGCGCAAAGCGGCGACGCGTCTCCCC
>CAXTCF010000274.1:0-2427 GCA_964242945.1 uncultured Rhizobiaceae bacterium | reverse complement strand
CTGGTGGACGGCGTCGGGCCGGCGGCCTGGGCCGAGCGGCGCGACGTGCCGGACAAGACCTGGGACGGCAAGAACCGCATCACGCCGGCGGGAACGAACGGCCACTACGACGTCGCCTCGCGCGACCCCGACCCGCGCGGCCTTCCCGTGATAGCGGCGGACGGGCAGGTGATCGGCACCGTGTCAGACATCTGGATCGACCGGGCCGAGCACATCGTACGCTACCTCCAGCTCGGCGAAGCCAGCCTGGCGGACGGCGCCCTGCTGATCCCGATGACGCTTGCCCGCTTCGTGCGGGGCCGGACGGGCCGCGGTCGCATCGGCACCGCCTCGATCAAGGTCAAGTCGATCACGTCCGCGCAGTTCGCCAACGTGCCGCGCACCAAATCGCCCGATGCCGTGACCTCGCTGGAGGAGGACCGCGTCATGGCCTACTTCGTCGGCGGCCAGCTTTACGCCACGCCGGCCCGCGCGGAGCCGCTGCTATGAGCGCGCTTGGCGAAGACGACGACCTCCGCTTCGAGGACCGCAGCGGCACCGCCGGCCGGCTTCAGCCCAGCGAGCGCGTGATCTGGCAGGGCTCGCCGGACTGGCGGGCACTCGCCGTTTCGGCCTTCCATGTGCGCAAGGTCGCGGCCTATTTTGCGCTCGTGATCGTCTGGCAGGCGGTTGCCGCGACGGGGAGCCCGCTCGTGCCGGCGGCGGGCCTCGTGGCCGCCTGCGTGCTGGCGGTCGGCATCCTTTTGGCTCTCGCCTTCGCCTATGCGAAGTGCACGGTCTATACGTTGACCACGCGCCGCCTCGTCATCCGCTCAGGCGTCGCGCTGCCGGTCACCTTCAACCTGCCGCTCGGGCAGATCGAAAAAGCCGATCTTGCGGTCGGGCGCGACGGCACGGGGACGGTCAGCTTCACGATCGCCAAGCCGAACCGGGTGGCGCTGCTTGCGGTGTGGCCCAACGCCCGGCCCTGGCGCTTTTCCAATCCGGAGCCGGCCCTGCGCGCCATACCCGACGCGGCGCGGACGGCGCGGCTGATTGCCGAGGCGTTGCGCGTCCAGGCGGGGGATGCGGGCATCACCACGGCCCCAACGGTCGCAACGGCAGCTGGAAGCCCGATGCCGGCGGGGATCGCCGCCGGAATGGCTGCCTGAGGAGGGAAACCATGACCGCACAAACCGTTGCCTTCCGCGATCCGCTCCGCAAGCAGGCGCTTGCCTGCGGCGCGCTGATCGCCGTTTCCATCGCCATCGCGGCCTGGGGCAAGCCGGCGGGCGAGGTGCAGCGCTTTGCCGCCGCGCCCGCAACAGCCGCCGTTTCCCTGCGCTTCGAGGATGCGGCTGACGGCGCGGTGGTGGCGCGGGAGGCGGGCACGGGCGCGGAACTGGGCCGCTTCGCCATCGGCGAGGGCGGCTTCGTCCGCGTCGCCCTGCGCTCCTTCGCGGCGACGCGGGGCAAGCAGAATGTCGGCCCTGATGCGCCCTTCGTGCTTTCACGCCTTCAAAGCGGCGCGCTGGTGTTGCGCGATCCGGCGACCGGACGCATCGTTCTGCTCGACGCTTTCGGGGAAACCAACGCCGGCGCCTTCGCGGTGCTGCTGGACAAGCCGGAAAACGGACACGGGAGGAACGGCTGATGCTGGGGAGTCTGGGATTGGGGCGTAAGCGCTTCGACGTGCCCTGCACGATCGAGGTCGAGCACACCTGGGAAAGCCTGCACGCCCATGTGGAGCTGGACGGCGTGGCCGTCGAGCCCGGCGACGAGGTGCATGTGCAGGGCGATGCCATCGCCGTACCCTACGGCGAGAAGGTGACGCTGCGCCGCGTCGCGACCGTCACGCGCGCCAGCGGGCCGGAGCGCTTGTGGGTCAAGCTCACCGGCGACTTCGAGTTCATGGAACTCTGCGAATTCAGCTTCTCGTCGGGAGAAAAGCTATGACCATCGAAACAATGTCGCTGAAGGCGGCGGACACCGACGGCATGGCCGCCGAGTCCACCCTGCTTGCCCCCCGCTTCTACACGACCGACTTCGACGCGCTCGACCGCATGGACGTGTCGGGCGTGCGGAAAGAGTGGGACGAGCTGCTCGCCGAGATGGAGAGCGACCCCAACAAGGGTCACTTCAAGCGCAACGCCGACTGGGACAAGATCGACTTCGCAGCGCTGCCGGAAGGCCTGCGCAACGAGTTCGTCGATTTCCTCGTCTCTTCGCTGACGGCCGAGTTTTCGGGCTGCGTGCTCTACAAGGAGATGAAGAAGCGCGGCAAGAATCCGGAGATCGTCCGGCTGTTCTCCTACATGAGCCGCGACGAGGCGCGCCACGCCGGCTTCATCAACGATGCGCTGAAAGAGTTCGGCATCGGCGTGAACTTGGGCTTCCTGACCAAGGCCAAGAAATACACCTATTTCCGGCCGAAATTCATCTTCTACG
>CAXTCF010000273.1:0-2435 GCA_964242945.1 uncultured Rhizobiaceae bacterium | reverse complement strand
AGAAGCTCGTCCCCTACAAGATCGTCAAGGGCGACAACGGCGACGCCTGGGTGGAAGCCGGCTCCAAGAAGCAGTCGCCCTCCCAGATCTCCGCCACCATCCTTCAGAAGATGAAGGAAACCGCCGAATCCTATCTCGGCGAGAAGGTCGAGAAGGCCGTCATCACCGTTCCCGCCTACTTCAACGACGCCCAGCGCCAAGCGACCAAGGACGCCGGCCGCATCGCGGGCCTGGAAGTCCTGCGCATCATCAACGAGCCGACGGCAGCCGCGCTCGCCTACGGCCTCGACAAGAAGGACGGCAAGACCATCGCGGTCTATGACCTCGGCGGCGGCACGTTCGACATCTCCGTGCTGGAGATCGGCGACGGCGTGTTCGAGGTGAAATCGACCAACGGCGACACGTTCCTCGGCGGCGAGGATTTCGACAACCGGCTGGTCGAGTATCTCGCGGCCGAGTTCAGACGAGACCAGGGCATCGACCTGAAGAACGACAAGCTCGCCCTCCAGCGCCTCAAGGAGGCGGCGGAAAAGGCCAAGATCGAGCTTTCCTCCTCGCAGCAGACCGAGGTCAACCTGCCCTTCATCACGGCGGACGCTTCCGGGCCGAAGCACCTGACCATGAAGCTGACGCGCGCCAAGTTCGAGCAACTGGTGGACGACCTCGTGCAGCGCACCGTCGAGCCGGTGAAGGCTGCGCTGAAGGATGCGGGCCTCAGGGCCGGCGAGATCGACGAGGTGGTTCTGGTCGGCGGCATGACCCGCATGCCCAAGATCCAGGAAGTCGTGAAACAGTTCTTCGGCAAGGAGCCGCACAAGGGCGTCAACCCCGACGAGGTGGTGGCACTCGGCGCCGCGATCCAGGCCGGCGTTCTCCAGGGCGACGTCAAGGACGTGCTGCTGCTCGACGTGACCCCTCTGTCGCTCGGCATCGAGACGCTGGGCGGCGTGTTCACGCGCCTCATCGACCGCAACACCACGATCCCGACCAAGAAGTCCCAGGTCTTCTCGACCGCTGAGGACAGCCAATCGGCCGTGACGATCCGTGTGTTCCAGGGCGAGCGCGAAATGGCGCAGGACAACAAGGCGCTCGGCCAGTTCGATCTTGTCGGCCTGCCGCCCGCGCCCCGCGGCGTGCCGCAGATCGAGGTGACGTTCGACATCGACGCCAACGGCATCGTTTCCGTGACGGCCAAGGACAAGGGCACGGGCAAGGAGCAGCAGATCCGCATCCAGGCCAGCGGTGGTCTCTCTGATGCCGACATCGAGAAGATGGTCAAGGACGCCGAGAAGAACGCCGAAGCCGACAAGAAGCGGCGCGGGCTGGTGGAGGCCAAGAACCAGGCGGAAGCCTTGATCCACTCGTCCGAGAAGTCGCTGAAGGATTTTGGCGAGAAGGTCTCCGAGTCCGACCGCACCGCGATCGCTGACGCCATCGCCGCGCTGAGGACCGCCACGGAAGGCGACGACGCCGAGGCGATTACAGCCCAGACGCAGGTGCTCGCCGAAGCCTCGATGAAGCTTGGCCAGGCCATGTACGAGGCAACCCAGGCGGAGGCTGCTGCCAACGATGCCGGCGCGTCCGCCGGCCGCGACTCGGACGTGGTGGACGCCGACTTCGAGGAACTGGACGACCAGGACAAGAAGCGCTCGGCCTGATCGCTATCTCACCTCTCTGAACGAAAGCCCGGTCTGAATGCAGGCCGGGCTTTTTCTTGCTGCTGAGACCTATGGCGCGCCGGCGAAAACGCGAAAGGGAAGATGGTCCTCGGCCTCAGCGCAACCGCTCCGACGAAGCGGAAAGGTGCTGGCTCTGCGGGCGCCTCCTGGGCAAGCGCGTGGAATGGCATCACCCTTGGCCAAAGAGCCGAGGCGGACGGGAAACCGTGCCCATCCATCCAATCTGCCACCGAACCATCCACGCCCTGTTCTCCAATGTCGAACTGGCCCGGCTGGAAGCGCAAGACGAGTCCGTCCAGGCAAAGCCCGAGATGCAGAAGTTCCTGGCCTGGATCGCCGGCAAGCCGCCCGATTTTCACGCGCCGACGCGCTCGCGCCGCTGAAAGAGATTCGGGTGCCCGGTGTGTGGCCGCGCCGCAAGCCTCAAACCAAAAAAGTTCAAAGCAAAGGGAACTCTATGGCAAGTCGCGCCGGGCCTCACTAAATGCCGCTTATTATCCCCGGCTCTTGGCACTGAAGCTTTGAGAGCCCTCGCCCGGCGGTTTCAAAGGCACATCATGAAAGCTGATTTCTACGAAACGCTGGGCGTTGACAAAGGTGCGGACGAGAAGACGCTGAAGACTGCCTTCCGCAAGCTCGCCATGCAGTTCCATCCGGACAAGAACCCCGGCGACAAGGCCTGCGAATACCGTTTCAAGGAGATCAACGAAGCCTACGAGGTGCTGAAGGACCCGCAGAAGCGCGCGGCCTATGATC
>CAXTCF010000272.1:0-2484 GCA_964242945.1 uncultured Rhizobiaceae bacterium | reverse complement strand
CTCCCCGCCGACGCCCGCTCCCGCATCCTTCAAGCGGCTGAAAGGCTGATCGCGGAAGGCGGCATCGACGCGCTCACGACGCGGGCCGTAGCTGCCGCGGCAGGCCTTGCCGTTTTGCGGGAGCGCGTCAGGCGGGTCGCCCGAACCGGGCGCCTCCTCGTCAGCGAGAGCCGCGCGGTGTCGCTGATCCACGCGGCGGGAACGGGAACGGTGGCGGTGCTCCTGGCCGCCCCCGCCGCGGAGCGCGGCCGGGGCCTGGCGGACGCCGCCTGGAATGCGGTTTTCGCGGCCATCATCGGCGATGCCGAGCGCGAGCATCGGCCAAGCCCAAGCGCCGCGGCGGTCTCGCTCGGCGCACAGATGGAGGAGGTCACGGCCCTGACGCCGGGCGAGCGCCTGCTGCTGCGCGAGTTGCTCGATCGGATCGCCAATCAGTCCGACGGTAAAGGCTGAGCACCCGCCGGCGCCTCGCTGCGGTGATGCACCGGAATGGCGAAGCACGCGGCGGCGGCCAGCGCGGAGAGCAGGAGGATGCCCCAAAAGGTCCCGTGCAGCGAGGGCGCCAGCACGGCGCGCAAGGCCGGATCGCTGGCCGCCTGGCCCAGCCCGGCCGGTGTCTCCAGCGCCGCCCAGACCTGCCCCGCGCCGCCTCCGGCATAATGAAAAATGCCCCAGTTCAGGATCGCGCCGAGCACGCTGGCCCCCAGCGTGGAGCCCAGCGAACGCGCGAACACGTTGGACGAGGTGGCGGAGCCGCGCATGGAATAGTCCACGCTGTCCTGGATCAGGATGATGCAGGTGATGTTGACCAGCCCCATGCCGAACCCCATCACGAAGGAGGCGAAGCCGGCCAGCCATGGCGAACTCTGCGGGTTGACGAAAAGCAGCACCGCCGCGCCGACCGGCAGGATCGCCCCGCCGAGGCGCAGCGTGCCGCGCAGCCCCACCCAGGCATAGAAGTGGCGCGACTGGCTGGATGAGATCGGCCAGCCGATCGCCAGCGCCGTCAGCGTGAAGCCGGCCACCAGCGCCGAGAAGCCCATCACGCCCTGAACGTAGAGCGGCAGGATGGTGGTCAGCCCGATCAGCGCCATGCTGGCGAGGCCGACCGCCGCGTTGCCGATCGCGATCTGCGGCCGGCTCCAAAGGGAAAGCGCGATCATCGGTTCCGGCGCGCGGCGCTCCTGCCAAAGAAAAGCTGCCCCGCCCGCCACGGCCAGCACGGCGAACCCGGCGGCGATGCGCGGCGCGCTGCCCGCCTCGTTCAGCGCCACCAGCAGCGACACGCAGGCCACCGTGAACAGCGCGGCCCCCAGATAGTCGATCCTGTGCCGTGCAAGCACGGCGGGTTCCCGCAGGAACAGCGTGAAGCCGATGATGGTGAGCACGCCGATCGGGATGTTGATCCAGAACACCCAGGCCCAGGAAAGATTCTGCACGATCAGCCCGCCGGCCAGCGGCCCGATCACCGCGGAAAAAGCCCATACGCTGGCGATCAGCCCCTGCACGCGCCCGCGCTCCTCCAGCGGGAACAGGTCGCCCACGACAGTCATCGCAACCGGCTGGATCGCGCCGGCCCCCAGGCCCTGAAGCAGCCGGAACGCGATCAGCACGCCCATCGACGCGGCAAAGCCGCAAAGCGTCGAGGCAACGAGGAACAGGACGGTGCCCGCCACGATCACCGGGCGACGGCCGAACAGGTCGGCCAGCTTGCCGTAGATTGGCGTGGTCGTGGTCTGCGCCAGGAGAAAGGCCGCGAACACCCAGGAATAATGCTCGAAGCCGCCGAGGTCGCCGACGATTTTCGGCATGGCCGTCGCCACGATCGTCGCCTCGATCGCCACCATGAACACGGCGAGCATGATCGCGGCGACGACGAGGGGCCGGTTGGTTTGGACTGGCATGAGGAGGTTTCTGCTGGCTGATGGAGAGGAAGGCGGAGCGCCATGGGGGACGCAATGCGGGTGCCGCTCAATTGGGGCACGGATGTTCCCCGTCCAGGGCAATGACCTGGAGCGGGCGGCGACCGGAGCCGCCCAGCCCACTTTACCCCTGGCCATGCCCCTCTGCCGTCCGTTAAGCGGCGGCTTGTGGGAGGCGCGCACGTCGCTGCCGAACGGGAACATGGCAAGGGTGCTGTTCTGCATCGCCGAGGGGAAGATCATCGCGCTTTCCGGGTTCATCGAGAAGACCCAGGAAACGCCCCCCGAGGAACCGGCTTTGGCGCGCAAGCGCATGAATGAATTTTTGCCGTGAAGGGGGCAGCTATGACAACCGACACGACCGACTCCCGCTCTACCGAAGAGTTGACCAGCCTCGATGACTTTTTCAACGGCTGACGCGGTGCGAATGTCCGGTGCGCGATTTGCTCCTGCATGAAGCGCAAAGTGGCGGCCGGAAAATTCTCGAAACATCTTGATCCACCTCCCTTTGCGTGTCTCGTATTTTCCGCCCCGCTCCTTCCGCGGGAACACCAGTCGCGAC
>CAXTCF010000271.1:0-2719 GCA_964242945.1 uncultured Rhizobiaceae bacterium | reverse complement strand
AGCGCGAGGAGATCGCCGCCGCCAAGGCACGGCTGCCGGAGCGCGAGGTCAAAGCGCGTATGCGGGACGCTGCTCCGCCGCGCGGCTTCGCCGACGCCTTGCGGACGCGGGTGGACGATGGCTCTTTCGCACTGATCGCGGAGATCAAGAAGGCCAGCCCGTCCAAGGGGCTGATCCGCAGCGATTTCGACCCGCCTGCCCTCGCCCGCGCCTATGAACACGGCGGCGCGGCGTGCCTGAGCGTGCTGACCGATGCGCCTTCCTTTCAGGGGGCGCCGGAGTTCCTTTCCCAGGCGCGGGAGGCGGTGACGCTGCCCGTGCTGCGCAAGGACTTCATGTTCGAGCCGTATCAGGTTTGGGAAGCGCGCAGCTGGGGCGCGGATGCCGTCCTGATCATCCTCGCCGCGGTATCCGACGACGAGGCACGCGCCCTCGAAGACGCGGCTTCCGAGTGCGGCATGGACGTGCTGCTGGAAGTGCACGACGAAGCCGAACTGGAGCGCGCGCTGCAACTCCGTTCGCCGCTGGTAGGAATCAACAACCGCGACCTTCGGACTTTTGCGGTCTCCCTGGAAACGACCGAGCGGCTGGCTGCACAGGTTCCTGCGGACCGCCTCCTCGTCAGCGAAAGCGGCATCTTCACCCATGCCGATTGCCTCAGGCTGGGGCGCTGCGGCGTCCGCATGCTGCTTGTCGGTGAAAGCCTGATGCGCCAAGCCGATGTCGCTTCCGCCACGCACACCCTGTTGTTCGGCGAAGCCGAAATGCGCGCCAGCGCATGAGCGCGGAGCTGACGCATCTCGGCGCCGATGGCGCGGCCAACATGGTGGATGTCGGCGAAAAGCCGGAAACCCGGCGCACGGCGGTGGCGGAAGGCACCGTCACCATGCAGCCGGAAACGCTGCGCCTGATCCTCGCCGGCAACGCGAAAAAGGGCGACGTGATCGGCACGGCACGGCTGGCCGGCATCATGGCGGCCAAGCGCACGCATGAACTGATCCCGCTCTGCCACCCGCTGCTGCTGGAAAAAGTATCCGTGGAGATCGAGCCGGACGACAGCCTTCCCGGTCTTCGCGTTTCCGCGCTTGCCCGCGTCTCCGGCAAGACGGGCGTCGAGATGGAGGCGCTGACCGCCGCCTCGGTCGCCTGCCTGACGATCTACGACATGGCGAAAGCCATCGACCGGGGCATGGTGGTCGGCGGCATCCGCCTCTTGGAAAAGACGGGCGGCAAGTCCGGCGACTATTCCGCGGGCGCTGCCTGATGGCGCTGCTTCCCGTTTCCGAGGCGCTGGCGCGCCTTTTGGACGGCGCGTCGCCGAAGGCCGCGGAAACCCTGCCCCTGGCGCAGGCTGCGGGCCGTGTGCTGGCCGAACCGTTGCTGGCGCGCCGCACGCAGCCGCCTTTCGACGCCTCGGCGATGGATGGCTACGCGGTCCGCTTCAGCGACATCACGGCGCCGCCGGCACGGTTGCGCGTGATCGGCACGGCGGCGGCGGGGAAGCGTTTTGGAGGCGATGTCGGAGCGGGTGAGTCCGTGCGCATCTTCACGGGCGCGCCGATGCCGAGCGGTGCCGACACCGTCGTCATCCAGGAAAACACCCGGCCGCTTCCGGGCGGCGCGATCGAGATCGTCGAAGCAGCCGAGCTTGGCAAGAACATCCGGCCTTCCGGCCTGGATTTCCGGGAAGGCAGCGTGCTCTTGAGCGAGGGCCGCGTGCTCGACCCCGGCGCGCTCTCGCTTGCAGCCTCCGGCAACCACCCGGAGGTCCGCGTTCATGCCAGGCCGCTGGTGGCGCTGCTGGCGACCGGCGACGAGTTGGTGATGCCGGGCGAAACGCCGGGACTGGACCAGATCGTCGCCTCCAACGGGTTCGGCGTGGCGGCGATCGCACAAGCGGCGGGCGCAGAGGTGCTGGACCTGGGCATCGCGCCCGACAGGAGCGACGCTATAGAGGCGAAGGTGCGAGAGGCGGTCGAGGCCGGCGCCGACCTGCTGGTGACGCTCGGCGGCGCTTCCGTGGGAGACCACGACCTCGTGCGGGCGGCGCTTGAACAGGCGGGCATGGACTTGAGCTTCTGGAAGATCGCCATGCGGCCGGGGAAGCCGTTGATATTCGGGCGGCTGGGCGCGATGCGTTGCGTCGGCCTGCCGGGGAACCCGGTGGCCAGCCTCGTCTGCTCGCACGTCTTCCTGCGCCCGCTGCTCGCGCGGCTTGCAGGCCGCAGCTTCGAGGCCGACGTGCGGGACGCGGTGCTGGGCGCCGACATGCCGGCGAACGACAGGCGCCAGGATTATGTCCGGGCGAGCGTCAGGCGCGAGGGTTCTGCGTTGGTCGCGACGCCGTTCCCGGTGCAGGATTCGTCCATGCTAAAATTCTTCGCGGATGCGGATGCCTTGATCATCCGGCCTGTGGAAGCTGCCGCGGCCCGCGCGGGCGTGAGCTGCCAAATGCTGATGCTGCGGTGAATACCCACCGAGCCGGCTTCGCGCCTGCCGAGGCCGATGGTCAGAATTTCACTCGCACGGAGGCGGTTCCGCCCACGACGAGATCCGCGTCGTACTCGTAGCTGACGGCATTGGCGGGATCGCCCTCACCGAGGGTGAAGTTCGAGCGTCCACCCGTCAGCACGCCGACCGACCCGCCTAGCCGAAGCTCGACGTTCTTAGAGGCGGTTTCAAAACCGGCTGTTGTGCGTTGAGGGGGATGAGCGATCCC
>CAXTCF010000270.1:0-2803 GCA_964242945.1 uncultured Rhizobiaceae bacterium | reverse complement strand
GCCTCAATCTTCAAGATCAATCCTCGTCACCTCATCCCGGGACCAAACACCTAGAACCTTGGAAAAATTACGCAGAGGGAACGAGGGGTTGTTAAGGCTCAAGCGGCAAAGTGCTCGGCGGCATGTTGGTAAAAGCCGAAGCCGCGAGAGGCGCCTTCGACCGCTTCTGCCAGCCATGCATCGCCGCCGGAAGCGGCGCGTTCGTCGAGAGCGCTCAGCAGGGCGCGCCATTCGCCCTTCTCGTGCCCGGCGCCGAAGAATGCTGTGGGCATGGTTTCCGGCACTTGGCGCGCCATCATCTTGCCGCCCAGGCGCGAGCCTTCCAGAACATAGAGCAGCCCGTGCAGGGCCGGTTCGCTCCAATCCGTTCCAACGGCAGCGGGCTGCGGCATCGCAGCATCGAGAGCCGCAAGGTCGGCTTGCAGCAGGCTGAGCCGGCTGCGCCATGCGGGCAGGCCGGGATGGGCTAGAAGCAGGGCCTCCAGAGGCGGCAGCACGAAACCGTGCGCCAGAAGCATGCTCCGGTATGGGCCTGCCTCGGCCAGACTGAACGCGCCGAAGGCGGCGTCCACGGCTTCGTGCGCCGCAGCCGTGCGGCTGCGCAACACGGAATGGGCGGTGCTTTCCCTGGCAAGCTGCGTCATATCTCAGGATTACCGCAGGCCGCTCCTTCTGTCATGGGGCAAAGCCGTTTGCGGCGTGGCATCGGCTTGCAACCCTCAGGTTTCAGCAGGGATTGCAAGGATAGGCGGAAAGAAGGGATTTCCGTTGAAGGCGCCCAACGCAATTGTTATATCGGCTGCACTTTCCCTTCTACCCGGTGGTTCGATCACAGTAACCACCGCCCGCGGCCCCGGACAGGGGCGTGGGCGAACGAGGAGCTTCGTTTCATTCATGGCTACAACCCTGCTGATGCCCAAGGCGACCGCCGTCTGGCTGGTCGATAACACGGCTTTATCCTTCGACCAGATTGCCTTCTTCTGCGGGCTGCACCCGCTGGAAGTAAAAGCTATCGCGGACGGCGAGTCGGCGCAGGGCATCAAGGGCATGGATCCGGTGATGACGGGTCAGCTGACGCGCGAGGAGATCGCGCGGGGCGAGAAGGACCCGAACGCCCGGCTAAAAATCTCCGACCCGAAGGTGCGGGTGCCCGAAGCCAAGCGCAAGGGGCCGCGCTACACGCCGCTTTCCAAGCGCCAGGACCGGCCGAACGCGATCCTCTGGCTGGTGAAGAACCATCCCGAACTGAAGGACCCCGCGATCTCCCGGCTCGTCGGCACGACCAAGGCGACCATCGACCAGATCCGGGAGCGCCGGCACTGGAACATGGCCGGGCTGGCGCCGATGGACCCGGTGGCGCTGGGTCTCTGCTCGCAGATCGACCTCGACATGGAAGTGAGCCGGGCAGCAGTGAGCCGCGGCGTCCCGGCCGGCGCCTCTTCGGGCGACACGCTGATGCCGGCCGCCCTGACCGAGCGCCTGCCCGCGGACGGGGAGCGCAAGCGCGAAACGGAGAAGGAGCTTTCGGCGGAAAGCGTATTCGCCAAGCTGTCGTCGCTGAAGGGGCGCCCGTCCGACGACGAGTGATCATCCCTGCCGTCCCGGCGGAGGGCCGCAGCCTTCCGCTTCCATGCGGCGGAAGAAATCCACGAGGCGCTTGCCCGGTTCGAGCCTGAAATTCCTGCCGGCCTCGTTAAGGCCGGACAGGCGGTCTATCCGGAACATGCGAAAATCGTTTCGCAGCTCGCACCAGGCGACAAGCGTCCAGGCCTTGCCCCAGAACCAGAGCCCCAGCGGGCGCACGTCGCGCTCGCTCGCGTTGCCCTTCTCGTCGTGGTAGCGGAAGTGCAGCACCGTGCGAGAGTCCGCCGCGCTTTCCAACTGATCGAGCGCGGCACGCTCTGCTGCCGAGAGTGCGGCGACCGGCCCATGGATTTCCGTACGGGCGATGCGCTCGCGCTCAGGGCGGGGAAGCACCGCGCCGATCTTCACCAGCGCCTCCACGGCGGCGCGGGCCATCGCAGCACCCCCGAAGGCCTGCACGAGGCGGGCACCGGCGACCAGCGCCACGATCTCGTCGCGCGAAAACATCAGCGGCGGCAAGTCGAATCCCTCGCGCAGGAGGTAGCCGACGCCGGCCTCGCCCTCGATCGGCACCCCGGACCCCTGGAGGTCGGCGATGTCGCGGTAGATCGTGCGCTCCGACACTTCCAGCCGCTCGCCCAGCTTCTTCGCGGTGACGAGCCGGCCGCCGCGGAGAAACTGGACGATGGAAAAGAGGCGGTCAGCGCGTCGCATGGCCCTTTCTTCGACCTTACTCCGGGTCTTTGTTTTTGTCGCATTGTCCGGCGGCGAAGCGAATACGCTTCGCCTGGAAATGCTTAAGCGAACAAACCGAAACTGTTGCCGTCGGGATCGAGGCAGTAGGCGAAGCGGCCTGGCGGGATGGTGATCACGGGCGACACCACCTCGCCGCCGTTGTCCCCCACGCGGACGAGCGCGGCTTCGAGGTCGGGCACGGAAAGGTGGATCGTCGGCCCCGTTCCTTTCGCCGCGGGCCTGCCGGGGTAGAGGTGGCCCGACACGGCCTTCTCCGTGCCGGCCGCAAAGGCGGCCATCGGGTTTGGACCGCCGGTTTCGTCTTTAAGCGGATTGCCGACCACCGCGGCATAGAAGTTTTTGGCGCGGCCCATGTCGGACACGGGGATTTCGAACCAGACGGCGGCATTGGCGGGGAGGGGGCTGGTCATCGGGGTGTCTCCTTTGCAAGAACGGGAGGAGAGTAGCAGGGGGCTCCGGCCAG
>CAXTCF010000269.1:0-2885 GCA_964242945.1 uncultured Rhizobiaceae bacterium | reverse complement strand
TCGAGTTCCTTTACGAGAACGGCGAGTTCTACTTCATCGAGATGAACACCCGGCTTCAGGTCGAGCACCCCGTCACGGAGGCGATCACCGGCATCGACCTCGTGCATGAGCAGATCAGGGTGGCTTCGGGCGGCGGCCTTTCCGTCAAGCAGGGCGAAATCCGCTTCCAAGGCCACGCGATCGAGTGCCGCATCAACGCCGAGGACCCGCGCACATTCACGCCCTCGCCGGGCACGATCACGCATTTCCATACGCCCGGCGGCCTCGGCATCCGCGTCGACTCCGGCGTCTATTCCGGCTACAAGATCCCGCCCTACTACGACAGCCTGATCGGCAAATTGATCGTGCACGGGCGCAACCGGGTGGAATGCATGATGCGCCTGCGCCGCGCGCTGGATGAGTTCGTGGTCGATGGCATCAAGACGACGCTGCCGCTGTTCCGCGACCTCGTAGGCAACCAGGACATCGCCAACGGCGACTACGACATCCACTGGCTGGAAAAGTATCTCGCCGCAACCGACGCCTGACGCGGTCATGACAAGGCCTTTCGCGCCGGGCTACCGCATACCGCCGGACCTGCTGCTGAAAGCCTATGCTTCCGGCGTTTTCCCCATGGCGGAAAGCGCCGACGATCCGGAAGTATTCTGGGTGCGGCCGGACCAGCGCGGCGTCATCCCGCTGGACGCCTTCCATGTGCCGCGCAGCCTGGCCAAGGCAGTCCGGCAGAGCCGCTTCACCGTGAAGTTCGACAGCGACTTCGCAGGTGTCATCGAGGCTTGCGCCGAAGCCGCACCGGGACGCTGGAACACTTGGATCAACAGTCCGATCCGCGATGCCTACGCCGAACTGTTCCGCCGCGGCCACTGCCACACGGTCGAGGCTTGGGACGGCGAGCGTCTGGTGGGCGGGCTCTACGGCGTGACGCTCGGCCGTGCCTTTTTCGGCGAGAGCATGTTCTCGCGCGAGACCGACGCCTCGAAAATCTGCCTGGTGCACCTCGTGGAACGCTTACGCGAGCGAGGCTTCGTGCTCCTCGATACGCAGTTCACGACTGCGCATCTGAAGCGTTTCGGCGCGGTGGACGTGCCGCGGCGGCGCTACGAGAAGCTGCTGGAAGCGGCTTTGGAAGGCGAAGCAGTTTTCGCGCCCTAAAATCAATTCGACTTGGCGGCTTCCGGCGCGGGCACGTTCGACTTCTGCTTGCAGGCCTTCAGCCAGACGTCATAGACGGCATGCTCCACGGCATTCAGGCCGGGGCTTTCGGCGAACATCCAGCCTGTGAAGATGCGCCGGATCTTCCGGTCCAGCGTGATCTCGTCCACTTCCACGAAGGAATCGGTCTTCGCCTCCTCGGCATCAGGGCGCGAGTAGCAGACGCGCGGCGTCACCTGGAGTGCGCCGAATTGAACGGTTTCGTTCACATAGACGTCGAAGTTGATGATTCTGCCGGTTATTTTGTCGATGCCCGTGAACTCCGCCACGGGGTTCGAGACGCGCTGCGGCTTGGCGGGCGCCTGCTGGTCGGGTGCAGGCAGCGTTTCTCCCTGCTGCGCGTCCGGGTCGGCATCCGGCAGGTCGCCCGACTCGTCCTGTGCATATGCCGCGACGGAAAGCATCGAAGCAAAGAGAAAAATCGCGGCGCGGCGGCGTATCAAGGCAGGTTTCATCTAAGTGTTCACATGCCGCATCCGGGGAGCCGAGCCGCAAGGATGCCGGCCCGGCTGGCGCAAACAGCCCTACGCCCCGATTATGGCAACAAATGTTTTGCGTGGGGCCCGTTCAGCCGCCCGGCGTCCAGGCATCGTAGTCGCCGGTGACGACCGGGCGCTTCGAGCCGGCCAGCACGGAGCCTTTCGGGCGGTAGGCGTAGTCGGTGCCCGACAGGTTGGGCAGATGCGGCTTCTGCCATTCGCGGGCGACATAGGTCTCGCGGCTGGGCGGAACATCGACACGGTGGTGCAGCCAGCCGTGCCAGCCCGGCGGCACCTTGGACGCCTCCGAAGTGCCGTTGTAGATCACCCAGCGGCGCGTGCGGCCTTCCGAATCCGTGCCGCCTTCGTAGTAGAGGTTGCCGTTCTCGTCCTCTCCCACAGGCGTGCCGAAACGCCATGTGTGGAAGCGCGTGTTGAGGCTCTGGCCGTTCCACCAAGTGAAAAGCTGCGTGAAGAAGGTCTTCATCGACATCCGTGTGCACCCTCGCTCAGCCTAAACGGGCCGACATCGTTATGGCGTTCGAACGCCGTTCCGGCAAGGCGCGGGCGCTATTCCAGCCCAAGCCTCGCCTTCACCAAGTCGTTGACGGCCTGCGGCGCGGCCTTGCCGCCCGTTGCCTTCATCACCTGGCCGACGAACCAGCCCGCCATCGTCGGCTTGGCCTTGGCCTGCGCCACCTTGCCGGGATTGGCGGCGATCACCTCGTCCACCGCCTTTTCGATGGCGCTGGTGTCCGTGACCTGTTTGAGGCCGCGGCTTTCCACCAGTTCGGCCGGGTCGCCGCCTTGCGTCCAGACGATCTCGAACAGTTCCTTGGCGATCTTGCCGGAGATCGTGCCAGCCTTGATCAGGTCGATGATGCCGCCAAGCTGCGCCGGCGAGACCGGCGCTTCCTCGACGCTTTTGCCGGCTCGGTTCAGCGCGCCGAGCAGGTCGTTGATGACCCAGTTCGCGGCGAGCTTGCCGTCGCGGCCTTTCGCGACCTGCTCGAAATAGTCGGCCACCGCCTTGTCCGCGACGAGGATGGACGAGTCGTATGCGGACAGGCCGAGGCTTGATGCCAAGCGCTCCTGCTTTTCATCCGGCAGCTCCGGCAGGTCCTTCGCCAGCGTGTCAACGTAAGCCTGATCGAATTCAAGCGGCAGCAGGTCGGGGTCGGGGAAGTAGCGGTA
>CAXTCF010000268.1:0-2905 GCA_964242945.1 uncultured Rhizobiaceae bacterium | reverse complement strand
GGATACAGGGTGGGGGTATGCCGTGCGATGACCGCGGACGCCCAGCGCCTCATCCTCGCCGCCTTCCTGGCCTTCTGCCGGATCGGCGCCTGCTTCCTGCTGATGCCCGGCATCTCCTCCGTCCGCGTGCCGGTGCAGGTGCGGCTGTTCGTGGCGATAGCCGTAAGTTTCGCGCTGCTCGTCCACCTCTGGGATTTCGTGGCGCCCTTTGCCGACCCGCGGCCGGCGGTGCTCTTGCCGCGGGTGGCCGGCGAGTTGCTCGTCGGCGGCATGATCGGGCTGCTCGCGCGGCTCTACGTGCTGGCGCTCCAGTTCACCGGCACGGCGATCGCCACCGTGATCGGCTACCAGGGCGTCGGCGGGGCCGGCGTCGAGGACTCCGAGCCGGAAGGCCCGCTCGGCCAGATCATCGGCTTTTCCGCGCTGCTCCTGCTCTTCGTGTTCGACTTCCACCACCAGATCATCCGGGCGATCGTCGGCTCCTACGAGGCCGTGCCGGTCGGCAAGAGTTTCGACTCGCGCGGCGCCCTGGTGGACATCGCGGATACGCTGTCCTCCGCCTTTCTGGTGACGCTCCGCCTCGCCAGCCCCTTCCTCGCCTATGCCATCCTGATCAACCTGACCGTCGGCTTCGTCAACAAGCTGGTGCCGCAGATTCCCGTCTATTTCATCGCGCAGCCCTTCATCATCCTGGGCGGGCTGCTGCTGCTCTACTTCGGCGCGGCGACGCTGCTTTCGCTCTTCGCGGACGGCTTTGCCCCCGCTCTGTTCGGGAACTGACGGATGGACCCGCGCGCCAAAAAGCTGGCCAAGCTGCTGGACGTCCACGCGCAGCTGAAGGAGTTCCACGAGAGCCGCCGCGCCGGCTTTCTCCAGGCGGAAGCCCAAGCGAAAGCGGATGCGGAGGCGATTGCCCGCCGCTTCGACGCCGCCGACTCCCTGAGCGGGATGTTCCCCGAACTCTATCACGCCCACATCGCCGCAGCGCTCGCGCGCGAAGCCGAGGCGCGGGCCTCAGCGCAAGCGGAGGCCGCCAAGCTGGCCGAGATCGCGCTGCGGGAAAAGTCCATCCGCGAAACCATGCGCCAAGCCGCCGCAAGGGCGGAGCGCGCAAGCGCCGAGCGCGCCGTGCTCGACTGGGTGGAAAGCCGGATCGTGCTCCCCTGACGGGAAAGATCAGGCTCCGGCAAGCTTGCCGTGGGACAACGTGCGGCAAACAAGGGGAGTTGCCATGACGATCTCTCCCGTGGGCGACATCGTAAACGACGTGCTTCAGGCGGCCGAACCGCAAGCCGCGGAAGCGGCGCGCGCCAGGCTCGCGGCCGGCGCCAGTGCCGTGAAAGGCCAAAGCTTCACTGTGGGCGACATCCCGACCGCCTCATTGACCCCGGCGCCGCGCCTGGAAGCGGCAGGCGACAAGAAGCCGTTCCAGCGTTTTGAGGCGATGGTGCTCCAGAACTTCATCGATACCATGCTGCCCAGCAACGCAGACTCGGCCTATGGCGGCGGGATGGCCGGAGACATGTGGCGGGGTCTGCTGGCGGAAAAGCTCGCCGGCGCGATGGCGCAGCGCGGCGGGATCGGCATCGCCGACCGCCTGCTCGGCGACCACTACCGCCAAGGCGACGCGGAAGTGCCGCTGGGTGCCGCCGCCCCGACGCCCGCCCAAGCGGAGGCCGGCCGCACCATGCTGCCTGCCGCGCTGCTGGACGAGTTGCAGCGCAAGACGTTCGGCATCCAGCCCGCCGACGCCACGGACAAAAGCTGAGAAGGCACCGCTCCCGATGGAATACTCGCCCTTCGCAGACCCCCGCGCCTTCGAGCCGCTCAGCCCTCAGCCGCGCAGCGGAGGCGGTAATCTTTCCGCCATCCTGGCCCGAACGGAAGAAGCGGTGGAGGAGGAAACCCGTTCGATCCGCACCGACCTGCGCTTCGACCTCCAGGCGTCCAACGCCCGCAAGAGCCGCTGCCTTTACGAACTGACGCGCGCGGTGAAAGGCTTGCGCGCCGGCGACGTTTCGCCGGAGCAGCAGAGCGGCTTTGCCCGCCTTCGCGACAAGCTCGCCCTCAACGAGCGCGCGCTGAAGGCGCACATGGATGCGGTCGGCGAAGTGGCGTCGCTGCTCCAGACGGCGATCCGGCAGTCGCAGTCCGACGGCACCTACGAGTCCGGCGCCTTCGGCTGGAACGAGTTCTAGGGTGCTGATGCGGTGATCAAGTTCATCGCGGCAGCGCTGTGGCTTTGCGCCGTAGCGGTTGGAACGGTGCTCTGGAGCGCCAAGGCGCCGCCGGCCGAGGCCGCGGCGGGAGAGGCAGGGGCCGGATCGTTCCTGAGCAAGCTCGAAGAGATCAAGATGGAGATCATCTCGGTCCCGGTGCTGCGCGACGACCACATCGCCGGCTATTTCCTCGCGCGCCTCGTCTATACCGCCGACGAGGAGGAGGTGAAGAAGCTTACCGTTTCGCCGGACACGCTGCTCACCGACCAGTTCTACACCTACCTCTTCGGCAATCCTGAGATCGACTTCACCGACAAGGCGCATTTCGACATCGACGCCTTCCGCAATTCCCTGCGCGAAAGCGTGAACAAGCGCGTCGGCGCCCCCGTCATCCATGACGTGCTGGTGCAGCAGCTCGACTTCCTGTCCAAGGACGAGATCCGCGACAACGTCGTGCGCCGCCGCACCGGCGGGGCAAAGAGCGGCAACAAGGTTCTCTCGCCGGACAGCCACTTCTGACGTTGGTTGCGGCGCGTTAAGAGGGCCTGACAAAACTCATGGATTGAGGATGGGCAACGACGCAGGCGGCGAAAAGAACCGGCCAGCCGACCCCAGGAATCTTGTTAGGCACTCTAAGAGCGGGAGGAACGAAGCCGCCCTTCCACCCGTTGCGGCAGGGATGCAGG
>CAXTCF010000267.1:0-2943 GCA_964242945.1 uncultured Rhizobiaceae bacterium | reverse complement strand
CCTGCGGCCCGACCGCTTCCGCAATCCGCAAGGCCGCCGCGGCGCGCGCGCCGCGCCCGCGGAGAACCGGCAGGCGCAGCGACGCGACACCCGCCGCCAGTGCCAGCGCCGCCAAGGCTTCGACAGCCGCGTCCGGAACCGCAACGCCGGCCAGCCTCTGCCGCGCCGCGGCTATCGCCTCACGGTTCCAAGGCGAAGAGCCAAGCGCGCGGAGCGGAACGGCGTCCAGCGCCAGCGTCAGGGCAAGCCTGTCGCGGAGAACCGGCGGCAGCGCCTCGTCGTCTCCTATCCCTTCGTCCAGCGTTATCAGCGCGAAACGGGCGGGGTGGCGCGCCGAAACGCCGTCGCGCTCGGTGCGGACGAAGCCTTCGTCCAGCGCCGCGCCGATGGAAGCCGCAACGGCCGGGGGCAGGCGCTCGGCCATCGCCGCGACCAGCACGCCGCCGTCGCTTGCCGCCAGCAGTCCGGGCTCCTCCACGGGCCGGCCGGCAGCAAGCGTGGCCGGGAGGTCGAGCCCGCCGAGCAGCCGCGCTTCCGGCGTGCGGGGCACGAAACGCCGCCAGGGCGCGCCCTCCGGCAGCATCTTGGCGAACGCATCGATCCAGGCGTCGCGCACGGGGCCGGGGGCTGCGCGAAGCCGCACACCTTTCAGCCCGGCCGGATCGACCGCGAGCAGCGCGGCACCGAGCAGCGCGTCGGACCAAGGGTCATAGGCCTGCGCAGTGTCGGAAGCGCCGCCCATCGTCATGCCAGCGCAAGCTCCGCCAGGGCGCGCTCGACGCGCGTGCCGGCGCCCGCTTCGTCCAGCGGATCGCGGCGCAGCCGGTGGGTCAGCGCCGGTCGTGCAATCTTCGCCAAGTGGGCCGTTGAAATCGCCCCGGCCCCTTCCAGCGCGGCAAGCGCGCGGGCCGCGCGCATCAGGGTCAGTTCGCCGCGCAAGCCGTCGATGCCAAGGTGCAGGCAAAGGGCGGCGGCCGACTCCAGCGCCGTGTCAGGGGTTTCCACCGCTGCCAGCCGCTCGCGCGCCTTGCGGATTTTTCCGCGGGCGCGGGTTTCCTGTGGCTTCCAGAGGTCGAGAAAGGCCGCCGGGTCACGTTCGAAGGCGTCGCGGCGCTTGACCACCTCGACGCGGGTCGGGATGTCCTTCGGCGAAGCGATGTCGGCCGAAAGGCCGAAGCGGTCGAGAAGCTGGGGCCGCAGGTCCCCTTCCTCCGGGTTGCCGCTTCCCACCAGCACGAAGCGGGCGGGGTGGCGCAGGCTCAATCCCTCCCGCTCGACGATGTTGACGCCCGAAGCCGCGACGTCGAGCAAGAGATCGACGAGATGGTCCTCCAGCAGGTTGACTTCATCGACGTAGAGGAAGCCGCGATGGGCGCTGGCGAGGAGCCCCGGCTCGAAGGACTTTTCGCCGGCGACAAGCGCCCGTTCGAGGTCGAGCGCGCCGGCGACGCGGTCTTCCGTCGCGCCGAGCGGCAGGTCGATCACGGGCACGGGCGCTTCCGCTGCTTTAAGCTTTCCACCCGCCGCCCGCGAACGGCAGGCCTCGCACCATGCGGCGGGGTCGCCGGCGGGGTCGCAGTTGAAGCGGCAGCCGGGATGGATGCGGATAGAGGGGAGCAGCCCGGCGAGGCCGCGCACGGCAGTGGACTTGCCGGTGCCGCGGTCGCCGAATACCAAGACGCCGCCGATCGCGGGATCGATCGCCGCGAGCGTCAGGCAGAGCTTCATCTCGTCCTGCCCGACGATGGCGGAAAAGGGATAGGCGGTCATGCGGCGGACATTTCCGTCGTCGGCCTTCCCATCCCCTTCAGAACAAGGCGGCTCAGTTGGTGGGAACCTGCGCGAAGATCTCGTCGAAGCGGGCCTTGGCCTTGGGCGAAGTCTGCTTGACCTTCTTGGCCGCGTCCAG
This sequence comes from uncultured Rhizobiaceae bacterium, assembly GCA_964242945.1. Taxonomy (GTDB): domain Bacteria; phylum Pseudomonadota; class Alphaproteobacteria; order Rhizobiales; family Rhizobiaceae; genus Mesorhizobium_B. The sequence goes on along the minus strand of CAXTCF010000267.1, from coordinate 1,034 downwards.
GTTGGTGGGCTTGCCCGCCACGACCAGGGCCACCATGCCCATGGAATAGTGCGGCATGCACTTGATGCCGTACACGCCTTCCTTGGTGACGGTCATCGTCACGGGCTTGCCGGCCTTGCCCTTGAAGGACTCGGCGCCGTCGGGGATCATGCCCTTGATGGTTTCCGCCAAGTGGCCGGGATTGGTCGGCACGAAGGTGACGGTGTCGCCGGGCGCGGCCACGATCAGGTCCGGTTCGAACACCATCTCGCCCTTGGCGCCTTTGTTGAGCATCTTGACTTCATGGTCGGCCGCAAACGCACTGCCGAAACAGGTCGCGGACAAAGCCGCAGCCAAAACAAACGCGAATTTCATGTCTATCCTCCTTGCGCATCCGGAGACCTCCCGCGAATGCAGGCTGCACGGATCGATACGATGCTTGATAATGGTTTCCATCCGGCAACGAGGTCCGGCGGGTTGGCGCAGGAAGGCCCGTTCGTCAGGTGGAAAGAGAAGTTGGTCGGCAACCTCCCAGTGCCGGGACTGCTTTGTAGGGCACTTCTCCGGCGGTTTCAATCAGCGTGCGGCTGCGGCACACAGAAGCGGTGCCGCCGCCAGACCGGGGGAATGCGCTTCAACGGGAGGCGTAGCCCAGCAGAAGCAGGCCCATCACCATGACGGCGAGCGCCAGCACGCCGAGGATTTCGGGCAAGGCGCCGTCGGTCGTCGGCCCGGGCGTGCTTTTATCCTCGCCGATCAGGGCATGCCCCGCGACGGCACGGTTGTAGCGCGACCGGAGAAAATACAACAAGGCGCCGCCCGCGATCGCGACGCCCGCAGAAAGCGTGAAGAACATCAGCCAGGCGATCGGTTGCTGGTCACCCATTGGACTGCCTCGCAGGATCAGTGCTCGTCAGCCCAGAAACATGAAGCCGGCATTTGGTTCCGCTCCGGATCGTTTTCCGCCTCGGAATCCGCGGCTGCCGCTCAGGCCCAGCCTTCGAAGAACTGTGTTCCTGCCTTGCTGCGCAGGGTTTGGCCTGCTTTTCTGCCGA
>CAXTCF010000266.1:0-2999 GCA_964242945.1 uncultured Rhizobiaceae bacterium | reverse complement strand
CCCCCCCCCCCCCCGGGCCGCCAGACGGCGTGCTATAACCCGCCCGATGCTCTAAGTGTCGCCGCAGGTCCGGTATGGAAGAAGCGCCACTGCGGGCGAACCGGATGACGTGCTTTCTATCCGGCTTCGCGATCCTTGACCCGCTAGTTGCAGCGTCTCTTCCTCCTGCCGCGTAGGCAGGACATCCCTAATCATCAGGCATGATTCCTCCGCCCGTTCACAAAGGATGGAGGAACTAAACGCTAGTCCTTCGATCGGGATTATTCGACCGATCGGGTCAGGGGCGCGTTCACCATGCTTAGGAAGTTGCTCCTTGCATCCTGGATGCTTTCGGGAGCCTGCCTCTTTTGGGCGATCGCGCATCCGGTCGGCTTGGAAAGCCGGACGGCGACCGGGCTGCTGCTCGGCGTCATGCTCCTTGCCTTGCTGCTGCGGCGCAGAGGCTGGGCCCGCACCGTCTTCGTGGCGGTCTCGCTCTCGATCGTCTTCCGCTACATCTATTGGCGCACCACCGCGACCCTGCCGCCGGCCGACGAATGGATGAACTTCATCCCCGGCGTCTTCCTCTACGGCGTGGAACTGTTCGCTGTCGGCATCATGCTCCTCAGCCTGTTCGTGGTGTCGGACCCGCTTCAGCGCCCGCCGGCACGCCAGCTTCCCGCCCACGGTGGACGTGTTCGTGCCCAGCTACAACGAAGAGCCAGGCCTTCTGACCGCCACGCTCGCCGCCTGCCGGGGCATGGACTACCCGCGTGACAAGCTCTCGGTTTATCTCCTGGATGACGGCGGGACGGACCAAAAATGCAACTCGGACAACCCCGTCACCGCGCATGCCGCCCGCGCGCGGCGGGCCGAACTCCAAAAGCTCTGCGCCGACCTCGGCGTGCACTATCTGACGCGCGAGAAGAACGTTCATGCCAAGGCCGGCAACCTGAACGCCGCGCTGCCTAAGACGTCCGGCGATCTGGTCGCCGTGTTCGACGCGGACCATGCACCCACCCGCGACTTCCTTGTCCGAACCGTCGGGCACTTTGCGGACGATCCCCGGCTGTTTTTGGTGCAGACGCCGCACTTCTTCCTCAACCCCGACCCGGTCGAGCGCAACCTCTCTCTGTTCGAGAAGATGCCGTCAGAGAACGAGATGTTCTACGGCGTGATCCAGCGCGGGCTGGACAAGTGGAACGCCACCTTCTTCGGCGGCTCGGCGGCCCTGCTGCGCCGCGCGGCGCTTGCGCCCGCAGCGCGCAAGGTCGATGAGTCCGCGTTGCGCTACTATGCCGAGCACAACGAGGCCGACTACTTTGCGGCCGAGGTCAAGCGGCTGCGCACGCTTTATCCCGAGTGGACGCCGCCGGCCGACAGTGCGAGCCTCGCTGCCGAGGACAACAGCGAAGCGCGGCTCTGGGATTTCTTCGCCAAGGGCGACTGGGACGGGCTGGGCAAGGCCGTTGCGGCGCTCAGGGCGCAGCGCCCGGATTGGGCGATGTCGGCGGACCTCGCCGCCAAGGTTGCGGATGCCAAAGCGCGGACTGCCCTGCTCGCGGCTTCCGATGCTGGCGATTGGGCGAAGGTCAAGCAGATCGCCGCGGAACACCCGGCGTTGAACGGCTGCGCCGACCTGGAAGCGGCTTGGCGCATTGCCGCGGCCAAGGCGCAGACCGGGGAGCAGGCGGCCGCGCTGGGCGATTACCGCGCCCTGCTTTCCACCTGCACCGACGCGCCCGGCCGGCGTGCGACCGTGGAAAAGGCGCTGGCCAGCCTCGGGCCTGCCGCCGCCCGCCCGCTCGTGGCGCTGGGCGCCAAGGATGCGTCGGGCAAAGGCGAGTTCGACGATCTGGCCCTGGCCTTCACCCGCGCGAAGATTTCCGCGAGGCTTGCCGACGCCGGAGCGGCGGAGCCGCCGGCCGAGGCGGTAAAAGCTTTTGCGGATGCGGCGCTCGACGCTTCCACGGCCGACGCCCAGCTGCTCGGCTGGTTCTTCCGGCAGAAGGGCGACCACAAGGCGGCGCTGGAGGCCTTTGAGGCGGCCTCCACGCTGCTCAGCCAGGGCGCCGATGCGGCAGAGCGGCCGAAGATCGTGGAAGGCATCGTGCTTTCGCTTGCCGGCGTGGACCGCCGCGCGGAAGCGATCGACCTGGCGGAGCAACCGCAAGCGGCCCCTTCGGTTATGCCATCGGCAGCGCGGGCAACACCACCTGCCTCTATGCCTGGCAGTGGCTCGATTTCAGCGGCAGAAGCGGTTTCCTGCGCAAGCGCGATCCCGCGAGCATTCGCGTCCGGCTCTGCCGCCAAGAGAGAGCGGAAGCGCTGCTGCGCATCGTGGACGAGAGCGCTTCGGGTTCCTCCGGCACGGACACGGTGCAGTCGGGCGCGATCTCCATCAACCTCACCCTGTCCAGCCGATTCAAGGGTTCCATCGAGAACGTCACGCTTCTCGGCTCCGCCGGCCTGAATGCCACGGGCAACAGCCTCGCCAACGTCCTGACCGGCAACGACGCGGCCAACACGCTCAATGGACGCGAGGGCGCGGATACCCTGACGGGCGGCGGAGGCAACGACACGTTCCTGTTCGACACCCCTGTTCGACACCGCGCTCCGCGGCGGCAATGCCGACCGCATCGCCGACTTCTCCAACGCAACCGGCAACAACGACACGGTCCGGCTCGACGACGCGGTTTTCTCCGGCGGCGGCCTGAAATCGAACCAGTTCCTCGCCGCCGGGGCCTTTCACGCCAACACCAGCGGAACTGCAACCGAACTGGACGACCGGATCCTCTACAACACGGCGACCGGCCAGCTGTTCTGGGATGCCGACGGTTCGAAGGCCGGCGGCCTAGCCGGCGTGCTGTTTGCGACCCTCGACGGTGCGCCCGCGCTCAGCGGCGCCGACGTTTTCGTCGTGTAGAGAACACGCTGAAGCGCATTGGCTAAGCGCCCGATGCCGGGCTAGAGCATCGGACGGTTAATCGGATGCAGGCTGGTGGTTGGGGGTGGGATGC
>CAXTCF010000265.1:2849-3170 GCA_964242945.1 uncultured Rhizobiaceae bacterium | reverse complement strand
CGCCGCAATGGTCCTCGTCCAACGCATCGCCAGACAATTATGAAACGGGGTCTTACACAATTTGCGTGGGGAGACATGTCCGTCGAAACGCATACCCTCATGGATGGGAAACTTCACGTCTACCGGCGTGAGGGCAGCCGCTTCTGGCAGTGCTCGACCTACATGGGCAGCCGCAACCATCGGCAAACGACGAAGGAGGAAAGTCTCGTCCTCGCCAAGGAGTTTGCCCGCGACTGGTATATGGAACGCTACGTCGAGGAGCGGGGCCGCCCCCCCCGCCCCCCCCGCCCCGAGAACGGCCCACGTACGAAGGCCGCGAAC
>CAXTCF010000265.1:0-2839 GCA_964242945.1 uncultured Rhizobiaceae bacterium | reverse complement strand
CGGCGGCGCATCGCTTCTGCTGGACAATGCTGTCCAGCCGTCTCCCGTCGGAACCGACACGCCGCCCGACGGGCGGCGCCGGCGAACGCCCTCCGGTCCGAGCTTCCGAGAGGCGACCGAGGCGTTCACCCGCGAATACGTGATCATCACCCAGGGTGAGCGCAACGCCAACTACGTGGAGCAGAAGTCGATGCATATCGATGTGCATCTCCTTCCCTTCTTCGGCGACAAGAGGCTGTCGGAAATCACCGCCGGCCTGATTCAGGACTACCGCGTCCACCGGCAGACCTCGCGTGTCAATTCGAAGACGGGCGAAATCAAGAGACCCTCCCGCTCGACCTTGCATAGCGAGCTGGTGACGCTTCGTCAGGTGCTGAAGACGGCCAACCGCAAGGGCTGGATCGACGCGTTGCCGGACATGACGGTGGCCTACAAGAGCTCCGGCAAGGTCGAGCACCGCGCTTGGTTCTCACCGGAGGAATACAAGCTCCTTTATGAGGCCACGCGCGAACGCGCCAAGAACCCGCCGAAGGAGCGCTGGCGGGCGGTGTGCGAGAATTTCCACGACTACGTACTCTTCATGGGCAATACCGGCTTGCGGCCGGATGAATCGGCCCGTCTCCAGGTGCGGGATGTCAAGGTCGTCCGCGACGACGCGACCGGCGAACGCATCTTGGAGATCGAGGTGCGCGGCAAGCGTGGTGTCGGTTATTGCAAGTCCATGCCCGGCGCCGTCCTGCCCTTCGACCGCGTGTGCAAGCGCAAGGTGCTACAGCCCACCGACCCGGTGTTCGGCAAAACCCCGCGCGAGTTGATGAACACGGTATTGGATGAGCTTAACCTCAAGTTCGATCGCGATGGCCATCTGCGTACCTGCTACAGCCTGCGCCACACCTATATCTGTCTGCGCCTCCTTGAAGGTGCCGACATCTATCAGATCGCCAAAAACTGCCGCACCAGCGTCGAGATGATCGAGAAATTCTATGGGCGGCATCTGAAGAACAATATCGATGCGGCCGCCGTGAACGTCCGCAAACCCAAACCGGTGCGTGTCACCAAAGGCAGGAAGGCCAAACGGCCCGCAAAGTAGGAAGGCATCCAGCTTTCGGTTGCGCCTTCAAGCGGAGGCGATATAAGCAATCTGCCGTCGCGGGCGTGGCGGAATTGGTAGACGCAGCGGATTCAAAATCCGCCGTCCTCACGGATATGTCGGTTCGAGTCCGACCGCCCGCACCATCTCTAGTTTGACGACCGACTTCACCCACTAACGCCTTGAACGGCAAGGCAATTTTCGGTGTTCTAGGACCCTGTTTCCGGCAGTATTCTATGCGCTCCGCAAAGGCCAGTTTGAGCACTGTCCGGCGCAACGCGATGTTGCCGGTTTGCCAAAGTTTCCAAGGGTTTGCGAGGAATGTGAGGGCTGGTTCTAGCTGATCCTCGAATTTCCCTTTCGGTTCGGCCTGGCCGACAAGTTTTTCAGCAAGCACCAGCTTGCCGTGTTCCAGTTCGGATATCTTCTTCTCGTAGCTGCGGATGACGGTCGGGTTCGACGCATCCATGATGCGCGACAGCAGCGTCTCGACCTGCTTCTCGACCGCCTGCATCTGACGCTGCCCCGAGCGGATGATCTCGGCGGCCTGCCCGCGGCGCTGCTCCCAGGCGGCGGCGAACATTGCACGCGTCATCGTGAACAGCGCCTGCGTCGGCTGCAGTTGGCGCACCAACTCGCCAATGTCGTCCTCCAGCCTCTGGCGTGGAATGGACTTGCCGTAGCTCTCGCATGTCTTGGTCTGGCAGAGGTAATAGGCGTATGGCTTCTGGCGCCCCGTGCTCCAGGACGAGCGCAGCGGCACGCCGCAATCCGCGCAGACGCACATGCCGCGTAAGGCGAAGTCGTCGCCGATGTTCTTGCGCTGCGGCGCCTTGGCGACGCCGTTGCGGCGGGTCTGCACCTTCTCGAAGGTCTCGATGCTGATCAGCGGCTCGTGGTGGCCTTTCAGCCAGTCGATGCCGTAGGTCTCGCTGCATATGTAGCCGGTATAGAGCGGCTGGGTCAGGATTTCGGTGACACGCTGCTGAGTGAGGATGCCGTTCCTGTCGCGCGGGAATTCCGGGAAGCCCTCGAAGAAGCGCTTGACCTCTGCCTGGGTCTGGAAGCGTCCCATCGCATAGCCCTCGAAGGCGTCGTGCACGATCGTCGCCAAAGGCTCATGCGGCACCAGCAGCTTGCCACGTCCTTTGACGGCCTCATAGCGATAGCCGACGGGCACCTTGTGAATCCAATATCCTGACTGCATTCGCGCGGCCATCTTCTGTGCGACCTGTCGGCCGTTCTGCTTGCGCTCCAGCGCGCCTTGGGCTGCCATGATGGTTTCGATGAACTCGCCTTCCGGGGTGTCGTCGAACTTGAAGTTCAGGCACTCGATGCGGGCGCCGCGCCGGCGGAAGGCCTCGCGCAGGTCGAGGTGGAAGCGCGTGTCACGGGCAAAGCGCTTCAGGTCGTCGAAGATCACGACGAAGCGCTCGCCGGGTTGCGCATCAAGGAAACTCAGGAGCGCCACCATGCCCGGCCGCTTCATGAAGTCGCCGCCGCCGCTGATCGTGTCAGGGAACACGGCGACGACTTCGTAGCCCTTGTCCGCCGCGTGCTGCCGGCAGCGATGCTCCTGGCTCTCCAGACCGTGCCCGTCGTCTTCCTGCGATTTCGAGGAGACGCGGCAATAGATGATCGCTTTCTGGTTTTCCTTCACTCAGTCTCCTTTCCGCTGCCGCTGTCGAGGGCGGCCAGGACAGCCGCCAGGTCGAGCGTCTTCCCATCGTCTCCCGAATCGGGACCGAG
>CAXTCF010000264.1:0-3188 GCA_964242945.1 uncultured Rhizobiaceae bacterium | reverse complement strand
CGCTCCCATCCCACAATCCAAAAATCGTAGATACAAGGGGTGCTGGACGGAGCGCAACCTTCGCGGCATCATTCCTTCCAACACCCCTCATCCGCCCCTGCGGGGCACCTTCTCCCACAAGGGGAGAAGGGGGGAGCCTCACCAGGCCAGCACAGAGCAGCGTGAAATTCTATTTCAGAGCACAGCCCGATGAACTGGTCGATCGCCTTCGAGCCGCTGCTTTCCACGCCCTGGCTGATCGCTGCTGCCGTTGGGGCCTTGATCCTTGCACTTGCCAGCATCGTCTTCCGCACGCGCGGCGCGTGGCTCCGCGCGCTTGCCTTTGCCGCCCTGGCCGTGGCGCTGCTCAACCCCGTGCTGCTGGACGAGCAGCGCGACGCGCTGAAGAGCGTTGTCGCCCTCGTCGTGGACCGCAGCCAGAGCCAGGAGATCGGCGGCCGCACGGCGCAGACCGATGCGGCGCTGGCGGATCTCAAGGCCAAGCTCGCCCCCTTCAGGCAGTTCGACGTGCGCGTGGTGGAAGCCGGACGCGCGGATGACCGCACCGAAACAAAACTCTTCGGCGCACTAGACGGCGCGCTGGCCGACGTGCCGCCGTCGCGCGTCGCGGGCGCTGTGCTGATCACCGACGGGCAGGTGCACGATGCCCCGGCTGAAGCCGGCATCGGCGCGCCGGTGCATGCCCTGATCACCGGCGAAGCAGGTGAGCGCGACCGGCGCATCCGCTTCGAGCAGGCGCCGCGCTTCGGCATCGTCGGCAAGCCGCTCGGCATGAGCTACCGCGTGCTGGAAAGCGGCGGCAGCCCCGGCGGCACGGTCGATGTGCGCGTTTCCGTCAACGGCAACCCGGTGGCCACCGACCGCGCGGTGATCGGCCAGGAGATGCCGCTTCAGATCACCGTGCCGAATGCCGGCCGCACCATCGTGGAACTCGCCATCCCGCGCGAAGAGGGCGAACTCACCGACACCAACAATCGCGCCGTCGCGGTGCTCGACGGCATCCGCGAGAACCTGCGCGTGCTGCTCGTGTCGGGCGAACCGCACGCGGGCGAGCGGACCTGGCGCAACCTGCTGAAATCCGACGCCTCGGTGGACCTCGTCCACTTCACCATCCTGCGCCCGCCGGAGAAGCAGGACGGCACGCCGATCAACGCGCTGTCGCTGATCGCTTTTCCGACGCGCGAACTCTTCGTGGAGAAGATCAACGATTTCGACCTGATCATCTTCGACCGCTACCAGCACCGCGACGTGCTGCCGATCCTCTACTACGACTACATCGCGGAATATGTGGAGAAGGGCGGCGCGCTGCTGATCGCCGCCGGGCCGGAATATGCCGGTGAGCAGTCGATTGCCCGCACGCCGCTGATCCCGGCTCTGCCCGGCATGCCGTCCGGCGAAGTGCTGAACGAGCCTTTCTTCCCGCGCCTGACGACACTTGGGGAACGCCACCCGGTCACCCGCGGCCTGGACGGCTCGGCGTTCGAGCCGCCGCACTGGGGCCGCTGGTTCCGGCTCATCGGTGTCGATCAGCCTGAAGGCGAAGTCGTCATGAAAGGGCCGGGCGACCGCCCGTTGCTGCTGCTCGACCGCCGGGGCGAGGGCCGCGTCGGCATGCTGCTGTCCGACCAGGGCTGGCTTTGGGCGCGGGGCTTCGAGGGCGGCGGGCCGCATGTGCAGCTTTACCGCCGCATCGCCCACTGGCTGATGAAGGAACCGGAACTGGAAGAGGAGCGCCTGACCGCCGGCGGCCAGGGCATGGTGTTGAAGGTCGATCGCCAGACCATGAGCGACACGGCCGAACCGGCGCAGGTCATAACGCCTTCCGGCAAGCGCTTGACGATTCCGCTCGCCTCCCGAGGCCCCGGCATGTTCTCCGGCAGCATCGAAACGAAGGAAGCAGGCCTCTACCAGGTTGCCAACGGCGACCTTACCGCGCTCGCCGCCGTCGGCCCGATCAACGCGCCGGAGTGGGCGGACACGGTTTCGACGGAGGAGATCGTTCGCCCGGCGGTCGAGAAGAGCGGCGGCAGGGTGCATCGCCTGGGCGAGGGAGGGGGCGTGCCGAACATCGTCCCGGTGCGCGGCAGCGCCGAAGTTTCAGGATCGAACTGGATGGGATTGCGCACGACGAATGACAGCGTGCTGAGGTCGGTCAACCGCGTACCGCTATTCGGCGGCTTTTTGGGCCTCGGCGTGCTGCTGCTGGCGGTCGGTTCTATGTGGTATCGCGAGGGCCGGTGAGCGTATCCCCTCTCCCACAAAGGGCGAAGAAAGCTAACCGGCCAACAAAAAAGCGGCTCCCGAAGGAGCCGCTTCTTCATTTTAAACGGGCAACTCGGCTTACGCAGCCTGAGCCTCGATCTGCTTCGCGCCTTCGTTCGTGTTCGCGGAGATCGCGATCTTGCGGGGCTTCATCTCTTCCGGGATGTTGCGCTTGAGATCGACGAAGAGCAAGCCGTTCTTCAAGGCTGCGCCGGTCACTTCGACGTGGTCGGCCAGCTGGAAGCGGCGCTCGAAGGCGCGGGAGGCGATGCCGCGATAGAGCACTTCAGTGCCGTCCTGGCCCTTTTCTTCCTTGCGCTCGCCCTTCACCGTCAGCACGTTGCGATGGGCTTCGATCGCGATGTCCTCTTCCGAGAAGCCTGCAACCGCCATGGAGATGCGATAGGCATCCTGGCCGGTGCGCTCGATGTTGTAGGGCGGATAGGTGGTCTGGCCGCCTTCCGGCTGAGCCAGGGTATCGAGCATGCCGAAGAGGCGGTCGAAACCGACGGTAGAGCGGTAGAGCGGCGAAAAATCAACGTGACGCATGGGTGTTCTCCATTGAGCAACGGTTTGTCTGCGCGTGTGGCCTGCGTGGAAAACCCAAAGAGGCGTTTTCGGGGAGGCCAGCAGTCCCGGTTTTCGGCGACTGCATCCGTCAGATGGGGATCGCGGGCACCCGCTTCAAGACGCCGGTCCCAGACTTTGGGCCGATGCCCTCGCCCTGCCAAGCCTTTATGAACGCAGCATGAATCCGCGATTCGGCGCGTGTTCAGTTTACGCGGTGTAGATCGCGCACCGTCATCGGACCTCGCGGGTCCCCCGATGCCGAACCGGGTGCATCGTCCCTTCCATCCGGGTCAGCAGGGCCCGGCAGCGCTTTCGACCCACGGCTCCGTCCGGTCGCACCTCCTCTGCCATAACGG
>CAXTCF010000263.1:0-3437 GCA_964242945.1 uncultured Rhizobiaceae bacterium | reverse complement strand
GACGTTGGCGCCGTCGACGGCCGCCCGCTTGGCGATCGCCAGCCCGATGCCGCGCGAGGCGCCCGTCACCAGGGCGCGGCGGCCGTCCAGCCGAAAGGAAGGCGTCTGCGGAAGCAAGGATTACTCCGCTGCCTCCGCGTAGGGGATGTTGCGCCCGCCATAGCGGCGCACGCGGATGTTGGCCTGCTCCGCGTGGCCGGCAAAACCTTCCAGCATGCAGAGCCGCGAGCAGTATTCGCCGATCTTTGCCGACGCCTCGTCGGTCAGCACTCTCTGATAGGAGTGCGTCTTGAGGAATTTCCCGACCCACAAGCCCCCGGTGTAGCGGCCCGCCTTCTTCGTCGGCAGCGTGTGGTTGGTGCCGATCACCTTGTCGCCATAGGCGACGTTGGTGCGGGCTCCCAGAAACAGCGCGCCGTAGCTCTTCATGTTCGCCAAAAACCAATCGTCGCGGTCCGTCATCACCTGTACGTGCTCGGAAGCGATGAAGTCGGCCTGTTCCAGCATCTCCTCGTAGGTGTCGCAGACGATCACCTCGCCGTAATCCTCCCAGGATTTTCGCGCCGTGGCGCCCGTGGGCAGGATTTCGAGCAGGCGCTCGATCTCCGCCATCGTCCCACGCGCCAGCCGCTCCGAGTTGGTCAGCAGCACCGCCGGCGAGTTCACGCCGTGCTCGGCCTGCCCCAAAAGGTCGGTGGCGCAAAGCTCGGCGTCGGCAGCATACTCGTCGGCGATCACCATGGTCTCGGTCGGGCCGGCGAACAGGTCGATGCCGACGCGCCCGTAAAGCTGGCGCTTGGCCTCGGCCACGAAGGCGTTGCCGGGGCCGACCAGCATATCCACGGGCGCGATCGTCTCCGTACCCAGCGCCATCGCGCCGACGGCCTGGATGCCCCCTAAGCAAAGGATCTCGTCGGCACCGCCCAAGTGCATCGCCGCCACGATCGCCGGGTGCGGCTCGCCGCCCTGCGGCGGCGCGGCGGCGACCACGCGCGGCACGCCGGCAACCTTCGCCGTCACCACGCTCATATGGGCGGAGGCGACCATCGGGTACTTGCCGCCGGGCACGTAGCAGCCGACGGACTGCACCGGGATATTCTTGTGGCCGAGGATCACGCCGGACAGCGTTTCCACCTCGATGTCGTGCATCGACGCCTTCTGCGCCTCGGCAAAATTCTTCACCTGCGCCTGGGCGAAGCGGATATCCTCCAGGTCGCGCTTGGCTACCTTGGCGACCGCCCGCTCGATCTCTTCCTCGCTCAGCCGGAAGGACGGCGGTGCATACTTGTCGAACTTTTCCGAAAGCTCCCGCACCGCCGCGTCGCCGCGGGCTTCGATGTCGCCCAAGATGCCTTCCACGGTGGCGCGGACTTGCCGGTCGTCGGCCGCGCGTTCGGCGGCCGGCTTGGCACTCTTCAGGTGTCGGATCATCTTGCGGTCCGCTTCTTGTTTGTTTCCTCACGCCCTGCCGAACGCATCGGCGCAAAGCGCGCGGGCAAACTGCCGCAAATTGAATACGTATGCAAGAGTGGAAGCGCTCCTGCCTGGGAGCACCTGCCGCGCTGGCAATCGGCGTTATCCAGCACCATTTTCCGGAGAGCGGCGGTTTTCGCGCCGCGCCAGGATTTTCCGGCCGATGACCGTGCGCCTCCCCTTCGACAATTCCTATGCCCGGATGCCCGACCGCTTTTTCACGCGCACGAAGCCGACCGGGGTCGCCGCCCCGGTTCTCCTCAAGCTGAACCGGCTTCTGGCCGAAAAGCTTGGGTTCGACCCCGAATGGCTTTCCAGCCCCGAAGGCGTCGCCATGCTGTCCGGCAACCGCCTGCCGGAAACGGCGGAGCCGATCGCGTCCGCCTATGCCGGGCACCAGTTCGGCAACTTCGTGCCGCAGCTCGGCGACGGCCGCGCGATCCTGCTCGGCGAAGTCGTGGATATCAGGGGAAGGCGCCGCGACGTCCAGCTGAAAGGCTCCGGGCCGACGCCGTTTTCACGCCGCGGCGACGGCCGCGCCGCCCTCGGCCCGGTTCTGCGGGAGTATGTCGTCAGCGAAGCCATGCACGCCCTGGGCATCCCGACGACGCGCTCGCTTGCCGCCGTTTCCACCGGCGAGCCGGTTTACCGCGAAACCGTGCTGCCCGGCGCCGTGCTCACCCGCGTGGCGTCGAGCCATATCCGCGTCGGCACCTTCCAGTTCTTCGCCGCGCGCGGCGACACGCAAGGCGTGAAGCTGCTCGCCGACCACGCCATCGCGCGCCACTACCCGGAAGCGGCGAACGCCGAAAACCCCTATGCCGCGCTGCTCGACGCGGTGATTTCCGCTCAGGCCAGCCTCGTCGCGCGCTGGCTGGGCGTCGGCTTCATCCACGGCGTGATGAACACGGACAACACCTCCGTGTCGGGCGAAACGATCGACTACGGCCCCTGCGCCTTCCTGGACGCCTACAACCCCGCGCAGGTGTTCTCCTCCATCGACGCCCATGGCCGCTACGCCTATGCCAACCAGCCCCGTATCGCGCAGTGGAATCTCGCAAGACTCGCCGAAACGCTCCTGCCGCTGCTCGACGCGAACGAAGACGAAGCGGTTGGGAAAGCGGAAGCGCTGATCGGCGAGTTCCGCCCGCGCTTCGAAGCCGCCTACCTCGCCGTGCTGCGCCAAAAGCTCGGCCTGTTCACCGCGCGCCCGGAGGACCAGCCGCTCGCCGAAGGATTCTTGGCTCTGATGGCCGCGCAAGCGGCCGACTTCACGCTGGCCTTCCGCGCGCTCAGCGATGCGGCAGCGGGAGAGGAGCAGGAGGCCGAACTCCGTGCGGTCTTCGCCGAGCCGGAGGCGCTGAAGCCGTGGCTCGACCGTTGGCGCGGGCGCCTCGGCCAAGAGCCGCACAGCCCAAGCGAACGGGCCGACGCCATGCGCGCCGTCAACCCGCGCTTCACCCCGCGCAACCACCGGATCGAGGCGATGATCCAGGCAGCCCTCAACGACGCCGACTTCGCCCCGTTCGAGGATTTGCTTGCCGTGTTGGCGCGCCCCTATGACGATCAGCCGGGCCGGGAAGCATTCGCCATGCCGCCGCAGCCCGACGAGCGCGTGCTGCAAACGTTTTGCGGCACCTGACCCTCGCGGCCGACCCGAAGCGGGGTCGTCCGGCATCACAGGTCGGCAACTGCCAGGGCGACAGCCGCTTCGGCGTGGATCGCCGTGGTGTCGTAGAGCGGAACGGCGCTGTCCTCCGGCCGCACCAGCAGCATGATCTCCGTGCAGCCCGGGATCATCGCTTCCGCCCCGCGCGGCCGCCTGCCAGAACGTCGCGCAGCGGCGTGGGCGCGCGGCCCAGCAGCGTTGCAAGCGTCGGATCGACGGCGGAAAACTCGCCGGCGCGGCTCGCCCGGAACAGCCCAAGCGAGATGTCGATGGCAGGTTTCGGCAGTCCCTGCGC
>CAXTCF010000262.1:0-3562 GCA_964242945.1 uncultured Rhizobiaceae bacterium | reverse complement strand
GCCTTACCCTCCCCGCAAGGGGGAGGGTAAGGCGGCGCTTACCGAAGCAGCCGCCAAGGCCCTGCTGCGCCAAGCCAGTCTCCCCGTCCCCCCCGGCCTCGAAGCCGCCTTCGCCGACGAGGCGGTTGCCGCTGCCCAAACGCTCGGCTTCCCCGTCGCGCTCAAGGCCATGGGCCTCGCCCACAAGAGCGAAGTCGGGGCGGTGCGCCTCAACCTCGGCGATGAAGCGGCGGTGCGCGAGGCCGCGCATGATCTGCTCGAATTAGATAAAGGACTTTACGTCGAGCGCATGATACCCGGCGGCGTGGCCGAGCTGATCGTCGGCGTCACGCGCGATCCCGTGTTCGGCCCGGTGCTGACGGTGGGCTCCGGCGGCGTGCTGGTGGAACTGCTCAAGGACTCCGCCACCCTGCTGCTGCCGGCCTCGCGCGAAGAGGTCGAAGCCGCGCTGCGGGGCCTGAAGCTGTTCCCGCTGCTGGACGGCTATCGCGGCCGCCCGAAAGCCGACTTGTCCGCGGCTATCAAAGCGGTTCTGGGCATCGCGGAGTTCGCCCTGGCCCAGGCCGACATGCTGGAGGAACTCGACATCAATCCGCTGATTGTCTGCGCCCAAAGGCAGGGCGCCTGGATCGCCGATGCGCTGATGGTGGCGAGGGAGCAAGAGAATGGCTGACGTGATCACCACCCGCCGCGAAGGCGCGATCCTCGAAGTCACGCTGGACCGTCCCAAGGCCAATGCGATCGACTTGGCAACGTCGCGGCTGATGGGTGAAACCTTTAGGGCGTTCCGCGACGACCCCGACCTGCGCGTGGCCATCGTGAAAACGGCTGGCGACAAGTTCTTCTCGGCCGGCTGGGACCTCAAGGCTGCGGCGGCCGGCGACGCGGTGGACGGCGACTACGGCGTCGGCGGCTTCGGCGGGTTGCAGGAGCTGCGCGGCCTCAACAAGCCGGTGCTCGCCTGCGTCAACGGCATGGCGGTCGGCGGCGGCTTCGAACTGGCGCTGTCCTGCGATCTGATCTACGCGTCCGAGCATTCATCTTTCGCGCTGCCGGAGATCAAGGCCGGCACCCTGGCCGATGCCGCGACCGTCAAGCTGCCCAAGCGCATCCCCTACCACGTCGCGATGGATCTGCTGTTCACCGGCCGCTGGATGGACGCTTACGAGGCGCACCGCTGGGGCTTGGTCACGCAGGTTCTGCCGGCGGGAAAACTGGAGGAGCGCGTGTGGGAAGTCGCGCGGCTGCTGGCCGCGGGCCCGCCGCTGGTCTTCGCCGCCATCAAGGAAGTCGCGCGCGAGGCGGAAAGCATGGGCTTCCAGGAGGCGATGAACTGGATCACCAAGCGCCAGTTCCGCACCGTGGACGAACTCTACGCCTCGGAAGACAACCAGGAGGGGTTCAAGGCTTTCGCCGAAAAGCGCGATCCCGTCTGGAAAGGGCGCTGACGTGCCCGACTACGCCAAGCTGATCGACACTGAGACCTGGGCCTTCATCGAGCGCACGAACGGGTTCTACCCACCGGACGCGGTAGAGATGACGGTCGCCGAGCAGCGAACCGTTTACGACCGCATGTGCCGTGCGTTCTTTGCCGGCTATCCCGAAGACGTCACCGCAGGAACGGGCACGATCGCCGAAGTTGACGGGCATCCGGTTGCCGCCCGCGTCTACCGCGGGGAGGAACCCGACGACGCGGCGGTGGTACTCTTTTTCCACGGCGGCGGCTTCGTTGTAGGCGGTCTGGAAAGCCACGACGACGTCTGCGCCGAGATCTGCGGGCGCACGGGCTTCGACGTGGTCTCCGTGGACTACCGCCTGTCGCCGGAACACAAGCATCCCGCCGCCTTCGACGACGCGCTGGCCGCCTTCCGCTTTCTGCTGACGCGGCCCAAGCCCGTGCTGCTCTGTGGCGACTCGGCCGGCGGCAACCTCGCCGCCGCCGTGGCCCATGCGGCGCGGCAGGAAAACACTCAGCCGATCGGCCAAGTGCTGATCTATCCCGGCCTGGGCGGCGACATGGAAGCCGACTCCTATGTGGAACACGCGGACGCGCCGATGCTGACCACCCGCGACGTGCTGTTCTACCGCGACATCCGCGCCAGCGGTGCGCCGGATTTTTCCGACCCCACCGCAGCGCCTTTGGCCGACACCGATTTCTCGGGCCTGCCGCCCACCGTGATCGTCACGGCGGAATGCGACCCGCTGGCGTCGGACGGCGAGGCCTACCGCGACCGCATCCTTCAGGCCGGCGGAAAAGCGTGGTGGCACGAGGAGCCGGGGCTTGTGCACGGCTTTCTCCGCGGGCGCCATTCGGTTGCCCGCGCGAGGAAAAGCTTCGACCGCATCGTGGAAGCCCTAATGGCACTGGGGCACAGCCGCCGGCCGGGTTGATGCCCGCTTCGTAGACCGCTCAACCCCGCCGTGCCGCCTCGATCGCCGCCACGTCGATCTTCTTCATCTCCATCATCACATCGAACGCGCGCTTGGCTTCCGCGCCGCC
Source organism: uncultured Rhizobiaceae bacterium (assembly GCA_964242945.1). Lineage (GTDB taxonomy): Bacteria > Pseudomonadota > Alphaproteobacteria > Rhizobiales > Rhizobiaceae > Mesorhizobium_B. Next base: position 1,062 of record CAXTCF010000262.1, on the reverse strand, counting down.
GGCAGCCATCGCTTCGGTCAGCACCCGCGGCGTGATCTGCCAGGAGACCCCCCATCGGTCCTTGCACCAGCCGCAGGCGCTTTCCTGCCCGCCATTGCCGACCACCGCGTTCCAGAGCCGGTCGGTTTCCTCCTGATCGTCGGTGGCGATCTGAAACGAGAAGGACTCATTGTGCTTGAACATCGGCCCGCCGTTCAGCCCGATGCAGGGGATGCCGGCGACCGTAAATTCGACGGTGAGCACGTCGCCCGCCTTGCCGGACGGAAAATCGCCGGGAGCGCGGTGGACGGCGCCCACAAAGCTGTCGGGGAATGTCTCGGCATAGAAGTGGGCGGCCGCTTCGGCGTCCTTGTCGTACCACAGGCAGATCGTATTCTTGGCAACCGGCATGGCTCTTCCTCCCCATTCCGACATCTAGTGCGGCCAGCTTCAAGCTTTGATGAAGTGAGATCATGCCGCCCGCCCGCTGAAATGACACAATCAGCCGATTCGGGAAATGGAATGCAAGCTGCCTCTCCCTTCCTCCGCTCCAGGCTCCTCCCCTTCGCCGCGCTCGGCGCCGTGCTGGCGCTCGCCGGCTGTTCGTCGGTCGGCCAGCCGGCACAACTCGGAACCGTGCAGTCGGCAGCGACCCTGTCGAGTTTTCGCGTGGCCGAAGGTTTCGGCCCGCTTGCCGCTGATCCGGCCTTGGCAAAGGCGGCTGCGCAGCAGGCCGGCTTCATGGCCGCCGCCGACAAGATGGAGCACACGACGGCGTTCGGCCGCGATTTCGGTTCCCGCATGCGGGCCAACGGCGTCACGGGTCCGCGCGCCGAGAACGTCGCCCATGCGGGCGATGCCGCAACCGCGTTCGCCATGTGGGAAAAGTCGCCGCCCCACCGGCGCAACATGCTCGACCCGCGTTTCTCTCACTATGGTTTGGCCTCCGCGCCGGACGGCAGGGGCAAGCGCTACTGGGCGCTGGTGCTCGGCCGGTAGCCGCCGTCAGGCAACGATCAGCGTGACCTGCGGCGTGGTCTTAGAGATGGGGACAATACCTATGGGCTGAGGATGGTCGAGGGA
>CAXTCF010000261.1:0-3720 GCA_964242945.1 uncultured Rhizobiaceae bacterium | reverse complement strand
GAGGAGCTTGCCGAAAAGCTCGCCATGCCGCTCGAAAAAGTGCGCAAGGTGCTCAAAATTGCCAAGGAGCCGATCTCGCTCGAAACGCCGGTCGGCGACGAGGAAGACAGCCATCTCGGCGACTTCATCGAGGACAAGGGCGCGATCCTGCCGATCGACGCGGCAATCCAGGCGAACCTGCGCGAAACCACCACGCGCGTGCTCGCCTCGCTCACCCCGCGCGAGGAGCGGGTCCTGCGCATGCGCTTCGGCATCGGCATGAACACCGACCACACGCTGGAAGAGGTCGGCCAGCAGTTCTCGGTGACGCGCGAGCGCATCCGCCAGATCGAGGCGAAGGCGTTGCGCAAGCTGAAGCATCCGAGCCGCAGCCGGAAGCTTCGGAGCTTCCTGGATAGCTGAAGCGACAGCTAACGACGATGCCGACGATTTCCATCTTCTTCGGCATCGTCATACAGATTTACTGGAATGACCACGCTCCACCGCATATTCATGCCTATTATCAGGGCCGCGAGGCGCTGATCGAGATTGCGACGGGACGCATTCTGGCGGGTGCCTTGCAGAAAGCAGCGGCCCGCATGGTGCGTGACTGGACCCTGCGACATCAGGCGGAATTAATGGCGAACTGGGAACGCGGAACCTTGCCTTTGAATCCGTGATTGGAGCGGACGAGGAATGATTCCGCTGGTGAAGGTCGCCGAGGTGAAGGCGCTGGAAGGCTATCGCTTGGCGCTCACCTTCACAGACGGCAGTGAAGGGGTCGAAGACCTCTCCTATCTTATCGAGCGCGGCGGTGTGATGGTCCAGCCTTTGCGCGACCCGGCTTTCTTCGCGCGCGTCTTCCTCTCTTTTGGCGTGCCTCATTGGCCGAATGGATATGCGGTGGACGCGATTGCCCTGCACATGAAACTCGCCGGAGAAGGCAAATTGCAGCAGCCCGTGGCCGCCGAGTGAGTTGAGGCCATCGAGCCGCGAAGACACAGCTTTCGAACCCGGCCGTTGCATTGGGTTCTTCCGTTCCGGAGATCGTGTTAGCCTGCTGCCATGAACAAGCCCATCCTGACGCGCGAGCAGGCGCCGCTTGGCATCCGGCGCGACCTTCTCCCCTCCGAACTGCCGTGGCCGGAAACCACTCAAGCCGCAGAGGCCTTGCCGCGCCGGCCTTGGCGGCGGGCCGAAATCGAGGCAATGGTCAAGGCCGGCATCGTCGACGAGGATGAGCGCTTCGAACTGATCGGCGGGGAGGTGGTGCCGATGTCGCCCAAAGGGGCAAGGCACGAGTGGGTCAAGGCGGTACTCAACCAGCATCTCGCACGAGTCGTGCCGGGCGATCTCACTTTCATCCCGGAAAGCACGCTCTGGCTTGATGACGTCAACTTCCTGGAGCCGGATTTCTGCATCTTTCCCCGCAGCATCATGCCGACCGAGCAGCGCGGCCACGACGTCGTTCTGGCGATCGAGATTGCGGACACCAGCCTTTCCTATGACCTCGGGCGCAAGAAGGGCATCTACGCCGCGCACGGGGTGCCGGAGGTCTGGGTGATCGACGCCATCCGGCTGGTCACGCGCGCGCATCGCCGCCTTGGGGGGGAAGGGTACAAGGATGTCTTCGAGGTTGGCCCGGCTGAGACGCTGCGTTGCGCGCAGGTGCCGGAACTGTTCGTGAACCTCGCCGAATTGGGGCTTCTGCCTGCCGACAAGTCGTGACTGCGGGCCGATGTATCCCGGACCGCCGCATCGGCTGCGCCTGGCGTATTCGAATCATCCAAGGTCCTGATTCGGGTCGCGCGTCGTCCCGCGAACGCCCGCCGCTTCCCTTCGGCCGGGCGAACCGATTTAGCTTCCCCACGCAAACCGATTTAGCTCGACACAGAAATCGGCTAATCGATTAAACATTTGATCTGACTTGTTTTTCCTGTTCTCAACCGCTCGTCCCCGATTGTCGGGACAGTGCGCCGGCATGCCGTCGGCGGTGTGTAAGGGGATGGGATGACGGGCATGATCGAAGACGGCGATGTCTTGCGCCTGGCCGGAGCCGGCATCGCCACGCGCAGAAAGGTGTTCGCAAACCTGGGCACCGCGGCCCTCACCCACCAGGCGCTGGCCCGCGGCGAAGCGCAGCTGAGCGCGGACGGCGCACTGGCGGCGCGCACGGGCGTCCACACCGGCCGCTCGCCCAAGGACAAGCACATCGTGCGCGACCGGCTGACGGCCGACCATGTCTGGTGGGACAACAACCGCGCCATGACGCCGGAGCAGTTCGACCGGCTGCACGCCGACTTCCGCGCCCATGCCGCGGAGAATGACCTCTTCGTGCAGGATCTCATCGGCGGCGCGGACGCGGACCACGCGCTTCCCGTTCGGGTGGTCACGGAGCTCGCCTGGCATTCGCTGTTCATCCGCAACCTGCTGATCCGCCCGGACCCTTCTTCGCTGCCGTCCTTCGCCGCGGAGATGACGATCGTGGACCTGCCGTCCTTCCGCGCCGACCCGGCCCGCCATGGCACGCGTTCGGAAACCGTGATCGCGATCGACTTTTCGCGCATGCTGGTGCTGATCGGCGGCACGGCCTATGCGGGCGAGATGAAGAAGGCCGTGTTCACGGCGCTCAACTTTCTGCTGCCGGAAAAAGGCGTGCTGCCCATGCACTGCTCGGCCAATGTCGGCCCGGCGGGCGACGTGGCCGTGTTCTTCGGCCTCTCCGGCACGGGTAAGACGACGCTTTCGGCCGACCCTGGACGCACGCTTTTAGGCGACGACGAGCACGGCTGGGGCGATGGCGGCGTCTTCAACTTCGAGGGCGGGTGCTACGCCAAGACCATCCGGCTCTCAGGGGAAGCCGAGCCGGCGATCTTTGCCGCCGCGCGCCGCTTCGGCACGGTGCTGGAGAACGTGCCTCTCGCCAGTGACGGAACGCCGGACTTCGACGATGGGTCGCTGACCGAAAACATGCGTTGCGCCTATCCCCTGCATTTCATCGCCAATGCTTCAGCCACCGGGCGCGCCGGCCACCCCAAGACGATCATCATGCTGACGGCGGACGCGTTCGGCGTGCTGCCCCCGATCGCCAGGCTTTCGCCGACGCAGGCCATGTTCCACTTCCTTTCCGGCTACACTGCAAAGGTCGCCGGCACGGAGCGGGGCGTGGTGGAGCCGGAGGCGACGTTTTCCACCTGCTTCGGCGCACCCTTCATGCCGCGCCATCCCCGCGCGTACGGCGACCTGCTCCGGCGCCTCATCGCCGAGCACGGCGCGGCCTGCTGGCTGGTGAACACGGGCTGGACCGGCGGCGCCTACGGCACGGGCCGGCGCATGCCGATCGCCACGACGCGCCTCCTGCTTGCCGCGGCGCTCGACGGCACGCTCGCTCAGGAGCGGTTCCGCACCGATCCCCGCTTCGGCTTCGCCGTGCCGCTTGCCGCGGAAGGGGTCGATCCAGCGATTCTCGATCCCCGCTCGACCTGGGCCGACGCATCTGCCTTCGACCGGCAGGCGGACCGGCTGGTCGGCTTGTTCGCGGACAATTTCGGCAGGTTCGAGAGCCATGCGGACGCGCCTGTGCGTGCTGCCGTGCCGATGATGCGCGAGGCTGCCGAGTGACGCGCGGGATGTGAAATCCCCAGGTGAGGGAAGGGCAACGCGCTTCCCAAGGCGGTCGAGCGTGGCTTAGAGCATCGGACGGTTAATCGGATGCAGGCTGGTGGTTGGGGGTGGGATGCA
>CAXTCF010000260.1:0-3727 GCA_964242945.1 uncultured Rhizobiaceae bacterium | reverse complement strand
GGACGACGCCGAGCGAGTAGAGGTCGGACTGGCCGCTGACCCCGTGGCCGAGCGCCTGCTCCGGCGAGACGTAGTCGGTCGTGCCGAGCACCTGTCCGTCGGCGGTCAGCCCGTCCTGCTCGAGCGTCCGGGCGATGCCGTCGCTTTCGATGAGCAGCATCGGCAGGCGATAAAAATCGGCCCAGGCGCGCCAGTCCGCCGCCACATCGTCCAAGTCGTCCGCAACGAGCAGCGGCACGCAGAGCATGGAGTCGGTGTGGTGCAGTTCCAGCGTCACCGTGACGTTGCCGAGGTCGTCCTCGATCGCGCGGGCCGCCACGCCGGCGAAGGCGCGCGGGGTGAGCGCGATCGTCGCGGGCAGGCCGCTGCCTTTCAGCGTGCGGCGGATCGTGGCGCCGCGTCCGTCGAGCGTGAACTGCGCGTCGCCGAACTCGTCGCGGCCGGCAAAGTGCAGGGCCTGCGGCAGCCGGAACGGGTCGAGGCGCATCGTGCGGCCGGCCCAGACGGGTTTCATTGCTCTGACGGTCGTCATGATGGAGTGCCTTCCTGTTTCGCCCTTGAGAGCGGTTTCCCGTTCTCCGATCCGGTTTCCCCGGCTTCTATGAGGACGACACTAGTCCGGCAGCTTTCTCCCGCGCTTAAAAAAGTCGGTTAAATTTTTTTGGGTTTGGCGATGGTTATCGGAACACCAGCGGTGTTGGTTTAGATGATCTTGCTGAAGCGCCGAAACACTGTGGCTGAACGGACAAACGGTTCCCCACAGCTTTCTTTAACCTTGTCCGCGCGGCGCGGCGGCACGGCGGAGCCGGTCGTTGATTGCCTCGCCCAATCCGTCGGAGGGGATCGGCGCCACCGCGATCCCGTCGGCCTTCCATTCGTCAAGTTGTCTGAGAAAGGAGAATAGGTTCGCCGCGGCTTCGCGCAGGCTGCCGCTTGGGGAAAGATTCAATTCGACGCTCGCCTTCTCCGCGCCCGCGACGCGCGCCGGCCCGAAGGCGAGCAGCGCCTCCCCCTGCTCCACGCGCTCCGCCGCCAGGCGCAAGGGTGCGTTCGGGGCGTAGTGCGAAAACATCATGCCGGGCGCTTCGATCCTGGCACCGGCCTCAGGCCTGATGAGCGGCGCGCCCGCGGCAGCTTCCAGTTCCGCTGCCGTCACGCCGCCCGGCCGCAGAAGATGCAGTTCGCCACCCGACACCCGCACGATCGTCGATTCCACGCCGACCGGCGCCGGTCCGCCATCGACAACCAGCGGAATGCGCCCGTTCAGCGCGGCCTGGACTGCCGCCGCGCTAGTCGGGCTGAGCCGCCCGGAAACGTTGGCGCTCGGCGCGGCAAGCGGGCCCCCAAGCTCGCCGATCAGGCCTGCCGCGAAGCCTCTGGGCTGGCGCAGGGCCACCGTTTGCAGGCCGGCGAGCGCCAGCGGATGCACGGCCGCACCCTCGGCGAGCGGCAGGACCAGGGTCAGCGGACCCGGCCAGAATGCCGCCGCCAGCCGGCGCGAAAGCGGGTCGAAGATGCCGACCGTTTCGGCCATGGCAAGGTCGCTGACGTGCAGGATCAGCGGATTAAAACTTGGCCTCCCCTTGGCCTCGAAGATTTTGGCGACCGCGGCTCCGTTCACGGCATCACCCGCCAATCCATAAACAGTCTCTGTTGGAATGGCGACTATCTCGCCGTCCCGCAGCAGATCTAGAGCCGGCCCGGCGGCCTGGGCTTCCGGCAGCACTTGCGTCTGCCAAATCGGTTCAGCCTCTTCATGCATGGGATGATCCAACTGCAATTCTGTGCGCCAAGCGCCGGTGCCGGCTTGCCATCTTCGGGTTGCACTGGGCGTCCTCGGTTAATCCGGTGCAACGAGCGGGGCAAGATTCCCCGTGAAATGCCTGCCGCAACGAAACAGAAGATTCATTCCGCGCTGCTAAGCAAGAGGTTCAAGGAGGCTCAGGTGCCGACTGTATCTGTGTTGCGTTTCGGTGCAGGTTTGGTGCTCTTGGGCGGAGCGTGCCTGCTCGCGCCTGCCGCCGAAGCATCATCCTTCGTTTCCGTCGCGCCGCCGCAGGGAAAACTCAGCTCGTCCTTCCTAGTCCTCGGCGAAGCACCGCCCCCTGCGGTCCAGGAAGCGGCAGTGCAGCGGCCCGAAAAGCACCGCTCTTCGCTCGACACGCCGCCGGATTTCGCCTGGGAGCCGGCGCCGGCCATCTTAAGCCCGTCCGTCATCGCGCTCGGCGCGCCCGCTGTGGAAGACGTGAAGGTGGCCGCGATCCCGAAGCCCGTCGCCGCGCCCAAGCCGGCCGCGCGGCGCAAGCCTTACATCGTGCCGAAGGTGGTTCGCGCCGGCGTCCAGGGGCACGCCTTCCCGGACTACGTGGCGCCCGCCGCCGCACAGGCACCGAACACGCCGACGCCTCAGCCGGCAGCCGCCCAGCCCTCGGAGCAGAAGCCCCAGCGCGAGCAGCCGGACCCCACCCCCGCAAAGCAGGAGCCGCTTCCGGCGATCCGCGGGCAGGAACTCGGCGAGCCGAGCTAACCGCCTCAGCCGGCGATCTTCGAGAAATCCGCGACCTGCCCCGTTGCCGCCCGGATGCGCGCCAGCAGCGCCAGCCGGTTCGCCCGCACACCTGTATCCTCGTCGTTCACCAGCACGCGCTCGAAAAAGCGGTCGATCGGCTCGCGCAAAGCCGACAGCGCAACCATGGCTGCGGAAAAATCTTCAGCCTGGATGGCTTGCCCCGCCTGAGTTTCCGCCGCGTTCAGCGCCTCGAAGAGGTTTTTCTCGGCTTCATCGCGAAACAGCGTGGTATCGACGCTTTCCGCGATCGACGTGCCTTTCTTCTCCTCGGCCGCCAGGATGTTCACCGCCCGCTTGGTGCCGGCGAGCAGGTTCTTGCCGTCTTCGGTGTCGAGCAGTTTTCCAAACGCCTCCACGCGCCGAACGACCGAGAGCAGATCGTCGTTCTCTACGCTCCCCTCCCCCTTGAGGGGAGGGTGGCCCGGAGGGTCGGGTGGGATCGCCGCGGCCGCGCTCGACGCCATGGCGGTGCCTTCTGAGGCGACCCCCTCTGGCCGCTTCGCGGCTTGGCCCTCCGCATGGCTCAGGGGGGAGAGGCTGCCGCGCGCTGCCAGCACTGCGTCGATCAGATCATGGCGGGCGCCCTGGTCGCGGAGGTAAACCTTCAGGCGATCGTGGAAGAACCGCACGAGATCGCTTGCAAAGGGGCCAAGCGTCGCATCGAGTTCCATGAGCCGTTGCCCGTCGAAGAACTCGGTTTCCTCGTCCGGCGAGTCGATCGTGTTGCGCCAGGCCAGGTCCCGCCCCCCCCGGATCAGTTCGGCTACATGCTGCGCCTCCTCAAGCAGCCGGCTCGTCTCGTATTTCGTCGAAATGCCTTGAGCAAGCAGGGCCACGATGCCGAGCGGACTTGCATCATCTCGCGAAGCATGAACGGCCAGGGTCGCTGCTGCGGTTGCGTCGATGGCATCGCCGAGGCTGAAGGACAGCTTGTTTTCAAGCAGCAGCCGGATCGTGCCCAGCGCCGCCCGCCTCAGCGCATAAGGGTCCTTGCTCCCCGTCGGCTTCTCGTCGATCGCCCAGAACCCGACCAGCGTGTCGATCTTGTCCGCCAGCGCCACGGCCACGCTCACCGGGTCGGTCGGCACGCGATCGTTCGGCCCCAGCGGCTTGTAATGATCCTCGATCGCCGCCGCGACGCCTGGGTCCTCGCCCTGC
>CAXTCF010000259.1:0-3729 GCA_964242945.1 uncultured Rhizobiaceae bacterium | reverse complement strand
CTCCAAGAGCCATACTACGGCTCTTGGCCGGCCTTCGGCCGTCGCTTCTCACCCCGCACAGGGGGGAGGGTAAGGAGCTGCGCGCAAGAATGGCGCTGGAGTAAAACTCTCCTTCCCCGCCTTCGTAGGCTGAATAGCAGGGCTGCCCAACCACAGCCACTTCACTCGCCAATCCCTCCTCCATCGGTCCCCAGCAGGTTTGCGCCAGCAGAAGCGCAGGATGCCGCCAGAGCACGGAGAGGTGGAATTCTTCCGGGGGCAGAGTGGCCGGATCAGGTGCGATCACACGGCCGGACGCATCGCGGATGCCGCCAGGGACCGGAGGCAAATCGCCGTTGCACCGTGCGAGGCGTTCCGCTGCCGCAATGCCGCGCGCGCAAAGTTCGTCGCGCAGGGGTGTCCAGCTTTGGTCCGTCTCGGTGCGAACCTCCGGCCAGTCGTACATGGGCAGGGCTACGACGAGGTCAGTCATGCCGTCTGAAAAGCGGCGCCGCGCGGCGGGATGCGATCAGTCCTTCGGCGGCTGCGAGGGCACGGGCACGGTGCCGAGGCCGTTGACGTTGCGGGCGCGCACGCGCGGCGTGAAGGCGCGGCCGGCTTCCGGTGCGCGGCGCAGGAACGGATGCGCGACCGGCTCCTTGACGCGGAAGGCGAAGGCTTTGAACAGCGCCCAGTAGTTCGGGAACACGTAGCCGCCGTTCATCCGGATCCACTCGTCCCGCCGCTCCCGGAAGAGTTTCGGCAGCCTGTACCATGCCACCGTCGGGTTCTTGTGGTGGACGAGGTGCAGGTTGTTGTTGAGGAAGAGCAGCGCGAAGGGCGAGCGCTCGACGATCAGCGTGCGGCCGTCGGGGCGCTCCGACCACTGGTGCTCGGCGAACGTCCGGACGGAGATCAGGGCTTGGCCGAGCCAGACCGGCCCGACGATGTAGAGCCAGAACGGCATGTTCGATGCCGCGATCAGCGGCAGGGTAACCGCCAGCCCGGCGGCGTGGTGCAGCCAGGCGCGGCGCACCGCGGGGTCGCCGCGCCGCAGGAGTTTTCCTTCTTCCGTCAGAAACCCTATCGTGCCGAGCCAGGGGCCGATCACGAAGCGGCCAACCATCGTGTTGTTGACCTTCAGCAAAGCCTGAAGCCACCCCGGCATGCGCTCATGCTGCCAGAGCGCCTGATAGTAGCTTTCCGGATCGTCGAACGGGTCGGTCAGCCGTTCGTCCGCGTGGTGGCGCAGGTGGTGCGCCTTGAAGCGGCGGAACGGATAGACGAGGCCGACCGGCAAGCCGACGAGCAGTTCGTTGAGCCAGGCCTTGCGCGTGGGATGGCCGTGTGCCGCCTCGTGCATCAGGGAGGATTGCAGGGCGAGCGTGACGGCGCAGAACAGTGCGGCAATGAGAGGGTGGTGCGGCCAGAGCAGGAAAAGCGACGCAGCCCAGAAGCCGTAACAAGCGACGATCAACGCTGCCGTAGGCCACTCCGTCGATGCGCGCTTTCTCTTGGCTCTCACGAGATGCTCCGATAGTCGGTGCGACCGTCGTAAAAGTTTCACTAAAGCGCCGTCGAACTCAAGACGCTTTCACGCATGTGTGGATGATTTTGCGCACCGAATTGCTCGAATGTTTACAAATCGCGGCAATCGATTTCTATTCACACGGCGATGAGCGACAAGCGGGACGTTTCGAAGCTTTTCCGCGAGCGGCTGAAGGTGCTCCTTTCCCGCTCGAACGTGAACCAGTCCGCTTTCGCCGCATCCATCGGCATCGACCGATCCGCCTTGTCGCAGCTTCTTGCCGGCACGGCGACGAGGCTGCCGCGTGCCGAAACGCTTGTCGCCATCGCGACCGAGCACAAGGTTTCGCTGGATTGGCTCCTGGGGCTCACGCAGGCAGAGGGCTTTGCCGACGACCTGCGCCCAAGCTACGGCATCGAGGAGGACCCCGGCGGGTTCGACGCCTCGCTGCTGGCGAAATGGCACGCGGAAGCGGCGGGAACGAAAATCCGCTACGTGCCCGCGGGCATTCCCGACCTGCTGCGCTCCCCCGCCCTGATCGCCTACGAGGCGGAGACGTCGCGCCGCAGCCAGGCGTCCCAGCTTGGGGAGGCGCAATACCGCATCGACACGACGCGCCGTCTGGAAACCGACATGGAGGTTTGCATGCCGCGCCACACGCTGGAGATTTTTGCACGCGGCTTAGGCATTTGGAGCGGCTTCCCCGCGGCTGAGCGGCGGGCGCAGCTGACGCATATGGCCGACCTGCTGGAGGACCTTTACCCCGCATTCCGCCTCTACCTTTACGACGGGCGGATGCGCTATTCCGTGCCGTTTACCATCTTCGGCAGCGCGCGTGCGGCGATCTATGTCGGCGACATGTATCTGGTGCTGAACGCCACGGCGGCGATCGGGACGCTGACGCGGCACTTCGACAACCTGATCCGCGCGGCGGAAGTGAACGCGCATGAGGCTGCCGCCTACGCCCGGAACCTGCAAGCAGTTGCCGAAGAGCAGGACGGACATTGACGGGATATAACGACTTGCTTATGTCGTTATCTCAAATCGTCTTGCGGAGCCGGAGCCATGCAGAACCCCATCGACGACCTGCTTGCCGAGAAGGGCGTGCTGCTGGCCGACGGCGCGACCGGCACCAACTTGTTTGCGATGGGGCTGGAGGCCGGCGAGGCGCCGGAACTCTGGAACGAGTCGGCGCCGGAGAAGATCGCCACGCTGCACCAGAAGTTCGTGGAGGCTGGGGCCGACATCATCCTGACCAACTCCTTCGGCGGCACCCGGCACCGGCTGAAGCTGCACCATGCGCAAGACCGCGTGTTCGACCTGAACAAGCGCGCCGCGGAGATCGCGCGCTCGGTCGCGGACAAGTCCGGCCGGAAGGTCATCGTCGCCGGCTCGGTTGGGCCGACGGGCGAGCTTTTGCAGCCGCTCGGCGCGATGACCTATACGCAAGCGGTGGACGCCTTTGCCGAGCAGATCGAAGGCCTGAAGGCCGGCGGCGCGCAAGTCGCCTGGATCGAAACCATGTCGGCGCCTGACGAGATCAAAGCGGCGGCGGAAGCGGCGATCCGCGTCGGCCTGCCCTACACCTATACCGGCTCGTTCGACACGGCGGGCCGCACCATGATGGGGCTGCCGCCTTCCGATATCCACGGTGTTGCGAACGGCCTCGCCGGGAAGCCGGTGGCTGTGGGTGCGAATTGCGGCGTGGGCGCCTCCGACATCCTGGCTTCCCTGCTCGAAATGACGGCGGCGAAGCCGGACGCCACGGTGATCGTCAAGGGCAACTGCGGCATCCCGGAGTTCCGCGGCACGGAAATCCACTACTCCGGCACGCCGGACCTGATGGCCGACTATGTGCGGCTGGCGGTGGACGGCGGCGCCAAGATCATCGGCGGCTGCTGCGGCACCTCGTTCGAGCACCTGGCCGCGATGCGCAAATCGCTCGACGCGCACGCCAAGGGCGCGCGTCCGACGGTGGAAGCGATCGTGGAGCGCATCGGCCCCCTGCGCAACAAGCAGGCGAGCCAAAGCGGCGCGGTCGAAACCGAGGGAAGCTCGCGCCGCGAGCGCCGCCGCGCCCGCGCCTGAACAAGCATCATCGGCACCGCGCCGGAAAACCGGCCGGTTTTTGTCATCCTTCGACAGGCTCAGGATGAGGAGCCAAGCGGGAAACGGGCGGCCTTCGGGTCGCTCCTAAATTAAACACTATGCGACGCGAACGC
>CAXTCF010000258.1:0-3768 GCA_964242945.1 uncultured Rhizobiaceae bacterium | reverse complement strand
GAATAAAGACCTGAAGCACCATGTCGCTCAACTGGATGCGGACCTCCACCTGCTTGGGCTTGTTGACGGTATCGATCCAGAAGGGTTGAGGAATGCGGTCGGCGAGTGTGTCGCCAAGCGTATTGTCCAGGATCGAAATCAGCGGCTTGCGGGCAGGCGGCGGCAGATCGCCGGGCGGCAGGATGTGCACGTCGAGGGAGAGCCGCCGATCCGCGATGCGGATCACGTTCGCGTAGGCGTCGCCCTTGGGATAGGTCTCGATCATGTCGATCAGCGCGGCGATGTCGCGCGTGGTCGCCAAGGAGAGGCGCTCCGTCACCAGCTGCCAGTGGCGTTCCATGAAGATGAAAGCGACGGCGGCCTGGAGCAGGATCATCGGCGCGATCACGATGATCAGCGAGCGGGGATAAAGCCGCTTGGGCAGGTAAAGCGCCACGATGCGCCAGAACCGCGACCAGGACCGCCGAAGATCGGCGGAAGCCTGCCGAAGCCGGCTGCGAAAGCCGGGTTTTTCCGTTTCGGTGGGTGTGACTGCACTCATTGTCGGAACTCCAAACGCATCCGGCCAGCGACGCCGCGTCTATTCCACACTGAGGCGATAGCCGATGCCGCGCACCGTTTGCAGCCAGACGGGATTTGCCGGATCGCGCTCGATCTTGCGGCGAAGCCGGTTGATCTGCACGTCGATGGTGCGCTCGCCGACATCCGCGTCCGATCCCACGAGTTCGTGGCGCGGAATGGTTTCGCCGGCCCGCTCCGCGAACAGGACGAGGATCTCCTGCTCGCGGTCGGTCAGCCTCAGCGTCTCCCCGCCCCTTTTCAGCTCGCGCCGCGCGATCTGGAAGGTGTAAGGCCCGAACACGACCTGCTCCAGCTTCGGCTGAGCCGGCGAGCCGCCGCGGCGCATGATGTTGTTGACCCGGAGGATCAGCTCGCGCGGATCGAAGGGTTTGGACAGGTAGTCGTCCGCCCCGGCTTCCAGCCCGGAGATGCGGCTGCCGGTCTCGGACAAGGCCGTCAGCATCAGGATCGGCACGGTCTTCTCCGCCCGCAGCGCCCGCGTCAGTTCGACCCCGGACTCGCCGGGCATCATCACGTCGAGCACGATCAGGTCGAATTCCAGGCCCTGAAGCTTGCGCCGTGCTTCCGCGGCCGAGGCCGCCACCGTGACGCGGAACCCGTTTGCCGTCAGGTACTGCCGGAGCAGGGTGCGGATGCGCGTGTCGTCGTCCACCACCATCAGGTGCGGGGCATCGTCTTCCGGCGCGTCGGGCGCCTCGGCCTCTCCGCCGTCCGCGTCAGGTTCCTCCACGATCCGGCTCCTCCGCTTGCCTCGCTTCGTTGTCGGTCTTTTCGCCGAGCTTGTCGAGGCGAGGGCGCCACTCCGCATCGACCATGTTGCGCAGGAACTCCTCGACCCGCTCGCGCCCGCCCGTGCTGCCGGCGGCGAGCGCGGCGCGCATGCGCTCCGACTGCGGCCTCGCCAGGGCAAGCGCCAGGGCCCGTCCCTTTTCCGTGGGGTAGAGCATGCGCTGGCGGCGGTCGCGCGGGCCCGGCACCTGCGCGACATGCCCGGTGTCCACCAACTGCTTGAGTACACGGCCCAGGCTTTGCTTGGTGATCTTCAGCACGTCCAGCAGCTCGGCCACCGTCAGCCCCGGCATGCGGTTGACGAAGTGCAGCACCCGGTGGTGCGCCCGCCCGAAATCGTAGTCCTCCAGGATGTGGTCGGGATCGGAGGTGAAATCGCGGTAGGCGAAGAAGAAAAGCTCGATCAGGCGCAGATCGAGTCCGTCGGCGGCCGTCAGCGGGGTTCGCAGCGGCGCAACCCGCGCCCTTTGATGCCCGGCCGGCTTGTCTTCCGGCTCAGCCATCGCATTTCAGAAAATACGTCAGCATTGTTGACATATCTTGGCCTTCCCGCTACGATTCGGCCTGGATTTGAACGTCTTTGGCGATCAAACAGGCAGGATGCGGCTCGCTTTCCGCTTTGCTTTTTGCAGGGCGGTTGCCGGCGGCACAAGTGTTTCGTCTGCTTCCGGCGGGTTTTGTCCCGTGCCGGAACTGGGCATCGCAGGGCGTGTTCCGGTTTTCGGAGCACTTCAGGAGGAAGGATCTCATGGCCTCGGTTCCGTTCGATCAGCTCGACGGCTTCATCTGGATGAACGGTGTGTTCGTGCCGTGGAAGGATGCCAAGATTCACGTGCTGACGCACGGCCTCCACTATGCCGGCGCCGTGTTCGAGGGCGTGCGCGCCTATGGCGGTGCAATTTTCAAGCTGACCGAGCACACCGAGCGCCTGCACGAGTCGGCGCGGCTGCTCGGCTACGCCATCCCCTATTCCGTGGCCGAGATCGACGAGGCCTGCCGCGAGCTTCTGCGCCGCCAAGGCTTTTCCGACGCCTATGTCCGGCCGATCGCTTGGCGCGGCTCGGAGCAGATGGGCGTCGCCGCGCAGAACAACCGCATCAACTGCGCAGTCGCGATCTGGCAGTGGCCCTCCTATTTCGATCCGGCGCAGAAGCTGAAGGGCATCCGCCTCGACATGGCGGAGTATCGCCGGCCCGACCCGCGCACGGCGCCGTCGAAGTCCAAGGCGTCCGGTCTCTACATGATTTGCACCATCTCCAAGCACATCGCGGAGGGCAAGGGTTATGCCGACGCGATGATGCTGGACTGGCGCGGCCAAGTGGCGGAAGCGACCGGCGCCAACATCTTCTTCACGAAGGAAGGCAGGATCCACACGCCGAAAGCCGACTGCTTCCTGGACGGCATCACGCGCCGCACGGTGATCGAGCTTGCCCGCCGCCGCGGCTGGGAGGTCGTGGAGCGCGCGATCCTGCCGGAGGAACTGGAAGGCTTCGAGGAATGCTTCCTCACAGGCACGGCGGCGGAAGTCACGCCGGTCGCCGAGGTCGGCCCCCACCGCTTCACGCCGGGCCAGGTCTGCAAGACGCTGATGGACGACTACACCGCGGAAGTGACGCCCGCCCACGCCATCGCGGCCGAATAGTCGCTGCGTGGGTCAGCTCAACGCCAGGATCGTGCCGGTCACGCCCTTTGGGCAGAATTGCACGATCCTGTTCGACGACGGCAGCAAAGAGGCAGTCGTGGTGGACCCCGGCGGCGACGTGCCGGACATCCTGGACGCGATCGAAAGCGACAACCTCCGCGTCAAGGAAATCTGGCTGACCCACGGCCACATCGACCATGCCGGTGGCGCGATGGACCTCAAGGACGCGCTGGGCGGGATCGAAATCGTCGGGCCGCACAAGGACGACCTGCCGTTGCTGTCCCGGCTGGAGGATCAGGCCCGCATGTTTGGCCTTTCCGGCGACGTGCGAAACGCGGAACCCGACCGCTTCCTCGTTGAAGGCGACACGGTTTCGGTCGGCGCTCACATATTCGACGTGCTGCACTGCCCCGGCCATGCGCCGGGCCATGTGGTCTTCTTCAACCCCATCTTGCGTTTCGCCCATGTCGGCGACGTGCTGTTCCGCGGCTCGATCGGCCGCACCGACCTGCCCGGCGGCAACCACGCCGCCCTGATCCGCTCGATCAAGGAAAAACTCCTGCCGCTCGGCGACGACATCGCCTTCCTCTGCGGTCACGGCCCCGGCTCGCGCTTCGGTGACGAACGGCGGACGAATCCGTTTTTGGTCTGACGCCCGACAGCGCGTGTCGTTTCGACCGCAAAGCTTCTTCCGGTCCGTATGTTAGAGCATCGGACGGTTAATCGCACGCAGTCTGCCGGCCGGGGGCGGGTGC
>CAXTCF010000257.1:0-3776 GCA_964242945.1 uncultured Rhizobiaceae bacterium | reverse complement strand
GGGCGCAGGACGAAGACTTTTTCCGCCGCAACCGCGGCACGCTTGCGGTGAGCACCGGCGGCTCGCTGGGGCGGGGCCGGGCGGCCGCCAAGCGGCTGGTGCGCGAGGGCGCACAAAAGATCGCGCTTGCCGGCCGCGACGAGCGCAAGGGGCAAGCCGCCGCCGCCGAAGTTACGGCGCTGGGCTGCGAGTGCATTTTCCTGCGCGCCGAGATGAGCGATGCGGAGGATGCGGCATCCCTCATACCGCGTGCGGTAAAAGCGTTCGGCAGCGTCAACGCGCTGGTGAACTCGGCCGCCGCCACCAGCCGCGGCACGCTGACCGACACCACGCTCGCGCTCTGGGACGAGCACATGAACACCAACGCGCGCGGACCCTTCCTCGCCATGCAGGCGCTGACGCGGCACCTGCTGGAAACGGGCAAGCCGGGCTCTGTGGTCAACATCCTGTCGGTGTCGGGCGTCGTCGGGCAGTCCTTCCTGACGCCCTATGCCGCGTCCAAGGCGGCGCTGTCCGTCCTGACCAAGAACGCGGCCAACGCCTTCCGAAGCAATCGCATCCGCTTCAACGGGATCAACACGGGCTGGATGGAAACGCCCGGCGAGCGGGAAACGCAGAAGAAGTTCCACGGCGGCGGCGAGGACTGGGTGCGCCAAGCCGAGGCCAGGCTGCCGATGGGCCAGCTCGTCAAGCCCGACCAGCTGGCGGGGCTGATCGCCTACATGCTGTCGCCCGAATCCGGCGTGATGACCGGCTCGATCGTGGACTACGACCAGAACGTGCTCGGCGCGCTGCCGGAATAGCCTCAGCGCCGGCAGGCCTGATGCTCAAAGCGGCAGCAGCACCGTGACGCGCAAGCCGTCGAGATCGCTGCTGCCGAGTTGAAGGTCGCCGCCGTAGAGTTCGGCGATCTCCGCCGCGATCGGCATGCCGAAGCCATAGCCGGGATGCGTTTCATCCAGGCGCCTGCCGGGGTGAAGCGCTTGGGCCATGCCGTCTTCGGGCAGGCCGGGCCCGTCGTCCTCTACCACCACGCGGCCGTGCCCTTCCTCCATGCCGAGGCTCACGCGCACCAGCGTCGAGGCGTGCCGGAAGGCGTTGTCGAGGAGGTTGCCGAACAGTTCGTCGCAGTCCTGCGCGTCGCAGGCGACGGGAAAGGTCGTTGCGCCGGCAAGCTCGAAGCGGATAGGGCGCGGCGCGTGGATCTTCTCCATCGCCAGAGCGAGGTCGCGGAGCCGCGGAACGAGGTCGGTCCGCTGGCGCGACGCGCCGGGCGCGGCGGACGACCTGATCGGCGCCGCGGACCGCGGGCGGGCCGCGGGCGCGCCGCGCCGCCGAGCGCGGCCGAGCGGGCGCGGGCAAGGTGGTGCCGGATCAGGCGCTCCATGGTGCCGACCAGAGGCGAAAGCGCCCGGTCCGGGTCGCGGCCCGGCTCCGCCAGCACGACGGACAACGTGGCAAGCGGCGTCTTCAGCCCGTGGGCGAGGTTGGCGACATGGCGGCGCGCCCGCTCCAGCCCGGCTTCGTTGCGGTCGAGCAGGCTGTTGATTTCGCCGACCAGCGGCGCGACTTCCGCCGGCTGGTTCTCGGTCGGCAGGCGGTCCCGCGCGCCGGTCCGCACCGCGGCCACCGCCTCCCGCAGCCGGCCGAGCGGCCTCAGGCCGAGCCGCACTTGGAAGAGCAGGGCCAGAAGCAGCACGACACCGAGAAGGATCATGGCGAGCAGCAGCGGCAGGAGCGCGTCCCGCAGCGGGCCGGAATAAGCCTCGCGTGGGGCCGCGGCGACTATCTGCACGGGCACGCCGCCGATCACACGCTCGGAAAGGCGCCCGAGCAGGACCGCGCCATGCGGCCCCCGCACCTTCGCGGGCCGTGGCCTGCCGGGATCGGCCGGGCCGTGATCGGGGAAGCGGCCCGGCGGGGGATGCGGCAGTTGACCGGACAGCACCTCCAGGCGTTCCGAACCGAGCGACGCGGAGGAAACGGCGTCCGTGCCGCTCGATGCCTGCCAGAACCAGCCGCGGCCGCGCCGGTCGAAAGGCGGCCCGTCCGGCCGTGCGGCGAGTTCCAGCCGCCCGTCGGGCGCGGCCCGCAGCGCGTCGGCCACCGCCGCGATCTGCCCGTCCAGCCGGCTGTCCACCTGCCCGCGCACGAAATGGCCGAGGATGGCGGTGATGGCGATCCCGGCGACGAGGATCGCCAGCGCGACGAACAGCGCCGCCGCCGCAAGCAGCCTGCCGCTGAGCGAGGAGGGAATGAACCTCATGGCGCGCCGGCTGTCGTGCCCGCCGTCAGCCGGTAGCCGCGCCCCCGCTCCGCCTCGATGCGGGCTGTCCCGATCTTCCGGCGCAGCCGCGCGATGATCACCTCGACCGAGTTGGAATCCACCTCCGCGTCGCCCTCATAGACCCGCTCCAGCAGGTCCGCGCGGGACACGAGGATTTCCTTGCGCAGGATCAGCGCTTCCAGCACGCGCCACTCCAGCGCGGTCAGCTTGAGCGGCAGCCCGTCGCACTCGAAGGCGCCGAGTGTCGCATCGAAGACGAGCGGGCCGCAGGCGATGCGCGTTTCCGCATGGCCCGCGGCCCGGCGCACCAGGGCGCGCAGGCGCATCAGCAGTTCTTCCGCACGGAACGGCTTGGTCAGGTAGTCGTCCGCGCCGGCCTTGAAACCTTCCACCTTGTCGGTCCACACGTCGCGGGCGGTGAGGATCAGCACGGGCAGGCGCCTGCCTGCCGCCCGCCACGCCTTCAGGACCGCGATGCCCTGCACCTTGGGCAGGCCGAGGTCGAGCACCGCGACGTCGTAGGTGCCGGTGTCGCCCAGATGCTGGCCGTCCTCGCCGTTCACCGCCACGTCCACGGCGCAGTTCCCCTCGCGCAGGAAGCGGGCGGTGGCGGCGCCGAGTTCCCGGTCGTCTTCCACCAGCAATACGCGCATGGCTGCCGTTCCCTTGTCGACTGGCCCTCTAGGATTCCGGGCTTAACGGAACCTGAACGGATCGGTTCAGGCTGCATTGGAAGCCATGGCCTAGAAGGGCTCCACCGCAACGCATCCAAGGAGATCTTCAGCGATGAGCGACCCTTCCGACGTTTCCACCCCGACGGCGCCGCGCCATCCCAGTCCCAGTCCCCGGCGCCTCGCCACTGTGCTCGGCGCGGCAGCGCTGCTGCTGGCCGGCGCCGGTGCCGGAGCCGGCGCGCTGAGCCTGACGCATCACCGCGGCCATGCCGCCTTCGACACGGGTCTCGCCACCACGCCGATCACGCAACTCAAGGACGGCGACCAGGTCGAGGTGCAGGGCACCGTGGCCGAAATCTTCGGCAACAAGTTCGTGGTTTCCGACAGCGGCGGCCGCGCCCTGGTGGAGACCGGCAGGGCCGGCGAGGACGGCAACCTTGTGAAGGCCGGCGAGAGCGTCACCGTCCAGGGCCGCTTTGAACACGGCTTCCTCCACGCCTCCGCTTTGCAGCGGGCCGACGGCAAGATCAGGGAATTGCGCCCCGTTCCGCCGCCTCCGCCGCACGATCGCCCGGCTCCGCCGCGTCCCGACGCAGGCTGAAGCCCCGTGCAACCCTTCGGCGCCTGGCCGGTTCTTCAGCGCGCCGCCCCAGGCATGACGGCGGCCAAACAGGAAGGAAACTGCCCTTTGAAACCGTTGCTTCTAGCCGCGCTGGGCCTTGGCCTGGCCGCTTTCCCGGCGCTCGCCCAGGACCAGCCAGCACCGCCTCCGCAGCCTGGGCCCGCCGCTGCCGCTCCCGGCGACGCAGCCGCGC
>CAXTCF010000256.1:0-3846 GCA_964242945.1 uncultured Rhizobiaceae bacterium | reverse complement strand
CCTGCACCCCCCGCGTCCCCCCCCTGCTGGCGGGTCGCGCGGGCCGCGCCGGGGGCTTGCGGGGTGCTGGACGGAGCGCCATGCTCAGATCCCGGAGCCGCCCCCCTCCACCGCCTTCAATGTTTCCACCACCTTGCCGGCTTGCCCTAGAAGCACTTCGCGGGAAAGCTTAAAGTCGGAAGCCATCCACTCCTCTTCCAGCCGCTTCAGCAGCGCGCCGAGCGTCGGGCCGGCGGGGTGGCCGAGCGCCTTGAGGTCCGAGCCGGAGATCGGAAAAGACGGCTTCGTCCACACAGCCTCAGCATGCAGCAGGCGGATGTAGCCGGCAGCCTCGGTCAAAGCAGCCGCGTCCTGCTCGGCTTTTGCGCGGGCAGCGGCCATGCGGGCGCGCAGGCGGTCGCGAACGGCTTGCCGGTCGCCGCGGTAAAGCTGACGCGCCAAGCCGGCCTCCGAAAGCGTGGCGCGAGGCGCGTCGGTCATCGCCCAGAGCCTTAAGCGCTCGGTTTCAGCCTTGGAGAGTTTCAGCCGGCGTGAAAGCTCTTCCATCCGCTCCGGGTCCGGCGGCACAATGGCTTGGAGGCGGAACAGAGGGTCGGGCGCCCAGCCGAAATGCTTCTCCGCGGCGATTAACCCGTGGACGGCGTCGATGCCCCACCTTTCGCTTTCGGGCAGCACGCGGGAGAGCACGCCGGCCTGCCGCATCCACAAAAGCGCGCGGGACGGATCGGGAGCAGCCAGCGTCTTCTTCAACTCAGCCCAGACCCGCTCGACGGACAGCGCGTCCAGCCCCTCTTTCGATCTCGCGCAGGCGCGCAGACCGTCGGCATCGGGCCGTCCGCGCCCGTACCAGGCGAAAAAGCGGAAGAAGCGCAGGATGCGCAGAAAATCCTCGCGGATGCGGGCATCGGCTTCCCCGATGAAGCGGATCGTGCGCGTTTCGATGTCGGGAATGCCGCCCACAAGATCGAACAGGTTGCCGTCGGCGTCGGCATAGAGCGCATTGATCGAAAAATCGCGGCGCTCGGCGTCCGCCTGCCAGTCGCGGCCGAAGCGCACTTTCGCATGGCGTCCGTCGGTCTCGACGTCGTCGCGCAGGGTCGTCACCTCATAGGCCGCGGCCGGCGTGATCACCGTCACCGTGCCGTGGTCGAAGCCGGTCGGCACCGGCTTGAATCCGGCTTTGTGCGCCCGGCGCATGGTTTCCGCCGGCAGCACGGTTGTCGCGACGTCCACATCGGACACCGCTTCGCCCAGCAGCGAGTTCCGCACGGCGCCGCCGGCCACGCGCGCTTCTTCTCCATCTTCTGCAAGAACCTGAAGAAGCTTCTGCAAACCGGGCTCTTCCAACCACGGCGCGCGTCCGGCCAGCGAGACGGGGATCATGCGTAAAGCCTCTCATACATCGTGCGCAGGATGCCGGCCGTGATACCCCAGATGCGCCGGTCCTCCCAAGGCATGACGTAGAAGAAGCGTTCGCGGTCTTCCCACACCCGGCTCTCCCGCAAGTGGTTGGCCGGGTCCATCAGGAAGCGCAGCGGCACCTCGAAGACCGCCTCCACCTCGTCGGGATTGACTGCAAGCGCCAGCGGCGGCCGGACGACGCCAAGCACGGGCGACACGCGAAACCCGCTGCCTGTGATATAGGCGGGCATGGAGCCGACAACGTCCACGCCAGCGGGATCGAGCCCGATCTCCTCCTGAGCCTCGCGCAACGCGGCGGCTTGCGGCGTGGAGTCGGTCGGGTCGATGCGGCCGCCGGGAAAGGCGATCTGGCCGGAATGGGCGCGCAACTTCTCGTTACGCTTCGTGAGCAGCAGCGTAGAGTCCGTGCCGCGGTCCACGGCGGCAATCAGCACCGCGGCCTCGCGCAGGCCGGGCTTCAGGATCAGGTCGGCAAGGTCGGGGTTAAGCCGGTGATCGCCATACGCGCCGCCGTCATCAGTGACCTCGCGTTGCGCACGCAGGCGGAAATCCGCCGCAGAGAAGGGCGGCAGCGCTTCGTCACTGCGGCTCAAGCGCTTAGCCGGTGCAGTTCGTCCGCCGGCATGATGGGGAACACCATCCCGCCGGACCGCACGGCAAACATCTCCCGGCCGTCGAGACCGACGGGTTCGCCGATGTTGATGAGTTCATACATCACCGGACGTGCGAGCAGCGCCTCCAACCGCCCGCGCACGTGCAGGTAAGGCTTCAGCCCGCCCGAACCCTGCTCGTCGGCGAAGCGCAAGGGGTGCTCCGGCCCGGCTTCCACCACGTCGCCGACATTCGTGCGGAAGGTCAGCTTCTGCGCCTCGCCCGCACCGGAGACATCCATCTCAACGGCGAGGAATGGCGCGTCGGCCACGCGGATGCCGACTTTCTCCACCGGCGTCACGAGGTAGGTTCTGCCGTCTTCGTCCTTGCGCAGGACCGAGGAAAAAAGCTGCACGAGAGGCATGCGCCCGATCGGCGTGCCGAGATAGAACCAGGTGCCGTCCGCCTTGATTTCCATGTCGAGATCGCCGCAGAAGGCAGGATTCCAGCGCTCCACCGGCGGCGCGCCCTTGCCGGCGCGGGCGGCGCGCCCGATCAGCGCCTGAAGCCCGGCGGGGTCCGCAGCACCGGTCAGGCTTTCGTGAGATGCGTCTTGCGGGGAAGCCATGGTCACGAAATAGTCACTGTCCAACGGATTGTCAGCCTCATGGTGCCGTTTAAGCTTGCCTCGATGCAGTTTGCTTGCCTTTCCGGCCGCGCGTCGCTGGTCCGTCCAGCCGAACCGGCACAACCCGCCTGCACCGCTTTGACAAGGATCGCGCCATGACCGTCAACGTCAAGGACACGGCGCTTTCGCCGGCCGAGATGGTTGCTTCCGCCGAAAGCGCGCTCGGCGA
The DNA here is from genome assembly GCA_964242945.1 of uncultured Rhizobiaceae bacterium. GTDB lineage: Bacteria > Pseudomonadota > Alphaproteobacteria > Rhizobiales > Rhizobiaceae > Mesorhizobium_B. The sequence goes on along the minus strand of CAXTCF010000256.1, from coordinate 976 downwards.
CATCGGCCGCGTGCGCGCCGGTGTGGCCCGCGTGATCTTCGGGCAGGAAAGCGTGGTGGAGCGCACGCTGGTGGCGCTGCTGGCCGGCGGCCATGCGCTGCTTGTCGGCGTGCCGGGACTTGCCAAGACCAAGCTGGTGGAGACGCTGGGCACGGTGCTGGGTCTGGACGCCCGCCGCATCCAGTTCACGCCGGACCTGATGCCGTCCGACATCCTGGGCTCCGAGGTGATGGACACGGACGAAGGCGGCAAGCGCGGCTTCCGCTTCATCGCCGGGCCGATCTTCGCGCAGCTTCTGATGGCCGACGAGATCAACCGCGCCTCGCCCCGCACGCAGTCCGCCCTGCTTCAGGCCATGCAGGAATACCACGTCACGGTCGCAGGCCACCGGCACGACCTGCCTTCGCCCTTCCACGTGCTCGCCACGCAGAACCCGCTGGAGCAGGAGGGTACCTATCCACTGCCCGAAGCGCAGCTCGACCGCTTCCTGATGCAGATCGACATCCTCTACCCCGAACTGGAAGCCGAACGCCGCATCCTCCTGGAAACCACCGGCGTTTCGGATGCGGCAGCCGAGAACGTCCTGTCGCCTGAGCGGCTGAAGGACATCCAGAACCTCGTGCGCCGCATGCCGGTGCCGGAATCGGTGGTGGAAGCGATCCTGAAGCTGGTGCGCTCGGCCCGGCCCGGCAGCGGCAACGCGGAAACCGACCGGCACGTCGCCTGGGGTCCCGGCCCCCGCGCTTCCCAGGCGCTGACGCTCTGCGCGCGGGCCCGCGCGCTCTATGACGGGCGGCTCGCCCCTTCCGTGGACGACGTGAAGGCGTTGGCCGAGCCGGTGCTCCAGCACCGCATGGCGCTCTCCTTTGCGGCGCGCGCCGAAGGCATGAGCGTGCGCGACGTGGTGGCGCGGCTGGTGAAGACCGTCTGATGGCGCAGCCGATCGGCGAGGCCGTCGAGGCCGTCCGCCCCACCC
>CAXTCF010000255.1:0-3888 GCA_964242945.1 uncultured Rhizobiaceae bacterium | reverse complement strand
GAGGCGAGACCCGCGAAAGAAAGAGAAGACGTGCCGGCGAAATGGCCGGCACTCTTCCGGTAGTGCCGTGTCAGCCCTTGTTGACGGGCAGAGCCACGAAGCGGCTCGCGTCGTCGCGCGTGACCTGAACCAGCACTGCCTTGCGGCCGGCCTTGGCGGCATCGCCGATCGCCTTGCTCACCTCGCTGGCGCGGCTTACCTCCTGGGAGTTGACCGCCGTGATCACGTCGCCCTCCTGAAAGCCGCGGTCCGCAGCTTCGCTGTCGGGATCGACTTCGGTGATCACGAGACCCTTGCCGTCGTCGGCAGGGGTCACCGTCAGGCCGAGGCTGGCCAGCGAGGAAGAAGGCTTCTCCGCAGGCGAGGCATCGTCCGCGGAGGCTTGCTTCTCCTCCATGGGCAGGGTGCCGAGTTCGACGTTGATCGTCTGCGTCTTGCCGTCGCGCCACACGGTGAGCGCCACCGTCTTATCCGGCGCGATGCCGGCGATGGTGCGGGCGAGTTCCTTCGGCCCGGCGACATCCTTGCCGTCCACCTGCGTGACAACGTCGCCGGACTTCACGCCGGCCTTGCCGGCCGGGCTGTTGTCCTGCGGCGCAGTCACCAGCGCGCCCTTGGCAGCGGGCAGGCCGAGTGCTTCGGCGGTGTCCTTGTCCACCGGCTGGATCTGGATGCCGAGCCAACCGCGCTCCACGGAGCCGTCCTTGCGCAGGTCGGCCACCACTTCGCGGGCGGTGGCCGCGGGGATGGCGAAGGCGATGCCGACATTGCCGCCGGAAGGCGAGAAGATTGCCGTGTTCACGCCGACCACTTCGCCGTTCAGGTTGAAGGCGGGGCCGCCGGAGTTGCCGCGGTTCACCGCCGCGTCGATCTGGATGAAATCGTCATACGGACCGGCGCCGATATCGCGGCCGCGGGCCGACACGATGCCGGCCGTCACGGTGCCGCCCAGGCCGAACGGGTTGCCGACCGCGACCACCCAGTCGCCCACGCGGACCTTCGCGTCGTCGGCGAAATCCACATAGGTGAACTTCTTGTCCTTGGCCTCGACCTTCAGCACGGCGAGATCGGTGCGGGGATCGGTGCCGATCAGCTTGGCGTCATACTCGTCGCCGCCGTTGGTGACGACCGTGAAATTGAGGCCGCCGTCCACAACGTGGTTGTTGGTGACGATAAAGCCGTCCTCGGAAACGAAGAAGCCCGACCCCTGCGCCATCGCGCGCTCAGGCCGCGGGCCGCGGTTGCGCTGGCCGGGGCGGCCCTGATCCTGGCCGCCGAACTCGCGGAAGAAGCGCTTCAGCGGATGGTCCTCGGGAAGCTGGTCCAGGCCGTTGCCCATCTCGGAGCCGTCATCGGCGGCCGGCTGGACCTTTTCCTCGACACGCACGCTGACGACGGCCGGCGACACGCGGTCCACGACATCGGCGAAGCTCGGCGCCTGGGTGTTGGTTTCAACGCGAACGGCGTCGGCACGAACGGGCAACGTATTGGACGTCACCGCGCCGAAGCCGATGGCACCGGCGATCGCCAGGGAAGCCACCGCTGCGGTCAGGCGGCTGCGGGTCTGCTTGGTGGCAGAAGGAGTGCTCATGGGAATTCTTGTCCTCTCGAAGGAGACGCGCCTCGGCGTCTTTCCGAAAGGTAGATAGGCGGAGGCACATTACCCCGCGATGGCCGCGGGATTAAACCTTGGTAATGTTGACCGCGAGCCGTGAAATCGGGTCAGCGGCGCTCGCGGAAAATCTCTTCCAGGCGCGCTTCTTCCACCGCACTCAGGGTTGCTGCGGGTGAGATTCGCCTGCCCCGCGCGGCCCAGAGGAGGCCTGAAGCTCCGAAGACAAGCAGCAAAGCCGGAGTCAGCCAAAGCAGAACCGTATGCGCGTTCAAGCGTGGCTTCAGCAGCACGAACTCGCCATAGCGGGCGACCAGGAAATCCAGCACCTGCCCGTCCGTATCGCCCGCCTTGATGCGCTCGCGCAGGAGCAGCCGCAGATCGCGTGCGAGGTCAGCGTTCGAGTCGTCGATCGACTGGTTCTGGCACACCAGGCAGCGCAGTTCGGCGGACAAGGTTCGCGCACGCGCTTCCTTGCCGGGGTCCGGCAGCATCTCGTCGGGCAGCACGGCGAAAGCCGGCGCGGCCCAGAGCACGCACCAAAGGCCGAGCGCTGCAAGCGCACGTTTCATGCCGGCTGGGCCAGCTTCTGCCGGCGCTTGGCTGGCGCCCCCACCCGGAAGCGGCGGTCGGCCAGCGAACATACGCCGCCCGCCATCATCATGAGACCGCCGAGCCAGATCAGCGTCACCAACGGCTTCCACCAGGCACGCACCACGATGCCGTTGTCCGCAGTTGCGTCGCCTAGCGAAAGGTAGAGTTGGCCGAAGCCGATCGTCTCGATCCCGGCTTCCGTGGTCGGCGTCTGCCGTGCCGGGAAGAAGCGTTTGGCGGAAACGATGACCGCCCGCTCCTCGCCTGCCGCGCCGAGCCGCACGAAGCGCCCCTGCTCCTCAGTGAAGTTAGCCCCTTGGTGCTGCGTCAAGCCGTCGAAGCGCAACCGGGTGCCGCCGACGTCGATCGTCTGGCCGGGACGCACGGTCGTTATGGTTTCAGCCTGAAAGGAAAGCGCCCCGACCAGCCCCAGCACCGTGACGCCAAGGCCGAGATGCGCAAGCATCGTGCCGAACATCGAGCCCGGCAGGCCCGCAAGGCGGCGTATCGCGTTGGCAAACCCCGCATGGCGGAAGTCGGCGCGCAACAAAGTGTCGGTTGTGGAACCGACGATCAGCCAGGCGGCAAGTCCGATCCCAAGCGCGGCGAAGACGGAGCGGCCGTCCAGAAACAGCGCCGTCACAAGCATCGCGAGAACCGCCGCCCCAAAGGCTGCGAAGAGCCGCTGCGCCGCCCCGAAAAGGTCGCCGCGCTTCCAGGCGAGCAGCGGCCCGAACGGCACGAGCAGGAGTAGCGGCACGACCAGCGCGCCGAAGGTCAGGTTGAAGAACGGCGCCCCGACCGAGATTTTCTCGCCCGTCAGCGCTTCCAGCGCCAGCGGGTAGAGCGTGCCGGTCAGCACGGTCGCGGCAGCGGTGGTCAGGAACAGGTTGTTGAGCACCAGCGCCCCTTCGCGCGACACCGGCTGGAACACGCCGCCCGCTGCGAGGCTCCCCGCGCGGAACGCAAACAGCGCCAGCGAACCGCCGATGAAGAGAATGAGGATGCACAGGATGAAGATGCCGCGCGTCGGATCGGTCGCGAAGGCATGCACGGAGGTCAGCACGCCGGAGCGCACCAGGAAGGTGCCGAGCAGCGAGAGCGAGAACGTCAGGATCGCCAGCAGCACCGTCCAGATTTTTAAGGCCGAGCGCTTTTCCATCACGAGCGCCGAGTGCAGCAGCGCCGTTCCGGCCAGCCAGGGCATGAAGGAGGCGTTCTCCACTGGGTCCCAGAACCAGAAGCCGCCCCAGCCGAGCTCGTAGTAGGCCCAATACGAGCCCATCGCGATGCCGCCGGTGAGAAAGATCCAGGCAGCCAGCGTCCAGGGGCGCACCCAGCGCGCCCAGGCCGCGTCGATCCGCCCTTCGATCAGCGCCGCGACGGCGAACGAGAAGCACACGGAAAAGCCGACATAGCCGAGGTAAAGCAGCGGCGGATGCACGGCCAAACCGATGTCCTGGAGCACCGGGTTGAGGTCCTGCCCCTCGAACGGCGCCGGCACCAGCCGGCGGAACGGGTTAGACGTCAGCAGGATGAACAGGAAGAAGGCAGCCTCGATCATCCCCTGCACGGCCAGCACGTCGGCGCGCAGCTTTTCCGGCAGGTTGCCGGAAAAACTCGCCACCAGCGCGCCGAACAAGGTCAGGATCAGCACCCAGAGCAGCATCGAGCCCTCATGG
>CAXTCF010000254.1:0-3953 GCA_964242945.1 uncultured Rhizobiaceae bacterium | reverse complement strand
AAGAACTCGCCAATGCAACTTGACACAACAGATAGTCGCTCATCCGTCTCGGCGCTGCGCGCCGATCCACCCCTGCGCGACGGCAATCGACACCCCCGTGTCGATTGCTGCTCGTCGCTCCGACCCACAAGGGGAGAAAGAGGCGGTTGCAGTGTCGCGGAACTCACTGCCCCAGCCGCTCCAGCAGCGCCGGCACGTGGACCTGGTCGGACTTATAGTTGCCTGTCAGCATGTACATCATGATGTTGACGCCGGCGCGGAACGCATAGACGCGCTGCATCGGGTCGTCCGGCACGGTGGGGAACATCGGGTTGCCATTCCCATCCACCGCCCAGGCGCCGGCGAAATCGTTGCCGGTGATCAGGATCGGCGAAACCCCATCGCCGGTGCGCACCGGCCTCTCGGTGCTCGTCTGCGCATCCAGCGAGGCTTCCACCCAGAGCGGACTGCCGGAATAACGGCCGGGAAACTCGTTCAGGATGAAGAAGGACTTCGTGAGCACGTGGTCTTCCGGCACGGGCTCCAGAGGCGGCACGTTGAGGTCGGCCAGGATGTCGCGCAGCCGCTCGTTGGCCGGGCTGTTGTCCGTGTCGAAGCCGGTGGAGAATTGGTCGCGGGTGTCGAAGAGCACCGTGCCGCCGTCACGCATATAGGCGTCGATCCGCGCCATCGCGGCTTCGCTCGGCATGGCCGAGCCCGCATCGACCGGCCAGTAGAGCAGGGGATAGAAGGCAAGCTCGTCCTTGGCGATGTCCACGGCGGCAGGCTCGCCCGGTTCCAGCGCCGTCTTGTCGATCAGGAACTGCGTCAGACCGCTAAGGCCGGCGCGGCTGACCTCGTCCAGCCGGCTGTCGCCCGTGACGACATAGCCAAGCCGCGTCTTCTCGATTGCCGCGACCGCGGCATCGTCACCCGGCTTGGCGTCCTGGGTGAAACCCGTCCCGGCTTGCGCCAGCACAAAGATCGCCGCCAGCGCCGCCGCCGCAGCGCCCGCCGCCGCGCGGCGGGCGAAAAGGCCCCTGCCGCCGCGCCGCGAAAACGCGCCGTTCAGCGCCATGACCAGAAGCGTGTCCAGCGCCAGCAGGAGGAAGGCCAGCGTGAAGAACGGACCTTTGAGCGGCAGCGACTCGTCCAGCCCATAGGTGAGTTCCGTCACCGGAGCGGCAAAGGCAGGACGCTGGATCGGCGCGAAAACGGCGTCGGCGGGCAGCAGGTTGTGCGCCTCCACCCCCTCCGCGCCGCCGTACAGGCCGGGCGGGTTCTCGACGGAAACTGCGCTTGCACCCGGCGTAAGCGGTTTAGCGTCCGGGCCGGGCGGCACAAGCGCGCCGTTCGCGGCGATCATGCGAAACGGCTTCAAGGCCTGCGCTGCTTGGGGTTTCTCCGCGGCCGCAGTGCCCTGGTTGCGCGAAAGCTGGACGATCCGGCGCAGCATATCGACGAACGAGCCGGAGATCGGCAGGTTCGACCAAGTGGCTTCCGGCGTGACGTGGAACAGCGCGACCGTGCCCCGGCCTGTCCGGGCGCCGGTAACGAGCGGCGTGCCGTCGGCGAGGCTCGCCCAAGTGCGTTCGGCGATTTCGGCGGAGGGTTCGGCCAGCACCTGGCGCTCCACATGCACGTCGCGCGGAGCCGAAAGTCCGGCAAAGGGGCCGGCCGCCGGAAATTCGGCCACCGGCTGCGGTTCCGTCCAGGACAGCGTGCCGCCCAGCTGGCGCTCGCCGCCGCGCAGGCGGACAGGCAGCAGGTCGTCGTCACTGCCGGCGGCGGCAAGCCGCGGGCCGGCAAAGCGCACCAGCGTGCCGCCGCCGCGCACCCACTCGGCCAGCGCCTTGTGCGCGCTTTCGGGCAGGGTGCCGATGTCGGCCATGATGATGATCGCCGGCTTGCGGGCGATCAGGTCAGGCACGGCGCGAGCGAGGTCGGGATCGCCGGTTTCCACAAGGTCCGCGAAGGGTTGCAGCGCCCGGCGGATGTAATAAAGCGGCGAAAGCAACGGCTGGCTGCCTTCGCTTTCCGCCTGGGAAAGCAGTCCGACGCGCCGGCGCCGGTCGTTTTCGTCCAGCACGCGCACGGCAGCCGCTTGGGCCTCGCCGTCAAGCGCGACCGAGAAGAAGTCGTTGCGAAGCTCGAAGGGCACGGTGAACGTCCCCGTGCCGACGGTCTCACCGGGGGCGAAGCTTACCGTCGCGTCGGCGATGCGCCGGCCCTTTTCGTCAAAGGCGCCCGCCACGATCTGGCGCGGCGCGGTCTCGGTTGCGGAGCGCACGGCGGTCAGTTCGAAGCCGTCCACCTCGTTGGCGGAAGCCGTCAGGCCCACTGGCCGGAAGCCGCCGGGGGCAGCCCAGACCCATTCGGCGGCGTGCGGGCGCAGCCGCTCAAAGCCGGCCGCATCGCTGCCTGTCGCCAAACCGTCGGTGAGAAGAGCGACCGTCGCCTGCGCATTGCCGCCGAGCGCACCGGCCACGCGAGCGTACACCGCGTCGCGATTTACCGGCACCGGCTGCGCTTCGGCCGCGCGCAGGCGATCCAGCGCGGCGTTGGCCTCGAACGGGCCGATCTCGGCATTCGGCTTGTCTGCGGTGAAGGCGAGGATCACCGGCCGCGATGCATCTTTTGCGTCGTTGATGAGCCGCTCGGCGGTCGCCACGCGCTCGCGCCAGTCGAGGGCGGAAGCCCAGCCGTTGTCGATCACCAGCGCCAGCGAAAAGCCGCTGGTGGCCACGCGCTCGCGCGGGTTCCACACCGGCTCCGCCAGTGCCGCAATCAGCAGCGCGGCGAGGGCGAGGCGCAGCAGCGTCAGCCACCATGGGCTCCTGTTCGGCGTTTCCTCCCGCTTCAGTACCTGCGCCAGGATGCGCAGCGGTGGGAACACTTCGGTCTGCGGCTTGGGCGGCGTCAGCCGGAGCAGCCACCAGATGACGGGCAGCGCCAGCAGCCCCCACAACACGGCGGGAAGCCCGAAGGAGAGCGGCAGAAAACTCATGCGCGCGACCCCCCGGGCGTGGAGAGCGCCAGATGGATTGCCACCAGCGCCTCGGAGGCCAACCGGTCGGTGTGGTTGACGGTGAAACTCCAGCCCAAACGCTTGGCGCGGGAAGCAAGCTCGGCGCGGCGGGCGCGGTAGAGGCGGCCATATTCCTCACCGAGCGTCTCGGCGCGCCCGGCCGTCAGTCTGTCGCCGGTTTCGGGGTCGCGGAACTCGGTGCGGCCGGAATAGGGGAACGTCTCCTCCGCCGGGTCAGCGACCTCGATCAGGTGCGCGCGGGCGCCGCGCCGGGCGAGCGGGTCGAGCCACGCAAAGGTTTCATCGGGCATGTCCAGGAAGTCGCCTACCACGACCACGTCGGAGAAGCGGCGGACACTGGAAAAGTCCGGCTTCGGGGAAAGGGCATCGGCATGCGCCAGCCGAGCGGCCAGGCGCTCGGCGCCGTTGCGGGCCGAAGACGGGTCCGTCAGGCCGGGCCAGGCGATCCGCTCGCCGGAGCGCGACAGCAGTTCGGCCAGCGCCAGCGTCAGAACCAGCGCGCGCGACTCCTTTGAGACTGTGGCAAGCCGCGACTTGTAGAGCATGGAAGGCGAGGGGTCGGCCCACAGCCAAACGGTGTGCGCGGCCTCCCACTCCCTGTCGCGAACATAGGTGTGGTCGTCGCGGGCCGAGCGGCGCCAGTCGATGCGTGCCGTCGCATCGCCTTCCACATAGGGGCGGAACTGCCAGAAATTCTCGCCGATGCCGCGGCGGCGGCGGCCGTGCCAGCCGGAGATCACGGTGTTGACCACGCGCCGCGCTTCCACAAGCAGGTCGGGCAGCAGGGCGGCGCGGGCCCGGGCGCGGCCGAGCGCCCCGCTCGGGCGGACGGCCTCTACCGCCTCGCCGATGGAACCTGCCATCAGATGTCCTTCACCAGCCGCGCCACCACGTCGCGCACGCTCATGCCTTCGGCGCGCGCCGC
>CAXTCF010000253.1:217-4015 GCA_964242945.1 uncultured Rhizobiaceae bacterium | reverse complement strand
CTCTTAGTGCCGGTACTGCTGGATGCGGGTGGTGCGCAGGCCGGCCAGGCCGTGCTCGTCGATGGAACCCTGCCAGGACAGGAACTCTTCCGTCGTCAGCGTGTAGCGCTGGCACGCTTCTTCCAGGCTGAGCAGCCCCCCCCGCACCGCCGCCACCACCTCGGCCTTGCGCCGGATAACCCAGCGCCGCGTGTCGGCCGGCGGCAGGTCGGCGATCGTCAGGGGACTCCCGTCAGGGCCGATCACATATTTGACGCGTGGCCTTACTAACTCGGTCATGCGAACTCTCGGAACACGTACTCAAACAACTGAGCCTAACGATAGACCAGCAGCTTTAAAAATTGCTGAAGGGAAAATCTTGCATATGCAGCAAAGACTTGCAGCATTTTATGAATCCTGCCTGTCAGTTTTGTCTTGGGTGGCGCTCCCCCTTGGGATCGCCTATATCGCGGCCAGCCGGGAAACCGCCCAGGGAACTGCCATGAACAGCCTCGATCTGCCGGGACGTCCGGAGGACAACCGCGTGGTGGTCGCCATGTCCGGCGGCGTTGACTCATCCGTGGTCGCGGGCCTCCTCAAGCGCGAAGGCTTCGACGTCGTCGGCATCACGCTCCAGCTCTACGACCACGGGGCCACGGCGCGCCGCGCCGGCTCCTGCTGCGCGGGGGCCGACATCGCGGATGCCCGCCGCGTCGCCGAGACGCTTGGCATCCCGCACTACGTGCTGGACTACGAGGAGCGCTTCCGCCGGTCGGTGATCGAGCCGTTCGCGGCGAGCTATGCCGGCGGCGAAACGCCGATCCCTTGCGTGTCCTGCAACCAGACGGTCAAGTTCTCCGACCTGCTGGAAACCGCACGAGACTTGGACGCGGCCGCACTCGCCACCGGGCACTATGTCCGCTCGAAGGTGAACGGCGCACACCGCGCGCTCTTCCGCCCGCGCGACACTGAGCGCGACCAGAGCTATTTCCTGTTCGCCACCACGCAGCCGCAGCTCGACTTCGTGCGCTTCCCCCTGGGCGACCTGCCGAAGAGCGGGGTACGCCGCTTGGCCGAAGAGATGGGGCTCGCCGTGGCGGCCAAGCCGGACAGCCAGGACATCTGCTTCGTGCCGCAGGGCCGCTATTCCGACGTGATCGCCAAGCTCAGGCCGGAAGCGGCCAAGCCCGGCGAGATCGTGCATTGCGACGGCCGCGTGCTCGGCCGGCACGAGGGCACCTTCCATTTCACGGTCGGCCAGCGCCGGGGCTTGAGGGTGGCCGGCGGCGAGCCGCTTTATGTCGTCAGCCTGGACCCCGTGCGCGCCCGCGTGGTGGTCGGTCCGCGCGAGGCGCTGGAAACGACCGCCATCGTTCTGCGCGACCTGAACTGGCTGGGCGACGGATTGCCGGATGACGTTTCGGCAGCCGGTCTGCCCGTCTGGGCCAAGATCCGCTCGACGCGCCCGCCTCGCCCCGCCACGCTCTTCACCGGCCCGAACGGCGCGGCGCGCGTGGAGTTGAGCGAGGGCGAGCAGGGTGTCGCGCCGGGGCAGGCCTGCGTGCTGTTCGACGGCGAAGAGGACGATGCGCGCGTGTTGGGCGGCGGCTTCATCGCCGCCGCGCCCCGCGGGCTGGCGTCACCAGCGGATGCGCGCGTCAGCGGCGTCCAGCAGCGCGAGCCTCTGCGAGCCTGAAACCTACGCCGGAAGGGTGCGCGCCGGAATGGGTGACCGTTCCGGCCGTCAGGATGCGTAAAACACGGATTGCCTCCTCGCCGCCGGTGCGCGGCTCCTCGCGCGTCCGGATGCAGTGGAGAAAGTGTTCCAGTTCGCGCGTCAGCGGCAGCCCGCTGCCCACCGGCGCGTAGGACGGCTCGTTCTGGGTGAAGGCCCAGCGGCCGCTGTCCTGCCAGACGGCGTGGCGGTACACCGCCAGCTTGCGTTCCGGCGGCTCCATGTCGTCGAACACCGCCATGGATGCCGTGCCGACCACCGTCAGCCGCCGCTCGCGGTACGGATTGAGGCGTGACGCGAAAAGGTGGGAGTGCAGCCCGCCGGGGAACTGCATGTGCAGGTGGGCGAAGTCGCTGAGGTTGTCGAGGATCGCCGCCCCCTCCCCCCGCACCTCGGTCGGCTCCGTGCCGGTGATTGCAAGGATCATGGAAAGGTCGTGCGGCGCCAAGTCCCAGAGCGCATCGTTTTCCGTGTGGAATTTGCCCAAGCCCAGCCGGTGCGAGTGGATGTAGCGGACCTCGCCCAACTCGCCCTTGCCGATCAGGTTCTGGAGTTCCTCGAAGGCCGGGTGAAAGCGCAGGACGTGGCCGGTCATGAAGATTTTGCGGGCCCGCCGCGCCGCCGCCACGGCGCGTTCGGCATCCGCCACGGTCAGGGCGATCGGCTTTTCCACCAGCACGTCCTTGCCGCCTTCCACCGCACGCACCGCGAGGTCGGCATGGAATTGCGGCGGCAGGGCCAGCACGATCGCGTCGATCTCCGGCCGGGAGAACAGCGCATCCGGCTCGATCGCCAGGCAGCCGTTGTCGCTGGCAAAACCCTCGGCGCGCGCGCCATTGGCGTCCGACACGGCATAAAGCGCGCCGAGCCCTTTCAGGGTGCGGATATGGTTGGAGCCCCAATATCCGCATCCGAGCACGGCGATACGCGGTTTATCCAAGAAGCCACCCGCAGCAGGTTTTTGGGCGCCCTGCATATCGGCTGCCCCGTGCGAACTCAACCCTCGCAGCGCTCCGCCGCAATCCGATAGCGTGCCGTCCACGGCTTGCCTGCCTCGAAACTCCTGGCTGTGGCGATGCCCCTGGCGCTCAGCGGATTGCTTCCCGACGAGATTGCCGTTCCCAGATCGAAGGCCGAGCAGACCGGCTCGACGCCGAGCGCCAGATGCCGTCCGCTCCAGGGCTCGAAGGTGCGCCCGCGGTTGGAAAGCCAGAGCAGGCAGGACGGAAAATCCTCCGCGTTCCACGAAAGCCTGACGTCATAGCCCTCGGCCCTGTTGCGCAGCCGCATGCCGCCGCGCCCGTCGAGCACCTGCACCACCTCCTCCGCGTTCACCGGCAGCGGCAGTTTGCGAATGTCCAGTGTTCCGCCTGCCCGCAGCGGCACGGCCGAGACAGGCGCAAATTGCCCTGGCACGAGAATTGAAGAGGCATCGAGATCGCCGGGACAGGTAGCGATCTCGGTTTGCGCGTCGATTACGATCTCGAAACCGCCGGGCTCTTGCGGCAGGCGGAAGGTCGGGTGAACGCCGACCGGCAGAAGGCAGTCGCGGCAGGGGTGCACCGTCAGTTCGAGGTCGATCGCGGGCGCGCCAAGGTCGGGCAGGATGCGCCGCTCCAGCCGGGCGATTGGATGGTCCGCGGGATAGTCGATGCGCAGCGCAACGCTGCCGCCGCGCTCATCCGCGAATGCCCAATCGTGATTCGACCCGAAGCCGTGGCCTTCGTCGATTGCTTCCGCCGCGTGCGACGCCGGCCAGCCGAACCGTGCCGGCCGGTCCTCGTCGAAGCCGGAGGGCACGCAGGGCCCTTCGCCGCGCAGCCGCGGCATCAGCCCCGGCAATCCCCTAGCCTCCGGCTCGGCGAACCAGGGCGCGACCGCGAACGGCGCGATCTGCCGCCCATCGGGCAGGACGAACAAGACCGGACCCAGCATGCCGCCCCGCCGCTCGACGGAAAGCACGCCATAGTCCCAGGCCAGACCGCGCTGGCGTTCTTCGGAGGTCATTGCACGTCTTGATCTCAGGCCGTGGTGCCGCCGTCCATCACCAGCACGGCGCCCGTGGTGTAGGCGCTCTCGTCGGC
>CAXTCF010000253.1:0-207 GCA_964242945.1 uncultured Rhizobiaceae bacterium | reverse complement strand
GGGGGTAGTTTGGCGGCGAGCGCGGCCACCTCTTCCGGCGGGCGTCGCCGCCCGACGGGCGGGCGCGCTATAACGGCCGCGCGCGCCGCCACCGGGTCGGCGAAGCTGTTGATGCGCTCTTCCAGCGAAGGCGACACGATGGTGCCGGGACAGATCGCATTGCAGCGGACCCCTGCCCCGACATGGTCGATCGCGACCGCCTTCGTC
>CAXTCF010000252.1:2872-4115 GCA_964242945.1 uncultured Rhizobiaceae bacterium | reverse complement strand
CCTCTTGGGCTTTCGCTCGGCATCATGCTCGCCTATCCGCTCGTGCTGCTCATAGCGCTCGCAGCAACCAAAAGCACGCTGGGGCGGCCCTTTGGGCGATTCCTCGGGGCGGACCAGATCATCGGAATCCTCGCTGACCCCGTTTTCCGCTCGGCGGTCGTGAAATCGGTGCTCTTCGGGCTGGGCGCCGGCGCGCTTCAGCTCGTACTCGGCTTCACGGTCGCCCTCGCTCTGGTCGGGCTGAAACGCCGGCGCCGCCTGCTGCTCGGCCTCGTGCTGCTGCCGCTGATGACCCCGCCTGTCATCGCCGGCATCGCCTGGAAGCTGATCCTCGCGCCGTCGGGCGGACTGGTGAACGGGGTGCTGCTTTCCTGGGGCTGGATCGCGGCGCCGATCTCCTTCCTGGGAACGCCGGGCCTGGCCTGGCTCTCGATCCTCGTTGCCGATGTCTGGCAGTGGACGCCGTTCGTCGCTCTGTTGTCGCTGGCCGCGCTTGCCTCGGTGCCCAAGGACCTGCGCGAAGCCTCTCTGCTCGACGGCGCCGGCCCGCTCCAGCATCTCTGGTATGTGACGCTGCCGCTGGTGGCCGCGCCGCTTGCTTCGATCTTTCTCCTCAAGCTCGTGATCGCCTTCAAGCTGTTCGATCTCGTCCACGTGCTGACCTTCGGCGGGCCCGGCTTCGACACCACGAACGCCGCCTTCTTCATCTGGCGCAGCGCCTTCGCGGAATTCGACGTCGGGCATGCGGCGGCGGCGACCCTCGTCTACGCAGCGGTCCTCGGCCTCGTCACCCTGCCGGTCGTGCGCCTTTGCCGGCAGCTGGAGGCGGCATGAACGTCAACGGATCGCCGCTGCGCGCGGCCACGCTGGTTCTTGCGTCGGCCTTCTTCATTCTGCCGGTCGCCTATCTCGTCTCGGTTTCGTTCAAGACGCCCGACGACGTGCTGAGCGGGCACTTCCTGCCGACCGAGCCGACCTTGGCGAATTGGCCGGGAGCGCTCGCCGCGACCGACCTGCTCCGCTTCATCCTGAACTCGGTGCTCGTCTCGGTCGGGTCCGCCGCAATCACGCTCGCCGTCACGGTGCCTGCCGCCTATGGCGTCGTCCGACTGGGGATAGGCCGACGCTGGGTTCCGCAACTGACGCTGGGCAGCTACGTGGCGCCGCCGACCGTCGCGGCCATCCCCTTGGGCGCATCCACGGGACCGGTCAGGCGATTACAAGCGTCTCGACTATTGGACCT
>CAXTCF010000252.1:0-2772 GCA_964242945.1 uncultured Rhizobiaceae bacterium | reverse complement strand
TGGGCGCATCCACGGGACCGGTCAGGCGATTACAAGCGTCTCGACTATTGGACCTCCATGGCCAAGACCCTGGAGCGCGGCCTGTTCGACGGGCTGTTCATCGCCGACATCATCGGCGTCTATGATGTCTACCAGCGCTCCGTGGACCTCACGCTCGCCGAGTCGATCCAGCTTCCCGTCAACGATCCGCTGATGCTCGTCTCCGCCATGGCCGCGGTCACGCGGCATCTCGGCTACGGCGTGACGGTGAACATCAATTCGGATGCCCCCTTCATCTTCGCGCGCCGCATGTCGACGCTGGATCACCTGACCGAAGGGCGCATCGGCTGGAACATCGTCACCGGCTATCTCGACAGCGCGGCCAAAGCGCTCGGGCAAGATGGGCTCGCCGCCCACGACACGCGGTACGACCAGGCGGACGACTATCTCGACCTGCTTTACAAGCTCTGGGAAGGAAGCTGGGACGACGATGCGGTCGTGGCCGACAAGGGGCGCCGGGTCTTTGCGGAGCCGGGCCGGGTTCGCAAGATCGACCACAAGGGACTTTTCTATCGTTCGGAAGCCTATCATCTCTCCGAGCTGTCGATCCAACGGACGCCGGTACTCTTTCAGGCCGGCACCTCGGGCCGCGGCCGCCTTTTCGCCGCGCGCCATGCGGAGTGCGTCTTCATCACCGCGACCGACAAGGCGGCAGCGCGCCGCCAGTCCGATGCGCTGAGGCAAGCGGCGGTCGAGGCCGGCCGCCAGCCTGACGACATCAAGATCTTCATCGGCATAACCGTCATACCCGACCGCACCGCGAGCGGTGCCAAAGCCAAGTTCTACGAATACCGTTCCTATGCCAGCCCGGAAGCTGGCCTCGCCCACCTCGCCGCCAGCACCGGCGTCGATTTCTCGCGCATCGGCCTCGACGATCCGATCACCTTCGGGTCTTCGAACGCCGTGCAGTCGACGATCAAGCTCGTGCAGGACAAGGGCTGGACCAAGCGCCAGATGCTTGCTGAACTGGCGCTTGGCGGACGCTATCCGGCAATCGTCGGCGATGCGGCCGGGGTTGCCGATGAGCTCGAGGGTTGGATCGACGAGGCCGGCATCGACGGGTTCAACCTGACGCGCACCGTGGTTCCGGAATCCTATGAGGATTTCATCGACATCGTGATCCCGGAACTTCAGTCGCGCGGCAGCTACAAGACCGCCTATGCTGAAGGATCCCTGCGCCGAAAACTGTTCGGGCAGGGCGACCGCCTGCCGGCCAGCCACTACGGCAGCCATTTTCGCAATCCGGACTTCGGATCGGCCGCCGAGCCGCCGCAAACTGATCCGGCTGCAGCGGCGAAGGCCCGCCTGCGGTCTTGAGCCTGCCCGATCAGGTTTCCGGGCACGCGAACCGTTGAAAACTTCAGCCAGCCGATCCTGGGGCGCGATCAAACCATGCCGTAGCAGGTGCGGAAGTCGAATCCAGCCGGGGAGGTTTGCCGCGGGTCAGCGCGCCGGCAATCTCCGCGGCAATGAATTCCGCGTAGCGCGCCACTTCGGGCAACCCCATCAGTTCCCCGAAAGTGCCCCGCGCCAGCGGGCCGGCCACGAACAGGTCGGAGACCACGGCACCATGCGCGTCGATCGCGCGGCCGGTGGCTGATGTGGCCAGTCCGAGACCGCTGCGGTCAGGCATGATCAGACCCAGCTGCGCGGCACTCCGAACCACCTCATTTCCGGCGATGACCGCGCGATGGTCGGGGCCCGTCGTGACGATGATCGCATCGAACGTCGCGGCCTCGGTGGTGCTCGTCCCTTTGCGCCGGTATCGAACGAGCACGCCCGATGCCGTGTGCTCGGCCGATTGGAGCGAGCCGGCGACCAGCCTGAACGAGCCGTCTGCGCTCCTTCGATCCAAAACCTCCTCCACCTGCGGGGCGACGCGGAAGCGATGGACATCCCAGAAGACCCGCAGATGGCGCACCAGCCGGGCACGCTCGGTTGGAGGAAGACCGGTCCAGATCGCCGGCGCCTGTTCCCTAAGCGCGTCGAAGACGGCGTGCCAGCCTGCCCCGGCCCTACCTGACCTCACCAGTTCTCGCCGGATCGCACGCAGCAGTCCGAGCGCCGTTTCCGCGGGCGGCGCCGTGAAATCGCTGATCCAGCTTGCGGGCTTCTCGGCATGCCCGCGAGAGCGCAGACCCCGGCGCGACAGTCCGACGATCGGCCCGCCATGTCCCCTGGCATCAAGCGCCGCCACGGCATCCGCAGCGCTGAGCCCGTTGCCGACGATGAGAACCCGGTCCTCCGGCGCAATGCCGTCGAAGGCGCGATCGGCGTAGATGTCGGCGACGAAGCCGGGCTGCTCTGCGAGGGCGCGCAGAGGCGCCGGAACTCCCGGAGGCGGATGGGTGACGGCAAGGACGACGAAGTCGGGGTCCAGAGGTGGGCCCGTCTCAAAGGAAACCGAGTAGCCTTGGCCCTTCCTCGCGATTGAAACCGCGCGGCTTCGCCTGTGTTCGACCTTGCCCGCATCCACCAAAGGCCGCATCTGCCCGGCGACGTAGCGGCCGAACACGGCCCGGCAGGGGAAGACCCGCCCGCCTGAGGCCCAGGCTTGGGGATCGGCATCGAGCTCGCCCGAGGCATCAAGCCAGCGACGAAAGTGGCCGGAATCGCCGGCGATCAAGCTCATCTTGTCGGCCGGGACGTTGATGCGGAATGAAGGCTCCGACGTCGAATAGGCAACGCCTCCGCGGGGGGCCCCCCCCCGCGGCGCCCCCCGGCGAGCGGCCG
>CAXTCF010000251.1:0-4122 GCA_964242945.1 uncultured Rhizobiaceae bacterium | reverse complement strand
TCGGAGTGTAGCGCAGCCTGGTAGCGCACCTGATTTGGGATCAGGGGGTCGCAGGTTCGAATCCTGCCACTCCGACCAGCGGACGGCTTGGCCGCGAAAACAAACGAATTGGAGCGGCAATGGCAGCGCGCATCTTCAGCCCGGCCAAGACGGCCATGCAGTCCGGCAAGGGCAAAACGGGGCATTGGGTCCTGGAGTTCGACTCCGAGGCGCCCCGGCGCATCGATCCCCTGATGGGCTACACGTCTTCGGGCGATGTAAAGCAGCAGATCCGGCTTTCCTTTTCCAGCCGGGAGGATGCGATCGCCTATGCCGAGAAGCATGGCATCGAGTACCGGGTCGAGGAGCCGCACGAGTCCAAGCGCCGGACGATTTCCTATTCCGACAACTTCCGCTATGACCGGAAGATTCCTTGGACGCACTGAAGCAGGCACTGCGCCTGCATCCGGTCCCGTAGCTCAGCTGGATAGAGCACCGGCCTTCTAAGCCGATGGTCACAGGTTCGAATCCTGTCGGGATCGCCAGGATTTCAGATTCACGGCCTGCGCGGGCCGGGAAATCTCCAGGCGCCCCGCATCGTGAGTTCCAACTTTTCCGCCGCTGCTGTGTCTGCTTGGCCGATTTCGGCCCGGTGGGAACAGATTCCACAGTGTGTCAGTTGAAAACTTACCGTAGTCTAACATTTTCGATTGATCGTGGGGCCGTTAGAGTGCAGCGGTCAGGCACATGCCACCTTTCCTGGAAAAATTATGAACCTCGATCAGCTTGAACTTACAGCCGACATCGTTTCCGCCTATGTCGGCAACAATTCCGTGCCGCGCGCGGATCTGGCCAACCTCATAGCGGATGTGAGCAAGGCCTTGGCCGGGCTCAACGCGCCAACTGCCACTGAGGCGCCGACTGAGCGCAAGCCGGCGGTCAACCCGAAAAAGTCGGTGTTTCCCGATTACATCGTCAGCCTCGAAGACGGGAAGCAGTATCGCACCCTGAAGCGGCATCTGGGCGGCCTGGGGATGACGCCCGACGATTACCGCCAGAAGTGGAACCTGCCCCGCGACTATCCGATGGTTGCGGAAAGCTATGCCGCCAAGCGCTCGGAACTGGCCAAGAAGCTTGGCCTCGGCCGGAAGGCGGCGCCTGCCGAAGAGGCTGCCCCGCCTGTGCAGGCCGAGCCTGCCCCCGCGGAGGCGGAAGCGCCAGCCAAGCCGCGCAGGGGACGGGCGAAAAAGGCGGCTGCCCCAGCCGAGTAAACGCTGAGGTCCAACGCAGGCCTGACGGCCGGGAAATCAGCTCGACCTTATTTCGACTGATTTCCTCCAGCCGTGATGCCGGCAGGCTTGCAGCACGCTTGAGCTTTTCAAGCAGCCGAAGGACCAGGTGCGGTTCGCCCTCGTGCCGCTCCAACACCACCAACACGAGTTCCCTTTTTCCATCATCTTCCAACCCGGCTGAACAACCGCGTTCGCAGCCGAGGACCCGGTCTCCGTTCTTCCAGCCGAAGGCATCACGTTCTCGTCGGCATGGCCAGCCGCGCAGGAACGTGCATCGACGCCTTCCGCTTCCCATGTTAAGGCTCCCCGTTTTCCGGCTCTGTTGCGAGCCAAGCGCGAGACGACGCCTTGACTCATGACCGCTCAGCGGCTGGCCGACGCTTCCAGCTCATCCTGATCAAGCCGTCGCACTATGACGACGACGGCTATGTCATCCGCTGGTGGCGTTCCATGATCCCATCCAACACGCTCGCCGCCTTGTACGGCATCGTGCAGGACTGCTCCGACCGTGAGGTGCTGGGGCCGGGCGTCGCGCTGGATGTGACGGTGATCGACGAGACCAACACCCGCGTCGATACCGCGGCGCTGATCGCCCGCCTGCGCGAGCACGATGGTTTCGGCATGGTGGCGCTGGTCGGCGTGCAGTCGAACCAGTACCCCCGCGCTCTGGACATCGCCCGGCCGTTCCGCGCGGCCGGCTTGGCGGTCGTCATGGGCGGCTTCCACGTTTCCGGCTGCCTTTCGATGCTCGACGGGCACGCCGTCGGGCTCGACCTTTGCCGTGAGATGGGCGTTTCCATGTTCGCCGGCGAACTGGAAGGCCGGCTGGAGCAGCTTTTGAAGGATGCCGCGGAAAACCGGCTGGCCCCGCTCTACAACTTCATGAACGACCTGCCGGCGATCAACGCCACGCCTGCGCCGTTCCTGCCGAAGCAGTATGTCGAGCGCACGCTGGGCCTCTCCTCCAGCTTCGATGCCGGGCGCGGCTGCCCCTATCAGTGCTCCTTCTGCACCATCATCAACGTGCAGGGGCGCAAGTCGCGCTTCCGCACGGCCGACGACGTCGAGGCGCTGGTCCGGATGAACTGGGCGCAGGGCATCGCCAAGTTCTTCATCACCGACGACAACTTCGCCCGCAACCGCGAGTGGGAGTCGATCTTCGACCGGCTGATCGCGCTTAAAGCCGAGGGCATCCCGCTCGGCCTGCTGATCCAGGTCGATACGCTCTGCCATAAGATCCCGAACTTCGTGGAAAAGGCGAAGCAGGCCGGCGTCACACGCGTCTTCATCGGACTGGAGAACGTCAACCCGGACAATCTCGCGGCGGCCAAGAAGCGGCAGAACAAGATCACCGAGTACCGCAAGATGCTGCTTGCCTGGAAGGCGCAGGGCATCCTGACGCTGGCCGGCTATATCCTGGGCTTCCCCGCCGACACGCCGGAAAGCATCCGCCGCGACATCGGCATCCTCAAGGCGGAACTGCCGCTCGACATCATCGAGTTCTTCTGCCTGACGCCGCTGCCGGGCTCCGAGGACCATCAGACGCTCTGGAAGGCCGGAGTCCCGATGGAGCCGGACCTGAACCGCTACGACACCGAGCATGTCTGCGCGCCGCATCCGCGCATGAGCCGCGCGGAGTGGGAGGGCATCTACGAGGAGGCTTGGTCGCTCTACTATACGCCGGAGCACATGCGCACGCTGCTCCGCCGCGCCTTTGCGACGGGCGTTCCCGTGTTCAGCCTGGTCAAGCTGCTGCTGACATTTTCCACCTCCACCTCGGTGGACAAGGTGCATCCCCTGCAAAGCGGCATCCTGCGGCTGAAGCACCCTTCGGAACGCCGTCCCGGAATGAAGCAACCGCACCCGCTGGTGTTCTGGCCGGGCTTTGCCTGGGAAACGCTTTCCAAGAGCGCGCGCACGATCGGCACCGCCGCCAAGCTCGGATTGATGACCTGGAGAGTTTCCCGCGATCCCGCCTCCCGGACCTACACCGACCGGGCGCTGACACCGATCGGCGAGGATGGCGACGAGGCGCTCGACCTGCTCACGAAAACGTCCGGCAGCGCGGCGGCGGTGAACCACATCAAGAAGGTGGCGCAACTCACGGGAAGCGCCGGCCGCGCCGCTTGAGCCTCAGGCCGCCCCTGCCGCCGCCAAGCCGTTGGCGAGGTCGGCACGCAGGTCCTCCACGTCTTCCAATCCGATCTGGAGCCGCAGGATCGGCCCCTCGTAAGGGCCTTTGGCGATCGTCCGGTCGCTCAGGCTGACATGGACCGCCAGGCTCTCGAAGCCGCCCCAGGAATAGCCCAGGCCGAAGATGCGCAGGGCATCCAGGAAGGCGTGAGCCTGGGCGCGCCCGCCGCCGGCCAGCACGATCGAGAAGATGCCGCTGGCGCCGCAGAAGTCGCGTTTCCACAAGGCGTGGCCGGGATTGCCGGGCAGGGCGGGGTGGAGCACATCAGCCACGCCGGGCTGCGCTTCCAGCCACTCGGCAAGGGCGAGCGCGCTTTTTCCGTGCCGCTCCAGCCGCACGCCCATCGTGCGCAACCCGCGATGCACCTGATAGACGTCGTCGGGGCCGGCGCAGCAGCCCAGCGTGATGAACGTCGCATGCAGCTTCGGCCAAGCCGCCGCATTGGCGGAAACGGTTCCGAGCAGCAGGTCGGAATGACCGGCGGGGTATTTGGTCGCGGCATGGATCGAGATATCGACGCCGTGGTCGAGCGGCTTGAAGAAGAGGGGCGTCGCCCAGGTGTTGTCCATCATCACGGTCGCGGGGGGGGGGGGGGGGGGGGCGGGGGGGGGGGGGGGGGGGGGGGGGGGGCGGGGGGGGGGGGGGGGGGGGGGGGGG
>CAXTCF010000250.1:0-4154 GCA_964242945.1 uncultured Rhizobiaceae bacterium | reverse complement strand
CCGGGCTTTGTTGTCTTGGGGCTGGGGTGATCACGAGTAGCTGAGCAATCCGGCCGATGGCCGGACCGGGTTGCGACCCCGTGAACGGGGAGAAGACACCCTGCCATTGAAGATTGGTTCAGGCCAGACGCCGAAAGCGCCGCTCAGTTTGCCGACGCGCTTTTTCCCAGCGGCGCCTGGCTCGCGAAATAAGCTGCGACATCCGCCTGCTCCTCCTCCGAGAGGCGGCCGGCGATGAGCGGCATCGGGTTCAGCGGACCGATGTCGTTGGCGAGCGGCCCGGCGAAGTAGGCGAGCTTGTTCTTGAGATAATTGACGTTCTGGCCGTGAATGCTTGCGATCAGCGGGATGGCGGCAACACCCTGCCCGCCGTGGCAGCCGAGGCAGGCGGGCACTCCGCGGTCTGGAAGGCCTTCGGTCGCGATCGCTGCGCCACGCTTTGCAGCGGCGGCGTCCGGCTCGGCGCGTCCGGGCTGCGGCGGGAGGCTACCGAGATAGGCCGCGAGCGCGGCGATCTCATCGTCGCTCAGCTTGGCCGTGACGAGGTTCATCTTCTCGTTCTTGCGCAGGCCGATGCGATAGGCATGCAGCGCGTGGGAAACGTAGGGCTCGCTTTGGAGCGTCAGGTCGGGAAAATCTCCTTGTGCGTCGCCGAGCGCTTCGGGCGTATGGCACTTGGCGCAGACCTGCGCGAACATTTTTTCGCCCGCTACGCCGTCCCCCTCGGCCGGGTGCGCAGCGGCCATCTCCAGGGGGGCGCCACGCGGGGCAGGCGGGCGGGAAGCGTAGAAGGCAGCAACCGCGGCGATGCTTTCATCCGACAGGACGCGGGCGACCGCCGGCATCGGATTCCAGAAGCGCGTCGAGCCGCGCTCGTAGTCGCGCATGGCCGTGAGTTGCCGGCGCAGGTAGATTTCCGACTGTCCGCTTAAGCGCGGCGCGGAAACCACTGCGGCACCGGCGCTCTCGTGGCAGGTGGCGCAGCCGGGGATAGCGCGATCGGGAAACCCTTTGCTGGCGATCCTGCGCCCGGCCTCGACAAGGGCTGTGTCGCTTGGTCCTGCTGCCGCGGGCTGCGGCGGCTGGCTCGAAAAATAGTCGGCCAGCGCCTTGATCTGGCCATCGGTCATCTCGGAGGCGATCGGCTCCATGAAGCCGCTTAAGCGGTGCCCGTCGCTGTAGGCGTGGAGCGTTTTTTCCAGGTATTCGGCGCCCTGGATCGTCAGGTTGGGCGCCTCGCCGCCCAATGCCCTGCCGGTGCCGTCCGCGCCGTGGCAGCGGGCGCAGACGGCCAGCGCGTCGGCCAGGATCGTCTTGTCGCCGAAGGCGACGGCGGGCGCGGCGTAGAGGTGCTCGTCGCGCGGGAATGTGTTGCGGCGGGTGTCGGCATCGCGCAGCGCGATCGTTTCGCCGAAGCCGAATTTCGACGCCTCTGGCGAGGCGGGCGGGGGCGTGACGGCTGTCAGGTAGTCCGACGCGCTGAGCTTCGGCAGTTCGCGCAGGAACGCGACCATCGACCAGACCTCGTCGGCGCGGCTTCGGGTCGTCCAGGCCGGCATGGCGCTGAACTTCACGCCGTGCTGGAGGATCCAGAACAGTTCGGCGTCGCTGAACTGGCCGACCACGGCGGGCAGGTGCTGTGGGCGCGGCGTCATGGACAGCGCCACCGGCGACTGGCCGAGCCCCGGCCCGCCATGGCAGTTGGAGCAGACGAGGTGGAAATGCTGCGCGCCAAGTTTGACGCGCGACGGCGCACCGAGATCGTCGGGCGGCCGAAGGCTCGATGCGCGAAGCGCCACGCTGCGGTTGAAGGCGAAGTGGAGCAGCTGGTAGGTCAGCCAGCTGTGCGGCCGGTCGGCCGCGACATCCACGCCGCCCGCAGCAGTGAAGAGCGCCATCCCGACGGAGGCGAGGAGGCCGAGAGCGCCGGCAGCGGCCAGACAGCCGAACAGGACGATGCGGCCACGCCGGCTGAAACGCGGGAACCTCATGCGCAGGCGATCCTAGAGAAGCATGCGGGACACCCGGCAATCTACGGCACCCGACGCTCCCGGCAAGCCTTCGAAAACGAAAGCCGACAGGGAGCAAAGCCGGACCAAGAGCCTGGAGCGAAAAGGCAGCCGCCTTGGAAGTTCATGAGAGTCGAAAACCCGGCCAGCGCTCAGGCGCTTGCCGGGCGCGATAGGTCCGCCGTACGCGAAAAGGGCACGCCGGGACGGCCCCCCCGTGCTTCTGGCCCCACTCGAACCAGTTGTCGACCACGGTGCCGGTGAGCAGGATGCCGATGCCGCCGGCGAGCGTGGTCAGCACCGCGCACCACCAGATCCAGCGGTGGATCGACTCGAAGGTGGCGTTGAAGCCCATCGTCCAGCGCCAGAACAGGGCGCCGCGTTCGGCCGCCGTGCCGCGGTCCACGATCTGCTCGATTTCACGGTCGCCGCCCAGCCGGCTGACGGCCAGGATCGTCGCCCCGTGCATGGCGAACAGCACCGCCGCGCCGTAGAGGAA
Organism: uncultured Rhizobiaceae bacterium; assembly: GCA_964242945.1. Lineage (GTDB taxonomy): Bacteria > Pseudomonadota > Alphaproteobacteria > Rhizobiales > Rhizobiaceae > Mesorhizobium_B. Next base: position 1,646 of record CAXTCF010000250.1, on the reverse strand, counting down.
GGTGATCGAGAGCATGTGGAAAGGGTTGTAGAAGAGGTTGCCGTAGTTGAGCGAGAAGTTGTTGGTCCAGTCCAGGTGCGGGAAGATGCCGAAGGGCACGCCCTCGCTCCAGGAGCCCATCAGCAGCGGCCGGATGAACCCCAGCGACAGATAGAGGAAGATCGCCGAGGCGAAGGCCCAGGGCACATGGGTGCCCATGCCCAGCGCCCTGGCGCGGCGGTACATGCGCGCCCACCAGAGCAGGATGGAGGAGGTGAGGAAGAAGCCCGCCATCAGCCACCAGCCGCCTTCCTTCAACGGCGGCAGGATGCGAAGCCCGTGCTGGGGCAGCGGCGGGTCGAGCGAAAGCCAGAAGAACTGGCGCACGAACTCCGTCGGGCTCCAATTCACCTTGGCCAGCATGTTGAGCCCGATGATCTCGATCGCCACGAAGCCGCAGAAGAACGAGGCGAGGCCAAGCGTGCCGAGATAGAAGGGGCCGACCTGCGCGTCGCCGAACTTGCCGAGGATGTAGCTGAAGCGCGGGATCCCCTGCCGGCCGCCCCATAAGCCCCGCCGGAAGGGAACGCCCCAGTCCGGCTCGCCGCGGATCTGCACGCGGGTGAAGATGTTCTGGTATTCGGCCATGAATTTGCCTCCCTCAGAGCGCGTTGCGTCCATCTTGCTTTGGGCGTCGCGCCGTCAGTCCTTGTTTCCGCATATCGTTGACCCAAAACCGCTGCGCACTTTTGGGCGACATGCGCTAGCTCCAGATCGGGATGCGGCGCCAGAAGTCCCACCATTCCGGCCAGCCGTTGGCCCAGAGCGGGCCGGAGATCACGATGCACACCGCGCTCCAGAAGGCGGCCGACACCGCCAGGAACAGGCCGAGCCGGTGGATGCCCAGCGTGCCGATGGAGTAGCCGATCGTGTCGCGGAAATAGGCGTTCTCGTGCTCGGCCGTCTTCACGTCGCGGCCCTTGCCGGGGTTGGTCGCCGACAGGATCAGCGCGCCGTGCAGCGCCAAGGCCAGGCAGTTCGTGAAGAAGAAGGTGATCGCGATCATGTGCACGGGGTTGTAGTGGAAGTTCCCGTACTGGTAGCCGGTGTTCGAGACCCACTGGAGATGGCTCATGAAGCCATAGGGAAAGGCGTTCGCCCAGGCGCCGAGCAGCACGGGGCGGATCACCTCCAGCGTGAAGTAGGCGAGGATCGCAAAGCTGTAGGCGAAGGGCACGTGCAGCCCCATGCCGAGCTTGCGCGCGATCTCCGCCTGGCGCAGCGCCCAGGACACGAAGGCGCCGAGCGCGCAGACCGTGATGACCTGCCACAATCCCCCCTGCTTCAGCGGCGCGAAGGAAAGGCCGTATTCGGCGGCCGGCGGGTTGATGCTGATCAGGAACGGGTTCCAGGTGGGGCCGATCGCCGCGCCATAGAGGATCAGCGAGATGCCGACGGCGGTGAAAAAGATCGTGGTGACGCCGAAGAAGCCGACCCAGAAAGGGCCGACCCAGAAGTCGAACAGGTCGCCGCCGATCAGCGTGCCGCCGCGCACACGGTATTTACGCTCGAAGCTGAGCATGGCCATGGGTGTTGCTCCCGAATGAGAGAAGGTTGGCGGGGGGGGGGGTGGGCGTTAAAAACCCCCCCGCCCGGGGTTTAGACCT
>CAXTCF010000249.1:0-4164 GCA_964242945.1 uncultured Rhizobiaceae bacterium | reverse complement strand
AGTTTGCAGACGGCTTGCCGCGCATAGGCGGCGTTGTCGAAGTCGTGGAAGGGGTGGGTGATCCCCATTTGGGTGCGCCCGTGCGTGGCGAAGGGGAGGCCGCGCTCGGTGAGAAAGCGCACGCGGCGGTCGTCCGGTTCGGTGCGCGACAGGATGATGCCGTCGGCGGAGCCCGTTTCCACGACGTAGCGCACGGGGGCGAGCGGATCGTTGCTGCCGGAATAGGGCGTGACGATCAGGTGGTAGGGGGTGGCGGCGAGCACTTCCGAGATGCCGTAGATGATGTCCGACACGAAGCCGCCGACCTGCTCCTCCGTGTTGAGGACGAGGCTGACCACGTTGGTCTTGCCCGTGCGCAGGCGCACGCCGGCGCGGTTCGGCCGGTAGCCGACCTGGGCAGCGATCAGGCGCACGCGCTTCTTGGTTGCCTCGCCGATCTCCGGCGCGTCCTTGAGCGCCCGCGAAACGGTGGTGACGCCGAGGCCTGTCATGAAGGCGATGGTCTTCAGGGTGGGGCGCACGCCTTCGGGCGCTGGCGCATCCCTGCCGTCCGTGCCTAGTTCAATCCGGTTCATGGCTCTCGGTCCCCTCCCGCCAAGCTAGCGGGAGCTTGCGGCAGCTTCAAGCTTCTGAAACGTTGCAGATCAACCTTGATGGTATGCAATGGGAAAACGGCGGACACCCTTGCGCCGCCATGCGGGTGCAGGAGCCGCATGGTGCGCTGCTTGCAAGTTCTGCGGCTTTCAGCCTGTTCTTTGTGCGGTGCGGCAAAATCCTGGGCACGCTTTGCCGCAGGCTTGTGCTGCATGGACCTCAAGAAAAATCAGCGGGAGTGATTGCGCCCGGTCGAAAGATTGCCTAGCCTGCACCTGTAACGTTTCAGATTTTGGGAGGTATTCGATGCGTTATCGCCTGGCCCTCGCCGCGCTTGCGGCGTCCGCGGCCTTCTCATTCACCCCGGCGCAAGCCACCGACCTTGAGGTCACGCACTGGTGGACGTCGGGCGGCGAGGCCGCAGCGGTCGCCGAGCTCGCCAAGGCCTTTGACGCCACCGGCAACAAGTGGGTGGACGGCGCCATCGCCGGCTCCGGCGGCACGGCTAGGCCCATCATGGTGTCGCGCATCACCGGCGGCGACCCGATGGGCGCCACGCAGTTCAACCACGGCCGGCAGGCCGAGGAACTGGTTCAGGAAGGCCTGATGCGCGACCTGACCGACGTCGCCACCAAGGAGAAGTGGGCCGAGGTCGTGCGGCCGAAGAGCCTGCTGGATTCCTGCACCATCGACGGCAAGATCTACTGCGCGCCGGTCAACATCCATTCCTGGCAGTGGCTGTGGCTTTCCAACAAGGCGTTTGCCGACGCCGGCGTGGCCGTGCCGAAGAACTGGGACGAGCTCGTCGCCGCGGCGCCGAAGCTGCGCGAAAAGGGCATCGTGCCGCTCGCGGTCGGCGGGCAGGCCTGGCAGTCAGCCGGCGCCTTCGACGTGATGGTGCTCTCGCTCGGCGGCAAGGAGCTTTACCAGAAGGTCTATGGCGACAAGGACGAGGCGACTGCGGCCGGCCCGGAAATGGCCAAGATCTTCAAGGCCGCCGCCGACGCGCGCGAGATGTCCCAGGGCACCAACGTGCAGGACTGGAACCAGGCCACCAACATGGTCATCACCGGCAAGGCCGGGGGGCAGATCATGGGCGACTGGGCGCAGGGCGAGTTCGCCGTGGCCGGCCAGACCGCCGGCAAGGACTACACCTGCCTGCCGGGCCTGGGCGTCGGCACCTCGCTGGCGACCGGAGGCGACGCCTTCTACTTCCCGCTGCTCAAGGACGAGGCGAAGTCCAAGGCCCAGGAAGTGCTGGCCGCGACCATGCTGAGCCCGGCCGCGCAGGTCGCCTTCAACAGCAAGAAGGGTTCGCTGCCGGTGCGCGGCGACGTCGATCTCTCCTCGGTCAACGACTGCACCAAGAAGGGCCTCGACATCCTCAAGACGCCCGAAAACGTGGTGAAGAGCGTCGACGAGCTGCTGTCGGCCGACAGCCAGAAGCAGAAGGAGGACCTGTTCTCCCAATTCTTCGCCAGCACCTCGATGAGCGCCGAAGATGCGCAGAAGCGCTACGCCGAGATCATCGCCAACGCGGACTGACCCTTTTAGAGGTTGTCCATGCCGGCTCCCCATGGGGCCGGCATGGTTCCCGTCGGCCTGAGCGTTTCCTGGGAGGAGAGCCGCACATGAGCCAAGCCAATCCTGCGGTGCGGGGCGTCGGGGTTCCCATCGGCGGAGCCAGCGCCGCGACGCGCACCAAGCGGCCGAGCCAGCTTTTTAAGAATCTCTCCGCCAAGATCGCCTCGATCCCGATGGTGCTCACGGCGCTCGTCATCTTTCTCGGCGGCACGCTGTGGACCGTCCTCTACTCCTTCACCTCGTCCAAGCTCCTGCCCCGCCTGAGATTCGAGGGGCTCGCGCAGTATGAGCGGCTTTGGGCCGCGCCACGCTGGATCATCTCCATCGAGAACCTCGCCATCTACGGCGTGCTGATGCTGATCTTCAGCCTCCTGATCGGCTTCGTGCTCGCGGCGCTGATGGACCAGAAGATCCGCTTCGAGAACACGTTTCGCACGATCTTCCTCTATCCGTTCGCGCTGTCCTTCATCGTTACAGGCCTCGTCTGGCAGTGGCTGCTCAACCCGGAATTCGGCGTGCAGGCGGTGGTGCGCAGCATGGGCTGGACAAGCTTCACCTTCGATCCGCTCTACGACCAGCGGATCGTCATCTACGGCATCGTCATCGCCGCGCTGTGGCAGGGCACGGGGCTGGTGATGTGCCTGATGCTGGCGGGACTTCGGGGCATCGACGAGGACATCTGGAAGGCCGCGCGCGTGGACGGCATACCCATGTGGAAGACCTACCTCTTCATCGTCATCCCGATGATGCGCCCGGTCTTCGTCACCACGCTGGTGCTGATCACGGCCGGCATCGTCAAGGTCTACGACCTCGTGGTGGCGCAGACCTCCGGCGGTCCCGGCATCGCCTCGGAGGTGCCGGCGAAATACGTCTACGACTACATGTTCCAGGCGCAGAACCTCGGCCAGGGCTTTGCCGCCTCCACCATGATGCTGCTGGCCATCGCAGTCGTGATCATTCCCTGGGCCTATCTGGAATTCGGGAGCCGGCGCCGTGGCTGACATCTCCGCCATCAGCGCCGCCGGCGTTTCCTTCGACGCGGTCCGCGGGGAAGTTGCCTCCGGGCCGAAAGGAGCGCGCCCGCGAAAGAGGCTGTCCCGGCGCAACATCGTGATCTACGGCACGCTGATCGTCGTCGCGCTCTACTACCTCCTGCCGCTCTACGTGATGGTCGTCACCTCGCTGAAGGGCATGCCGGAGATCCGGCTCGGCAACATCTTCGCGCCGCCGGTCGAGATCACCTTCGAGCCCTGGGCCAAGGCCTGGGCTTCCGCCTGCACCGGGCTCAACTGCGACGGGCTCAGCCGAGGCTTCTGGAACTCGGTGCGGATCACCGTGCCTTCCGTGATCTTCTCCATCGCGCTGGCTTCCGTGAACGGCTACGCGCTCGCCAACTGGAAGTTCAAGGGCTCCGAACTCTTCTTCACCATCCTGATCATCGGCGCCTTCATCCCCTATCAGGTGATGATCTACCCCATCGTCATCGTGCTGCGCGAGATGGGCATCTACGGCACGCTCTGGGGCCTGATCATCGTCCACGCCATCTTCGGCATGCCGATCCTGACGCTGCTCTTCCGCAACTACTTCGCGGGGCTGCCGGAGGAACTCTTCAAGGCGGCGCGCGTGGACGGCGCCGGCTTCTGGGCGATCTACTTCAAGATCATGCTGCCGATGAGCCTGCCGATCTTCGTGGTGGCGATCATCCTCCAGGTGACGGGCATCTGGAACGATTTCCTGTTCGGCGTGGTCTATACGCGGCCCGAATACTACCCGATGACGGTGCAGCTGAACAACATCGTCAACTCCGTGCAGGGCGTGAAGGAATACAACGTCAACATGGCCGCGACGATCCTGACCGGGTTGGTGCCGCTGTTCGTCTATTTCGTGTCGGGCCGGCTGTTCGTGCGCGGCATCGCCGCGGGGGCGGTGAAGGGGTGAGCGGATTGATGTTTCGCGCCCGGTCGGACTGGCGTTGCACCCCCACCC
>CAXTCF010000248.1:0-4289 GCA_964242945.1 uncultured Rhizobiaceae bacterium | reverse complement strand
GTCAACAGGGGAGAAGAAGAAAAAATACCCCGAGACAACTCACGAAACGGAAAGCCGTGGAACGAGAACGCGGAGTCAGTCGGGTGGAATGACTGCGTCTCAGGCAACCTTGAAAGCGCTGGGGCCTGGCAGAGAGGGTCGGGCCTTTGCCGGGCGCGGGGTCATTCGGAGTGGGAGAGATACGGCTTATAGGATAACGTTCGAATGGAACTATCCGAAAGCCAAGCCGAACCGAGGGCGACGGCTTGCCTCTCCAGTCGCTTCACCCATTCCGACGGGTGTGAGAGCCCCATTGCGGCCCCAATCCGACCGCAAGGCAAAATGCGGAAGCGCGAGTCAGTCCCCTCGCCCGCATCTGCGATCTGCATGGGCAGGAGTGTTTGACTTGCGGCTTCCTGCGGGCGATTGTCCGGCCCGCGAATAACATTCGTCAATGCGGCGGGGGCTTTGCATCCCTGCCGCCGGGGGAAAGACAAGCCGAGGGAATGCAGGACGCAAGCTCCATCCTCGCCGAACTCGGCAACGAGGCTCCGCTTGTCGCCGACGGCCGGGGCCGCACGCCGGACCGGCGCGAGGTTTCGGTGCGCTGGCTGGCCGGCACCTTTCTCACCGGCATCACGTCGAGCATCCTGATGGGCATGGCCTTGATCGCCGCTTTGGAAGGCCGCGAGCAGCTGGCCACGCCGCCCGAAGTCGCCACGGGAAACAGGCCGTCCGCGCCCGCAGCAGGTCAGGACGCCAAGGCGGGCCGCGTGACGCCGCCCCGCCAGATCGCCCGCGCCAAGGACCGCCGGCGCATGGAAGTCTCCACGCTCTCGCGCGAAGGCGACCGCGACGTCGTGCGCATGATGCCTTTCCTCGACATCAAGATGGCGCTCGCCGCTGGGCATAAGACCGCCCGCACCTATCCCTCCTTCGACGCGATGGACGTGTTTGCCGCGGATGACGCCGAACCGCAGCAGATCATCGCGGGCGCCGGGGTGATCTACGGCGCCAAGGTGGAAAGCGAGGTCGGGTTGAAGACCGTCGATTTCCCGCTTGAGGCCGAGGCTTTCGACGAGAAGAGCGACCTTTCGGCGGACGAGGTCGAGAAGGTGGTGCGCGCCACCGCATCCATCCTGACGGACGGCGACATCCAGGTCGCATCGCTGCATTACATCGACCCGCAGCGCTTCGGCGACGGGGTGGACGGCTCGGCGCTTGGGCTGCCGGCCGGCGTGCGCATCGTACCTGAAAACCTGTCGGTCGCCTCCCGCCTCCCCGCAGGCGACGCCGACCTGGCTTATGCCGAAGACGTCATCCCCTTTACCAGGGCTCGCCCCATCGGCGATGCGCTGGAGGATGCCGGCTATGCCGGGCCGGATGCAGCCGGCATGGCGGATGCCTTGGGCAAGCTGCTGCAGACGGAGTCGCTCAAGGCGGGGTCGGTGATCCGGCTCGGCCTGGAGGTGCGCGGCGAGACCGCGAAGGTGATCCGCGGGAGCGTGTACGACCGCACCCGCCATCTCGTCACGGTGTCGCTCGACGATCGGGAGCAGTATGTTCCGGGAACGGAGCCCGACGCCAACCCGGCCCTCCTCACCGCCTTTGACGACACGCCGCTCGTCCCGCCCGGCACGGCGCTGCCGACGATCTATGACGGCATCTTCCAGACGGCCTATTCCTACGGCATGTCGGAAGCCATGACGAAGCAGTTGATCAGGCTGCTCGCCTCGGACGTCGATTTCCAGTCCCGCCTCAGCGCGACCGACCGGCTCGAAGTGTTCTTCTCCCAGCCCGGCGAGGACGACAGCGCGTCCGACCAGTCGGAACTGCTCTACGTGTCGGCGACGTTCGGCGGGCAGACACGGCATTTCTACCGCTTCCGCAACGAGGACGGCACGTCCGATTACTATGACGGGGACGGCAAGAGCTCGCGGCAGTTCCTGCTGCGCAACCCCGTGCCCAAAGGCGTCATCCGGTCCGGTTTCGGGCCGCGCAGGCATCCGATTCTCGGCTACGTGAAGATGCACACCGGCGTGGACTGGGCCGCACCGCGGGGCACGCCGATCCTTTGCACCGGCAACGGCGTCGTGGAGAGTGCGGGCTGGTCGGGCGGCTACGGCAGGCAGACCATCATCCGCCATGCCAACGGCTACGAGACCTCCTACAACCACCAGAGCGCGATCGCGAAGGGCGTCAAGACAGGCGCGCGCGTGCGGCAAGGGCAGATCATCGGCTATGTCGGCTCCACCGGCCTGGCGACCGGCGACCACCTTCACTACGAGCTGATCGTCAACGGCACCAAGGTCGATCCGCTGCGCGTGCGGCTGCCCACGGGCAAGTCGCTTTCCGGCAGGGAATTCGAAGCTTTCAAGCGCGAACGCGAGCGCATCGACGACCTGCTGAAGGACGGCGGGGACAAGTCTGCGCTGAAGGTGGCGCGTAGCTGACTTTTTTCGCCGGCCGCCGTTTTCAGACTGCCGACGCCACGTCCTTGTTTGTCTGCACGCGCTGATCGGGGATGCTCAGCCATGCCGTGACGGCCGAGGCAGCGCACAGCGCGGCGCAGAGGAAGCCGAGGGCAGCGAAGGCTCCGTCGCTCGCGGCGAGCCAAGCCGTTTGCAGGCTGGAGCCGGCGGGTGCAGCCGCGCCGAAGCTTGGCCCTTTTCCATCGGGGAGGCCCGCTTTGTGCACCAGCGCCAGCACGGCTCCGAGGCCGGCGATGGCGAGAAGCCCGGCGACGCGGGACACCGCATTGTTGATGCCCGATGCCGCGCCGGTGTTCTTGTCCTCTACGGCGGTCATCACGGCGGCCGACAGCGGCGACACGACAAGCGTCATGCCCCCGCTCCAAAGGAGCATCAGCGGAAGCACGCCGGTCCAGAAGGCATGCGTGTGCGTCCAGGCGAGGAGGCTCAGGCCGGCGATCGCAGCACCGGCCACCAGGCTGCCCGCCGCGATCGGCAGCCGCGGGCCGATCCGGTCGCCCAGCCTTCCGGCGGCGGGTGAGAACGCCGCCATCAAGAGGGTTCCCGGCAGGAAAAGGACGCCGATCTTTGCCTCCGCGATGTTCCATGCGGAAACGAGCAGCATCGGCAGGAAGAAGAACACCGCACTGAGCGCGCCGTAGAGGAAGAAGGTCGCGAGGTTCGCCCCGGCGAAGGCGCCGTCGGCAAACAGGCGGAGATCGACCATCGGCTGCGCCGCACGATGCTCCTGGAACAGGAAGGCTGCGAGGAGCACGGCGCTGCCGGCGAGCGCCGGCAGGATCAGGGACCGGCCCGCGCCTTCCGCCTCCGTCAGTCCAAAGGCGAGCAGGCCGAGCGCCAGAGTGGCGAGGGCGGCGCCCGGCCAGTCCAGCGCGCGGGAGCCTTCCGCGCTGTCCGCGGGAACCTTGAGAAGGAGCAGCAGGAGCGCGCCCAAGCCCAGCGGCAGGTTGATCGCGAAGATCAGGCGCCAAGCATGCGAATCCCCTGCCGACAGGAGGAAGCCGCCGAGCGCCGGCCCGAACGCGGTGGTCAGCGAGGCGGACGCCGCCCAGATGCCGATCGCCCGGCCGCGCTCGCTCCTCGGATAGGCCTTGGCGATGATGGCAAGGCTGGCGGGAACCATGGCCGCCGCGCCGACGCCCTGCACTGCGCGCGCAGTGACCAGGGCGAGCGGCGTCGGCGCCAGGGCGCACAGCAGCGAGGCGCAGACGAACAGCGCGATGCCGCTGACGAACACCCGGCGCAGGCCGTAGGCGTCGCCCGCCGCGCCGCCGACCAGGATCAGCGCCGCCAGCGTCAGCAGGTAGGCATTGGACACCCACTGCGCGTCCGCGAGGCTTGCGCCGAGATTTTCGCGGATCGCCGGCATGGCGATGGACACGACGGAGCCGTCGATGAAGCCCATCGCGGAAGCGAGGATCGCGGCCACCAGCACGAAGCGGCGGTTCGCGGCGGGACAGAAGGGGATGTCGGACGAAGCGGTCACGCTGAAAATTCTTCCGTGCGGGGTAAAGGCTCGGCATCCTAGAAGATGCGGGTCCCCGTTGCCACGCCCGCTTTCGCGTCTGGCCATTGCGATTCTTCTGCTCCGACCCGCGCGGGGTCGGGAACGGCGGGCGACCCGCGGGCCGCTCGAAAAACTAAAACAGTGCGATCCTCGGATTGCCCGCCCGGCGTTTTCAGCCCAAGGCCTCGCCGTTGTCTGCCCCCGGCGCACTCTGCCTCCACCACGATCGTGGTTGTCGAGGAGGAAGAGCGTTGCTCGCCGGGCTACTCGGCACCGGAGTTGACGCAAGCTCCGGACCGCGCGGGTCGTAG
>CAXTCF010000247.1:0-4331 GCA_964242945.1 uncultured Rhizobiaceae bacterium | reverse complement strand
GCCGCCGAACCAGACGGAAAGCCGGTCGCGGTCCGCCGGTTCGCCGGCCTTGCCGACGGCCATGACGACGCGGCCCCAGTTGGCGTCCTCGCCGGCCGCCGCCGTCTTCACCAGCGGCGAGTTGGCGATCGAGAGCGCGATCCGCTTGGCCGAAGCATCGGACTCGGCACCCGTCACCGAAACGGCGATCTCCTTGCGCGCGCCCTCCCCGTCGCGCACCACTTGCCGGGCGAGGTTCTTGAGCAGAGCGTCGAGCGCCAGCCGGAAATCGTCCAGCAGAGGGTCGGACGGGTCGGTGATACGGGGCGCGCCTTGCGCCCGGCCGGTGGCGAAGAGGAGCAGCGTGTCGCTGGTGGAGGTGTCGCTGTCCACCGTCACCGCATTGAAGCTGCCTTCCACGCTCGATGAAAGCAGCGTCTGAAGCGCAGGCGCGGCGATGGCGGCATCGGTCGCCACGAAGGAAAGCATGGTCGCCATGTCCGGCGCGATCATGCCGGCGCCTTTGGCGATGCCGTTGATCGTCACCTCTCCTTCGCCCAGCCTGACGCGGATCGTCGCCACCTTCGGGTAGGTGTCGGTGGTCATGATGGCGTCGGCGGCGTCGCGCCAGCGGTCCGGCGCAGCTTCCCTTGCCATGTCGGCGAGCAGGTGCGCGAACTTAGCCGCGTCGAGGGGTTCGCCGATCACGCCGGTGGAGGCGAGGAACACGTCCGTGGTTTCGCAGCCGAGCGCCGCGGCAGCCATCTCCGCCGTCGCCGCCGTGGTTTCGCGCCCGCGCCGGCCCGTGAAGGCGTTGGCGTTGCCGGAGTTGACCACCAGAATGCGCGCTTTCCCGGCGCCCAGGTTGGCGCGGCAGAAGTCCACCGGCGCAGACGGACATTTCGAACGGGTGAACACGCCCGCTACTTCCGTGCCTTCGTCGAACACCATGGCGAGCAGGTCGGTGCGGTTCCTGTACTTGATGCCGGCCTGCGCGGTGGCGATCCGCACGCCGGATATCGCCGGCATGTCGGGATAGGTTTGGGGGGCGAGCGGCGAAACGGCTGACGACATGAGGCTCGCCTCTTGGAGAGTGGAGGTGCTGCGGATTGCCCCACTCCGCGCCGGCGCGCAAGCCCGCACCCCGCCCACAGGTGCCGTCAGGGCCAAGTTCCGGCTCCGCGCGATCCGAAGGGCGCGGAAGCCGGAGGGGCAAGCGTCACTGCGCCTGCTGCTGAGCCTTGTCGGCGGCTTCGGTCGCCGCTTTCAACGCCGGGTCGGAGACCTCGATCTTGGCTGCGCCGCGCAGGCCTTTCACCAGAGCAAAATACTTCTCGCGCAGGAGCACGGACCGTACCTGGTCCTTGACCTGGTCGAAGGCCGGCGGCTGCTTGGCGCGCTTGTCCTCGACCTTGATCACGTGCCAGCCGAACTGCGACTGAACCGGCGTCCTGGTGTATGATCCCGGCTGCAGCGCCGTGGCCGCCTGCTCGAACTCCGGCACCATCTGGCCGGGGCCGAACCAGCCGAGGTCGCCGCCGCTCGTCTTTCCGCTCGGATCGGTGGTTTTCTCGTTGGCGAGGTCTTCGAACTTCGCGCCGCCGTCGAGCTGCTTGATGATCGCTTCTGCCTCCTCCTTGGTCTTCACCAGGATGTGACGGGCTTTCACCTCGTTGACAGGCGGCGTGTTGGCGACTTCCTGGTCGTAGCGGGCGCGGATGTCGGCGTTCTTGAGAGCCTTGGCGACCTCGTTCTCGACGACGGTGCTGTGCAGAGCGCGGTTCTTCTGGAACTCCAGGCGCTGCTGGAAGGCCGGGTCCTTGTCAAAACCCTTCGCCGTCGCTTCGTCCGCCATCAGGCGGATTTCGATCACCGCGGACAGCGCCGCCGCACGGCGCTGCGGCGGCGGAAGCTGGGCGAACTCCTGATCCAGTTCGGATTCGGCGACTTCCAGGTCGGCTTCGGTGATCGGCTTGCCGTTGATCGTGGCGACCACCGTTTCCGGCTTCGGCGCCGGTTCCGTGGCGGGCGCAGGCTTGGCCGGCGCGGGATCCTGAGCAGAGGCCGGCGCGGCTGCGAGCAAGGCGAGCGCCGCAGTCGCGTAGAGCGCGATGCGGGCGCGCCTGAGGAAAAGGACGGACATTCGAGAAATTCTCCTGGAGGAAACGGCTTCGCTTGGGGAGTTCCGGCGATGGACGCCGAAAGGGGGAGCCAAGCGGGCAAAAGGAAGGCGGCGGCGAGCTTTGACGCCAAGTTGACTTCGATCCGGCGCCCTCTTATCTCTCGGCGCAAGCGGCGTCCAGACGCTTGTTTCCCAGCGCTTTTTGCCGCATTTCCGCTTGGTTTCGCCGGTGTTTGCCTCAGGCTACGCCGCCGCCCGTCCGGCGCGAACGAATTGAAAGGACCTCTCCATGGTCAGTCTCGGCGGTCTTGCCCGCAAGATTTTCGGCTCGGCAAACGACCGCCGCGTCAAGGGCCTGCGGCCGCGCGCGGATGCGATCAACGCGCTTGAGCCGGAGTTTGCAGCACTCTCCAACGCGCAGCTTCAGGCCAAGACCGAGGAGTTCCGCGGGCGGCTCGCCAACGGCGAAAGCCTGGAAGATCTGCTGATCCCCGCCTTCGCCACCGTGCGCGAGGCGTCCAAGCGCGTGCTGGGTATGCGTCCCTTCGACGTGCAGCTGATCGGCGGCATGGTGCTGGACGGCGGCAACATCGCCGAGATGAGGACGGGCGAAGGCAAGACGCTGGTGGGCACGCTTCCCGTCTATCTCAACGCGCTGGAGGGCAAGGGCGTCCATGTCGTCACGGTCAACGACTACCTCGCCACCCGCGACTCCGAGTGGATGGGCCGCATCTACAAGTTCTTGGGGCTGACGGTCGGCGTCATCGTCCACGGCCTGTCCGACGAGGAGCGGCGCGCGGCCTATGCCTGTGACGTGACCTACGCCACCAACAACGAGCTCGGCTTCGATTACCTTCGCGACAACATGAAATACGACCGCGGGCAGATGGTGCAGCGCGGGCACAACTACGCCATCGTGGACGAGGTGGACTCCATCCTCGTGGACGAGGCGCGCACGCCGCTGATCATCTCCGGTCCCCTGGAGGACCGCTCGGAGATGTACAACACGATCGACGCCTTCATGCTGAAGCTGGAGCCGGCCGACTACGAGGTGGACGAGAAGCAGCGCACGGCGATCTTCACCGAGGAAGGCACGGAGAAGCTGGAGAACCTGCTCCGCGAGGCCGGCCACCTGAAGGGCGCGTCGCTCTACGACGTGGAAAACGTCGCCATCGTCCACCACGTCAACAATGCGCTCAAGGCGCACCGGCTGTTCCAGCGCGACAAGGACTACATCGTGAGGAACGGCGAAGTCGTCATCATCGACGAGTTCACCGGCCGCATGATGCCGGGCCGCCGCTTTTCCGAAGGCCTGCACCAGGCGCTGGAAGCCAAGGAGCACGTGGCGATCCAGCCGGAGAACCAGACGCTGGCGTCCATCACCTTCCAGAACTACTTCCGCATGTACAAGAAGCTGGCCGGCATGACCGGCACGGCCAACACGGAAGCCGAAGAGTTCGCCAACATCTACAATCTCGGCGTCACGGAGGTGCCGACCAACCTTCCCGTGCTGCGCATCGACGAGGACGATGAGGTTTACCGCACGGCGGAAGAGAAGTACCGGGCGATCGTGCGCGAGATCAAGGACGCCGCGGCCAAGCGCCAGCCGATCCTGGTCGGCACCACCTCCATCGAGAAGTCCGAGCTTCTGGCGGAGCGCCTGCGTCAGGAGGGGCTGAAGGACTTTCAGGTTCTGAACGCCCGCTACCACGAGCAGGAAGCCTTCATCGTCGCACAGGCCGGCGTTCCCGGCGCCGTCACCATCGCCACCAACATGGCGGGGCGCGGCACCGACATCCAGCTCGGCGGCAATGCCGAAATGCGCATCGCCAGGGAATTGGCAGAGGTGCCGGAGGGTGAGGAGCGCGCGCGGAAGGAACAGGCGATCCGCGACGACATCGCCAAGCTCAAGCAGGAGGCGCTTGCCGCCGGCGGCCTCTATGTGCTTGCCACCGAGCGCCACGAGTCGCGGCGCATCGACAACCAGCTGCGCGGCCGCTCAGGCCGCCAGGGCGATCCCGGCCGCTCGAAATTCTACCTGTCGCTCCAGGACGACCTGATGCGCATCTTCGGTTCCGAGCGCATGGACGGGATGCTCCAGAAGCTCGGCCTCAAGGAAGACGAGGCGATCATCCATCCCTGGATCAACAAGGCACTGGAAAAGGCGCAGAAGAAGGTCGAGGCGCGCAACTTCGACATCCGCAAGAACCTGCTGAAATACGACGACGTC
>CAXTCF010000246.1:0-4347 GCA_964242945.1 uncultured Rhizobiaceae bacterium | reverse complement strand
GGCGGCAATGTCGGCGTCGCCGGCATGGTCATCAACAAGGACGACGGCACCGGCGAGGCCGCGGCTTTCGCCCAGGCCGTCGGCATCCCCGTGCTGGCCTCCATTCCCGCCCACGACGACATCCGGCGCAAGAGCGCCGCCTACCAGATCATCGGCACACCCGGCACGCGCTGGGGGCCGCTCTTCGAGGAGCTTGCGCTCAACGTGGCGCATGCCCCGCCGCAGCGCCCGGCACCGCTGACCCAGGACCTCCTGCTCGGCCTCTTCAGCCGCGACGAGACCGGCGCCGACGTGGCGCTGGAGCCTGCGAGCCAGGCCGACATGCGCGGCGGGATCGTGGTCCACAAGCCTTCGCTCGAAGTGATCTACGACGCGGTCTGATCCGATGAACGACCGCCCGCACATCCCCTCCGTCGAGCCGCTGCCGCAGAGCGAGGTGGTTTATGACGGCGCGGGCGATGCCCCGATCGAAAACCCTGTGCGCAGCGAGGCGGAGGCCGGCCCGATGCCGTCCGCCGGTCTGCCGGCGGAGGGTGCTGGCTGCCACGGCGGCAAGGCGGAGATGAGCCGTGCGGCAGCTAGCTCCGCGAACAGCGCCGTCCTGGAAAAGCTGCGCGCCGACTATCCCCAGGGGCCGCACGACCAGCCGCAGTCGATGTGCCCGGCCTTCGGCTCGCTTCGCGTGGGGCTTCGCATGCGACGCACCGCGACCGTGCTTTCCGGCTCGGCCTGCTGCGTCTATGGCCTCACCTTCACTTCGCACTTCTACGGCGCCAAGCGCTCGGTCGGCTACGTCCCGTTCAACTCGGAAACGCTGGTCACGGGAAAGCTCTACGAGGACATCCGCGACGCCGTCCACAAGCTCGCGGATCCCGCGCTCTACGACACGATCGTGGTGACGAACCTCTGCGTGCCCACCGCGTCGGGCGTGCCGCTGCGCTCGCTTCCGAAGGAGATCAACGGCGTGCGCATCGTCGGCATCGACGTGCCGGGCTTCGGCGTGCCGACCCATGCCGAGGCCAAGGACGTGCTGGCCGGCGCTATGCTGAACTATGCGAGGGCGGAAGCGGCCGCAGGCCCCGTCCAGGCGCCGAAGGGCGGCAAGGGCGAGCGCCCGACGGTTGCGCTGCTGGGCGAGATGTTCCCGGTCGATCCCATCACGATCGGCCGCATGCTGGAGCCGATGGGCTTGGGCGCCGGGCCGGTCGTGCCGACGCGCGAGTGGCGCGAGCTCTATGCGGCGCTGGACTGCGCTGTCGCCGCCGCGATCCATCCCTTCTACACGGCCTCGATCCGCGAGTTCCAGGCGGCCGGCAGGCCGGTGGTGGGCTCGGCCCCCGTCGGCATCGAGGGCACCGCCGCCTGGCTCGAAGCGATCGGCGACGCGTGCGGCGTGGCGCGGGACAAGGTGGACGCCGCCAAGGCGGCAATCCTTCCCGGCCTCAAGGGTGCGCTCGGCGCGGCGCCCATCTCAGCGCGCATCACGCTTTCGGGCTACGAAGGGTCGGAGCTGATCGTCGGGCGCCTGCTGAAAGAGTCCGGCGCCGACCTGCGCTATGTCGGCACCGCCTGCCCGAAGACGAAATGGGCCGAGGCGGATGCCGAGTGGCTGCGCGCCAAGGGCGTCCATGTCGAGTTCCGCGCCTCGTTGGAGAAGGACCTGTCGGCGGTCGACGCCTTCGCGCCGGACCTCGCGATCGGCACGACGCCGGTCGTCCAGCATGCCAAGAGCCGCAGCATCCCGGCGCTCTATTTCACCAACCTCATCTCGGCGCGGCCGCTGATGGGCCCGGCCGGCGTCGGCGCGCTCGCCGCCGTGATCAACGCGGCGGTCGGCAACAAGGCGCGCTTCGACCGCATGTCGGCCTTCTTCGGCACCGTCGGCAAGGGCCACCGCGCCGGCATCTGGCCGGACGCCGCGCGCCTCCCGCCGGTGGATGCGCCGGTGAAGGCGAAGCCGCTGGTCGCGCAGAAAGCCTCCGTGAAGATGGAGGATTTCTGATGCTCGTCCTCGATCACGACAGGGCCGGCGGCTACTGGGGCTCCGTTTACGTATTCACCGCCTTGAAGGGGCTCCAGGTCATCATCGACGGGCCGGTGGGCTGCGAGAACCTGCCGGTGACGGCGGTGCTCCACTACACCGACGCGCTGCCCCCTCATGAACTGCCGATCGTGGTGACGGGGCTGGCCGAGGAGGAACTCGGCAAGACCGGCACGGAAGGCGCGATGAAGCGCGCCCATGGCACGCTCGACCCGGACAAGCCGGCCGTGGTCGTCACCGGCTCGATCGCCGAGATGATCGGCGGCGGCGTGACGCCGGAAGGCACGCGCATCATGCGCTTCCTGCCGCGCACCATCGACGAGGACCAGTGGCAGTCCGCCGACCGCGCCCTGCTGTGGCTGTGGAAGGAGTTCGGGCAGAAGGCGAAGAAGGGCAAGAAGGCAGCACCGAAAGCCGATGCCCCGAAGCCGGCGGGCCAGAAACCCAAGGTCAACATCATCGGGCCGATCTACGGCACCTTCAACATGCCGTCCGACCTTGCCGAGATCCGGCGGCTGGTCGAGGGCATCGGCGCCGAAATCAACCTCGTCTTCCCGCTCGGCGCCGATCTGGCGGACGTGCCGAAACTCGGCGAGGCCGACGTCAACATCTGCCTCTACCGCGAGTTCGGCAGAAAACTCTGCGAGGCGCTGGACAAGCCGTACCTTCAGGCGCCCATCGGGCTCCACTCCACCACGGCCTTCCTGGAGAAGCTGGGAGAACTGGCGGGGCTCGACCCGCAGCCGTTCATCGCCGCGGAAAAGATGACGACGATCAAGCCGCTCTGGGACCTCTGGCGCTCCGTCACCCAGGACTTCTATGCCACCGCCAGCTTCGGCATCGTCGCCGGCGAAACCTATGCGCGGGGCGTCCGCCACTTCCTGGAAGGGGACCTCGGCTTTCCCTGCGCCTTCGCGATCGCGCGGGCTGCGGGAGCCAAGACGGACAACGAGGCGGTTCGCGCTGCCGTGCATGCCAAGCAGCCTCTGGTGCTGTTCGGCTCCTTCAACGAACGGATGTATGCGGCCGAGGCGGGCGGAAGAAGCTCCTTCATCCCGGCGTCGTTCCCCGGAGCGATCATCCGGCGCCACACCGGCACGCCCTTCATGGGCTATGCCGGGGCGAGCTACATCCTTCAGGAAGTCTGCAACGCGCTGTTCGACGCGCTTTTCCGCATCCTGCCCCTGGGCACCGATCTCGACCGGGTCGAAGCGACGCCCGCCAGGCGCATAAGCGAACTTTCCTGGAGCGAGGAGGCGCTGGCCGCGCTCGATGCAACGGTGGACACCTATCCCGTGCTCACCCGCATCTCCGCCGCCAAGAGCATTCGGGATCGCGTGGAGGCGCTCGCGCGAAGTGCCGGGGCGGCGGAAGTCACGGCCGGCGCGTTTCGGCGCGCCGTGGAAACGGTCGGTTAGTTCGCGTCAATGAAGGAGGCACGGCCATGACGATGATGGATTTCAGCGAGGGCGCCCGGCGCGCGGACAGGCGCGACATGCGGCTGATGATGCTGGCGATCTACCCGCTCTGCCTCGCTGCTGCGCTGGCCGCCCGCCTTCTGCCGCGGGACGGCGACCGAAGCGAAAAGCGCCGCTCCGTGTTCGCGGAGGCCTCGGCTTCCGCCCACGCCTGCATCCCCTTCGTGTTCCGATGAGGGGAGAGTTTCCGCCGGGCCTCGCGAGGGTCCCGGCGGGAAGACGCTGGAACCCGCAAGGATTCCGGCAAACCCGCACCCGGCAACGGGGGCAACTGGCCGCAAGGCCGAAGCATGAGGAGAAAACCTATGGCCGTGGTGAATGATGGGACCCTTTCGGGTCTCACTGAAGCGGAAGCCAAAGAGTTCCACTCCGTTTTCCTGACGAGCTTCCTGGTGTTCGTGATCGTCGCCGTGATTGCTCACATCCTCGCCTGGATGTGGCGCCCATGGCTTCCCGGACCCAACGGCTACGCCATGCTCGACGATGGGATGACCACCGTCGGCCACCTCGTGTCGATGCTGACCTGAGGGGGAAAACGAGATGTGGAGAATGTGGCTTCTATTCGATCCGCGTCGCACGCTGATCGCGCTGTTTACCTTCCTGTTCGTGCTGGCGCTGGTGATTCATTTCATCCTGCTCAGCACCGACCGCTTCAACTGGCTGGAAGGGCCGAGGCCGGCGGAAGCCGCGCCCGCGGCTTCGCTGGTCATCGAAGGGAACGCGAACGTCGCCTGAGCCGGTTTCCGGCAAAGGCTTCAACACCGGCGCGGGGGGGGGGGGGGAAGAAAAACCCACCCCGCCCCCGCAAATGAATAAGGAGAGACACCC
>CAXTCF010000245.1:0-4625 GCA_964242945.1 uncultured Rhizobiaceae bacterium | reverse complement strand
CCGAAGACTGCCGTGATCATGAGCGCGGAAAGCCGCGCGGGGACGGCGAACACCACGTCGTGGAGGCGCATCAGCGCCTCGTCCGGCCAACCGCCGCGCGCAGCGGCAAGCGCACCGACCGGCACGCCGATGCCCGCGCCGATTCCCACCGCAACCAGCACGACCGCGATGGAGTTGCGGGCGCCGATCATCAGCATCGACAGGATGTCCCTGCCGAAGTGGTCGGTGCCAAGCCAGTGGACGGCGGAAGGCGCCTGCTGCTTGTCCGCGATGACGAGCCGCGTGACGTCATACGGCGTCCAGGCAAAGGACAGCAGAGCCGCTGCCACGAACAGCGCGGTGATCGTCAGGCCGAGGACGAAAGAGCGGTTCGTCAGCGCCTGGCGCAGGAAGCTGCGTCCTCCCGTCGGGGTTGGGGAAAACGCCTGCGGGCTCATGCCGGCAGCTTCAGCCGCGGGTCGATGAGCGCATAGGAAAGATCGACCAGCAGATTGACGAGGATAACGCTGCCGACCAGCAGCATCACAACGCTTGCCACCGTGATCAGGTCGCGCTGGGTGATCGCCTGATAGACCAGCCGACCGAGACCCGGCAGATAAAAGACGTTCTCCACGATGATCGTGCCGGCGAGCAGGAAGGAGAACTGAAGGCCAAGGACTGTGACGACCGGGATCAGCGCATTGGGCAGTGCGTCACCGAGCAGCACCTGCGTCGAGGTCATGCCCTTGGCGCGGGCGGTGCGGATGAAATCCTGGTTCAGGGTCTCCACAAGGGCCGAACGCGCCACACGCGCCAGGATCGCAGCTTGCGGCAGGGCAAGCGCCACGGCAGGCAGAAGAAGCGCGCGGACGGCCGGAGCCCAGCCGCTGCTCCAGCCGGGAAAGCCGCCGGCCGGCAGCCAGCGCAGCCAGACTGAGAAGACATAAACGAGGAGCAAGGCGAACCAGAAGTTGGGGATCGCTACGCCAAGCTGCGCCGCGCCCATCGTGACCGCATCGGCCGGGCGTCCGCGCCTGGCTGCCGCGAACAGGCCGAGCGGGATGGCGATCAGCGTCGAGAGAAACAGCGCGAGGAGCGCCAACGGCAGCGAAACGGCAAGCCGTTCCTTCACGAGTTGCGCCACCGGAACGGAGTAGGTGAAGGACCTGCCGAGATCGAACGCGGCGAGGCCACCGATCCAATGGATGTAGCGGATAAGCAGCGGCTCATCGAGGCCAAGCTGACTGCGCAAGGCGGCCACCGCGTCGGCGCTGGCATTCATGCCGAGCATCAGCCGGGCGGGATCGCCGGGCAGCACTTCCAGAACCGCGAAGACGACAGCCGAGGCGAGGAGCAGCGTCGCGGCCGAAGTCAGCAGCCGCCTGAGCAGGAACGCTCCCATGACGGAAGCCTGCTCCGCGAACGGACTAATCGGTCCAGTGCACCTTTGTCAGATCGTTGGCCTGGATCGGCGCGTTCTCCCACATTCCTTCCAGCTTCGCATCCCAGACGCCGATCTTCGGCAGTTCGAAGAGGAAGCCGGCCGCGGCATCGTCCGCGAGGATTTTCTGGGCTTGCTGGTAAAGTTTGGTGCGCTGCGCAGGATCGGACGTCCCGTTGAGGCCGGCGATGACCTTGTCGAAGCTGGGGTTGTCGTAGCCGAAATAGTAGTCCTTGCGGGCGAAGATATCGATGTCGTTCGGCTCGGTGTGCGACACGATCGTCAGGTCAAAATCCTTGTTCGTGAAAACCTGGGACAGCCAGTCGGCCCACTCTACGGGCACGATCTCGCAGTCGATGCCGATTTCGCGCAACTGCGAGGCGATGACCTCGCCGCCGAGGCGGGCATAGGGCACGGGGGGCAGCTTCAGCGTTGCGGTTATCCCTTTCGCAAAGCCGGCCTGCGCCAGCAGGTTCTTGGCCTTCGCGACGTCATACGGGTAGGTGCCGGTCAGATCGACATAGGCGGCGTTCGAGGGCGGGAAGAACGAGCCGATCGGCGTGCCGAGGCCGTTCACTGCACCTTCGATGATCGACTTGTGGTCCAGCGCGTGCGCGATCGCCTGCCGGACCTTGAGATTGTCGAAAGGCGGCTTCTTGTTGTTGATGGCAAGGATGGTTTCGCCTTCGGTGGAGCCCACCGCGACCTTGAACCGCGGGTCGCCCTCGATCTGAGCCAAGCCATCCGAGGGGAAGAAAGGGAAGGCCTGCACGTCGCCGGAAAGCACCGCCGGAACGGCCGCCGCGGCGTCCGGCACGATGCGGAACTCCACCTTGTTCAGTTGAGCCGGAGCGCCCCAGTAGCCGTCCGATTTGAGCAGGGTGATCGAGGAGCCCCGCGCCCACGACTCGAAGCGAAACGGCCCGGTGCCGACCGGCTTCTCCTTGTTGGTGTCGGCCGTTTCCGGGGCGACGATGACCGCATCGCCCCAGCCCATATTGTACAGAAACGAGCCCTGCGGCTCCTTCAGGGCGACCTTGACCGTTGTCGGAGCGACGACCTCAACGGAGGCTATCTCCGCGAAGAGCCCTTTCTGCGCGTTGGTGGAGTTCTCGGCCCGCGCCCGGTCCAGCGAAAATTTTACGTCGCCTGCATCGAAGGCGGTGCCGTCGTGAAAGGTGACGCCCGTATGCAGCTTGAAGGTGTAAACCTTGCCGTCGTCGGAAATCGTCCAGCTCTCCGCCAAGTCGGGCAGCACCTCGCCCTTCGCGCCGATGCGCGTGAGGCCTTCGAAGATGTTGGCATAGACGACCTCGTCGATGGCCGCTGCGGCGCCCGCGGTCGGGTCCAGATGCGGCGGCTCCAGCACGATGCCGATCACGAGATCGGTGCGTGCCGCAAAGGCCGCACCGGGTGGGGCGAGCGCCAGCACAAGGGCAGCCAGAGCGCTTCTCAACGCTGTCATTCCCGTGAACTCCGGAACGGTTTTCGCAAGCGGCGGGATAGAAGCCTCTTTTGTTCGCGGACGCAACCGCTTGAGGAGGCCCACGCGATGCTTGCCGCCACGCTGGAGATATTGATTTTTATAAAAATTTTCGCGAGACAAGTTTACCAGAACAGGTGAAATTCGAGATCAGCGGGAAGACAAGCTGGCGGAAATCATGCCATGTTCAAGCAATGGCGGCAGCGTGCCGCCGACGGCAGGCGAGGGGGTACACTCAAGATGAAGAAGATTTTCCTGGGGCTGCTCACGGCAGTGGGGCTCCTTGGCAGCGCCGTGGCGAGCGATGCCGCCTCGGTGGTGGCCCGCGTGGACGTTTCAAGTCAGCGGATGACCGTAGAACAATATGGCCGGGTGATCTATTCCTGGCCGGTCTCGACCGCGCGAGCAGGATACTACACGCCGCGCGGAAGCTGGAGCCCAAAGCGGCTTCATCGGATGTGGTATTCCCGGAAATACGACAACTCGCCGATGCCGTTTTCCGTGTTCTTCACCGGCGGCTATGCCATCCACGGCACCAATCACGTGCGGAATCTCGGTCGTCCGGCGTCGCACGGCTGCGTTCGGCTTCACACGGCGAACGCTGCGGCGTTCTACAAGCTCGTGCAGAGCGCGGGCCTCGGCAACACGCGCATCGTGGTCGCGAACTGAACCTCAACGCTTAGGCGTCGGACTCAGCCTGATCGATCGCCCGGCGCTGCCGGTCAGCCGGCCGGCCAAGCCCGGTCGGAGAAGTCCGGCACCGAAGGCAGTTCATCGCTGCCGCGCATCCGCGTTACGGCGCGGCGGAGCAGCGCCGTGCGGCTTTCAAGCTTCTGAACCTTCTGCTCTCCCCAAGGGGTCCAGATGCTGACGGTCGCCAGAGTCGAATCTGCGCTGTCGATCATCTCGTTCATGCCTCGCGTTCCGCCGTTTTTATCGACTTCAGGCGTTTCCGCCGTACGCCGCTTGTTTCACCGACTATTACATATTGAAACAATCGCGTTTTCAAGGCGGGACCATGGCAAATTATGGGGAAACCGCTTTCGGCCTGTTGCGCAGGCGCCAGCGCCAGCGCTTGTCGGAGCGTCCCCAGCGCTTGTGGATCCAGATCCACTGCTCCGGATGCTCGCGCACCCATCGCTCGACCACGTCGTTCAGAAGCTGCGCCGAGGCCTCCACGTCGATCTGCCCGCGGTCTGTGCGCGGCAGGTCCAGCCTGTCCTCGATCTCCAGACGATAACGGTTGCCGGGCAGGCGGATGCAGCGGGCGGGGTACACGTCCGGCTCGTGATGGCGCGCGAGCTTGGGCAGGAGCGGGCTCGTCTGGCACTCCTGGCCGAAGAACAGCGTGTCCACCCCGCCGTTGAAGCGCTGATCGACCAGCATGCCGACATTGCCGCCCTCGCCCAAAATCCGCGACAGGGCGAAGGCGGCGCCGACCTGCGATGCCAGCAGGTCGCCCATCGCCGTGCTGCGGGCGGAGAAGACGTATTTGGCGATATAGGGATTGTTCGGGGGGCGGAAGAGCGCAGTGATGTCCAGCCCGTAGGCCGCCGCGGCCACGGGCAGCATCTCGAAGCAGCCGAGATGGCCGGTGAAGATGATGTGCGGCCGCTTGTCGGCCGCGATCTTCAGGAATTTGTCCGCGCCGGCCACCTCGACCCGGCCGGCGCCCGGCCGCGCCCGCGCCCACTCCAAGAGCGGGGCGGGGAAAACCGATTG
>CAXTCF010000244.1:0-4634 GCA_964242945.1 uncultured Rhizobiaceae bacterium | reverse complement strand
GGTTCAGGCGGCGCGCTCTCCGCCACGCACATCCGCCGCTCGCGCTCGACCTGGTCCATCAGGAGGCGCCGCTCCGTTTCGAGTCTTTCGCGCTCCCCGAGCAGGCCGACGAGGCCCGTTTCGCCTTCCGGCGCCGCGCAGAAGCTGACAAGCGGTGCGGGGAGCCAGGGCAAGGCGAGCGCGCATGAGCGCAGCAGTTGGAACCCGATGGCGAACAGGATCACCGCGAGCAGGAGCCAGAGCAGCAGCAGCGCGCCCCCGCCAATGCGTTCCTCGCGCCGCAGCACGGCGACCCCCGTCTCGGCGGCGCTGGCGGCGGAGGCGGCCGGTTCCGCCGCCTCGTCACTTCCGCTGGCCGCCGCAGCGGCCCCCTCCGTGTCGGCGGCGGGTAGCGCAGGAGGCGGCACTAGGCGGTAGGCCGGGCTTTCCACCGGCTGGCCGACCTCGCGCGTCGTACCCCAGAAGGTGAGCACCGGCTGGTCGCCGACCATCCAGACATGGCTTTCGTCGGGGATCTGGATCGCAAGTTCGATCAGATTCCCGAGATGGCTCCTGTATTCGTCCTTGTCGCTCTTGAGCCGCTCGGCGAAGGCCGAGATTCCCCCGAGCGCTTCGCGCAGCCGCTCGCCGGCCCGGCGGCGCTCCGGCTCGTCGAGGTCGGCCAGCCGGCGGGCGGGTCCTTGCGCGTCGGTGTACCAGTCTGTCTTGTCGCCGCGCTCGGCCGGCTCGGCCAGGAACAGCCCAGCGCCGGGACCAAGCTCCGCTTCGAGGTTTTGGCGGATCTGGCCAAACGCCGAGGTCACGCCGACGCCGCCGATGGCGAGCCGCCGCAACCCGGCCGGTTGGGCGGCTTCGGGGATGCGGGGCATCGGCTAGCCGCCTTCCCGTTGCGTCGGTGCAGCGTCTGGCTGGGCGTTGGGCGAGCAGGCGCCGTCCTCCACAGTAGCGCTGATGCCGTTGCTTTCCAGGAACTTCTGGAGACCGGACGCGCCGAGCGCCCAACTCGTATGATAATTGTTTTCGCTGCCCGGCCGCACCAGAGTATTGACGCCGACAACACGGCCGCAAAGGTCGAGCAGCGGGCCGCCCGAGTTGCCCTGCGCGATGTCCGCGGAGTGCATCAACAAGGGCACGGCATCGGTCGGGCGTGCCGGGCGTGCGATGATGCCTTCCGTCGTGACGATCTCGGGCGCAGCCGACAGGTCGCCCTGCGACAAGCGGCGGAAGCCCTCGTCGGAGTCGAGCAGGAAGCCGGGAAAACCCGCCGACACCACTTGCTCCAGCCTTTCGGCGACCGGCGTGATGGAAAGCGCCGTGGCCGGCGCAAGCGGCGCCTCGGTTTCCAGAACCGCGAAGTCAGGCTGGCCGTGCTCCGAGTTCGGCGTTTGAGCCGCCACGCGCGCCTCGCGGGGCTGCCCAAGAATCTGGCTCACGACTAGGATGCTCGTCGCACCCTCGATGACGTGCCGGTTGGTGACGACGCGGCGGTCCCCGATCAGGAAACCCGAGCCGGAGCTGAGTGTTTGGTTTGCGGGGTTGCTGGCCAGAATGAAGACGACACCCTTCTCGATGGCTTCCGTTAGAGGAACGGCGGAGCCGCCCTGCTCGACCACCGTCCGCTCGGGATCCTTGGGCAGCGGCAATACATCCGGCTCCGGCGCCGGCCCAGATTGCGGCCCGGCTTCAGGGGCGGGGGTCGGCTGCGGCCCAGGTTGTGGCGCAGGCTGTGGCACGGACGGCGCCGGGTCTTGCGGCGCGGCGGCGCCGATCGTGAAGCTGTCGACGAAGGTCGTCGGCACGCCGAATGAAATCGTTTGCGACAGGCGCCTGCTCTGGCCGCCGACCTTGATGTCGACTGAGAACGGGACGGTGGGCTGCGTTCCGGAGTAGTCCTTGAAATACGTGACGTTGACCTTGTAGAGGCCGGGTGGGGCCGCGTTTTCCGGCCATGTCACGTGCTCGACCGGCTGATCGCTGACGTTTGCGCCGTTGTTCATGTCGACGTCGAGCCGGCCCCCGCAGCCGCTCTTGCTGTCGAAGCGGATAGCCTCGCCGCCCGGGCAGATCACCGACAGGTCGAGATCCGCCCGCCCGTTCCAGGCGAGTGTGACCTCCACGGCGCCGCTCGCCGCGCCCTCGCGTTGCAAGCGTTCCTCCACGTCGCCCGGCGACAGCGGCGGCACGTCGGATCGGGGGACATCGTAGCCGCCGTCGGGCGAGCAGACCGCCTTGCCCAGGCTCTCACGCAGCGTCCGGTTCCGCTCGGACAGCGCCCCGTTGTAGTCGCGCAAATCCTGGATTTCGGCCGTTCGCTCACCCGCGGCGCCCAGTGGCTCAAGGACGCCCGGCAGCAGCAGCAGCGCCAGGAGAATGCCGGCCAGCATGTTCGCGACGATCAGATGCCGCACGATCGCGCCTCTCTTTCAATTCCTTCAATAATGGTCAGTTCAAGCAAAGCCGGTCAAGCCGGCGCAACCACCTTGAAACGCCTTTAAGCGGTCTTCCGGGGAGTGCGCCCGCATACGACTGTTCTTTGTCATGTGCGTGACATTGACGCCAACTAACCTCATGCGCATGATTGCGTCACCCGATCCTTCACGCCCAAATCCGAATGCTTCGGTGGAGCGGCGGCCGAAACGGAATTATTCGTGTTCGTTTGTCTTCATGAGTTGATGTTCGGCATCTTGTTGGATTGGCCCCGAATAGACGATTGAGATCCCACTCGCGGGAAGATCATGAGGAGAGGCTCGTGTTGGGAATGCGTCTAGGATCTTGCCGCTTCAGCGCCCTCGCCGTTTCTTTCTATCTTGCCTTGATGCCTCTGGCTGCGGAAGCAGCGGAAAGCTTCTCCTTGACGAACGGTTCGGTAATCACCGGCGATGTCGTCGGCGAAGCGAACGGCGTACTGAGCATACGGACCCAGTATGGCGTCATCAACGTGCCCTTGGCCGACATCGTTTCCCGGCAGGCGATCGCGCCCGCTCCTTCCGCGCAGCCGCTCGCCTCCGACCAGCCGTTGCGCCTCCAGGGTTCCAACACGATCGGCTCGCGTCTCATCGTGGACCTGCTGCGCGGCTACACTGCGGCGCGCGGCTTCGCGGCCGATTTCGTGGAGATCGGCGGCCCCACCCCAGAGGACAAAGTCTTCAAGGCGACCAACGCGGGCGGCCAAGCGTTCAACATATCCGTCGGCAGCCACGGCTCCGGCACGGCGTTCAAGGAACTCGCCGCCAGCAACGCCGACATCGGCATGTCGTCGCGGCGCATCAACGACAAGGAGGTCGCCGACCTCCGCGCGCTCGGCGTCGGGACGTTGACGGACCCAGGCCTTGAGCATGTGCTGGCGCTGGACGGCCTCGCCGTGATCGTGCATCCTGACAACCCCCTGAAATCCCTTTCGCTGAAGCAGATCGCCGACATCTTCGGCGGCACGATCACCGACTGGGGACAGGTCGGTCCGTTCAGCGGACCGATCCACATCTTCCGGCGCGACGCGAAGTCCGGAACCTACGACAGCTTCAAGTCGATGGTGATGAGTGGCAAGGACGTGGTGGAGACTTCCAAGGAGTTCGAATCGAGCGACGAGCTTTCGGGCGACGTCGCCAGCGATCCCTTGGGCATCGGCTTCATCGGCTTCGCCTATATCGGTAACGCCAAGCCCCTGGACATCTCGCAGAGCTGCGGCTTGACCAGTGGGCCGAGCGAGTATTCCATCAAGGCGGAGGAATACCCGCTTTCGCGCCGCCTCTACCTCTACAACCCCACGCAACAGCGCCATCTCAACGCCGTCGACTTCGTGGATTACGCGCTTTCGAACGACGCCCAGCCGATCATCAAGGATGCGGGCTTCATCAACCTGTCGCCCGAGGCGAGCGACGATGCCTACAGGGATGAGGCCATACGCCGCGCCGTCCTGCTCGCGGATGCCGGGGATACTCGGTTGGCAGACCTCCAGCACTTCGCCGGACTGGTTTCGACCGGCAACGGCTCGCGGCTGAGCATCACTTTCCGCTTCAACAGCGGCTCATCGAACCTGGATAACCGTGCGCTGCGCGACCTTGACCGCTTGGCAGATTACTGGAAGGCCCTGAAGGCAAGAAAGCCTGCATCACGCCTCGTGGTGCTGGGCTTCACGGATTCGATCGGCAGGTTCGACAAGAATGCGCTACTCTCGAAGTCGCGCGCCGAGGCTGTCGCAAGAGGGCTGACCGAGCGGGCGGTCCAGCCCGACCTCCTCGATGGACTGGGCGAGTTGGCGCCCGTCGCGTGCGACGATTCCGATGCAGGGTTGGCCAAGAACCGGCGCGTCGAAATCTGGGTTTTCTAAGCCCAGGCGGATGCCGCTGGCCATGCCAGGAAGAGGCGACCTTGCAGAGGCGGAAAGAAATGATTGCCTTTCAAGAGAAATGGTTTGGCTTCTTGTCCGCTCTCGCCACCTGATTGGACAGGTTGTTCATAATGGCCAAGTTACGGAACGCAGTCGGGAGCGAACAGACTGACTTCGCAGATTTCTGCCGATGGTGCCGAGGAAGGCAGATTGATGGTAGTGTGGAAGTGAGAAGCTCTGGCTATAAAAATATTTGATCCCAGGTTTTGATGGTGCAATCTTTTTGCCTGCGTGGAAGGAGGCACTA
>CAXTCF010000243.1:0-4658 GCA_964242945.1 uncultured Rhizobiaceae bacterium | reverse complement strand
GGCCTTGTCCGCCGTCGCGCGCCGCGCCGGGTCGGCGTCGAGCGCGGCCTTCGGGTCCGCGCCGTAGAACTGCGCGGCCAGCACCACCGCCAGCCTGTAGGCGGCGAGCGGCGCCAGGTCGGCGGCCGCGGCGCCGAATTTCTTAGAAGCGCGCACCAGCGCCAGGTTGAGCTTCGCCACTGTGGCGGGCCGCATGTCGCGGCCGTCCATGGCGCGCAGGTAGCTGGAATAATCCACGCCGGCGGCCGCGCAGAGCGCCGCCTTGGAAAGCTTGAGCTGGCGCCGCCGCCGGTCGATCAGCGCCACCGGCTTCATTCTTCCTCGCTGCTGGCGGCTTCGTTGTCGAGCAGCACGAGCGTGGCGGCGAGGATGCGCAGCGCGTCTGGCTTCGTCACCGCGGCCGTGTTGCCCGACAGCACCGCCGCGGCGAGCGCGAAAGCATCCTTGTAGCTGGACTGCGCTTCGAGCACCGGCTGCTTCGCCCCGGGTTCGAGCGTGGCGATCGCCAGCGTTTCTCCTGCATCGATCGTACCGATAAGGCGCGTCCGCCCGGGCGCCACGGCGATTGGAAACTCTGCGACGAGGCGGAACTCGTTCTCGGCCATCACCCGCGGCGTTCCTCGGTGGCAGGCGCGGCGCGGTCCAGCCGCTCGATTTCGGCCACGAGCAGGGCAGCGGCCTTGATCAGATCGCGACGCGGCATCGTGGGCTTCCACCACTTCGCTTCAAACGGCCAGTTGTCGGGCGGCTGGGGGAATTCGCGGGAGTCCAGATCCCAGCGTGTTGCGTGGGCGTAGCATGCCGCCGCCTCAGCGAGTTGGCCGTCGCCGTTTCGCTCGTCGTCGTAGGCCGCTGTGCAGGTTTCTTCCTCGACCTGTCGCCGCCGCTCCGCGGCAACCTCGTTCAGCACCGCGACCATGCCGGGATAAGATCTGTCGCCCATCACACGTTATCCGTGCTGGCGCGGGCGGCTTCATGCTTGGCGTATTCTCCCGGCTCGACGTCCTCGCCGAAAACAGAGATGCCGTCGGCGCCCTGCTCAAGAGCTTCCTTGAACGCCTCGTCGAACATGCGGTGGACGCGATTAGTGCCGTCCTCTTCCTCTTCCGACAAAGCGGCAAAGACGTCACGCGCAAAGCGCTGCTGGTCCCAGACGATTGGCGCCTTAAAGTCGCCTGTAGCTTCGTCGTATTTCTCAAGCGCCGGGCCGCCCTCGACAGCCGAAGCTAAGTCGGCTGCCGAGATCTCGATGGAGATTGTGCCGTTTTCATCTTGGTGGATGCGCATCAAACGCCCTCCCCGGCCAGCTGCTTGCCGGCCTGTTCCTCGATCAGCGCCGTCAGCGCGTCGGACATCTTGCGCAGGGTGCGCGTATTCGGTGCCGTGGTGCCGCGCACGTTGCGGCGCCACGTTGAGGGGAAGATACCGGCGCGACGGCAGGCTTCGTCGAGCGAGATGCCCGCGCGGTTCCGCCGCTGCTCAAGTTCATCGACTGTCGGGAAACCCATCCGGCGCGCACCCTGTTGTGCTTCCCGTTATGACGAGCATATTTGCGCAGTGTCAATCGGATTTTTGAAAATGCCTACTGCTCTGGCGATGCTCACTGCTGCGGGGATGACAAATCCCCTCGAAGAACAGCGGGCATGGCTCCGCGCAATTTTGGAGCACACGGGCCTTACGGCGCATTCGCTAGCGCTGAAGGCCGGACTCTCGCACACGACGCTCCGGCGACCGCTCAACGAGCCGGGTTGGAAACTGGCGCTTTCCGCTAAGACCATCGCTGCGGTCGCCGATGCCGTGGGCCTTCGGCCCATGCAGTATCCCGGCCGCAGCCAGGGCTTCTCCGCACCAGAGGCGACGCGCTATGTGTTCGATACTGCCGCGGACGCGATCGGCGGCAACATGGATCGCGCCGTGCGCGAGCTGACCCGCGGCCGCAACGGCCGCGACCCATGGGAGATCAAGGGCTACGGCCTGGAACTGGCGGGGATCCTGCCCGACGACATCGTCATCGTGGACCTGAACATGCAGGCGCGCGCCAAAGACATCGTCTGTGTTCAACTCTACCAGTGGGCGGCGAACCGCGCCGAAACGGTGTTCCGTCTTTACGATCCGCCTTTCATCGTCACGCACTCGCTGCGGCTGCCCAATGAGAAGCCTCAGCTGGTGGACAACGAC
The DNA here is from genome assembly GCA_964242945.1 of uncultured Rhizobiaceae bacterium. GTDB lineage: Bacteria > Pseudomonadota > Alphaproteobacteria > Rhizobiales > Rhizobiaceae > Mesorhizobium_B. Next base: position 2,480 of record CAXTCF010000243.1, on the reverse strand, counting down.
AGCGTAGTGATCAAGGGCGTCGTGGACGGGTTGCTCCGCCGCCGCGCGGCCGAGGCGGCATAACATCCCCGCATTTGCGTGAAGCGCGTGTTTTCCGAACTTTCGCACACTTGCGAAAAGCCTGTGGGTTTCACATCCGGTCCGCGCTTGCGGAAAGCCATAGGCTTAATGCGCGCCCGCTGGAACCGGGAGTGATCGCAGGCCGCGCAGCAAGCGAAAGGCGAAGCAAACATTATTTTTAGATCGACTCTTGTCTAACGAGCATTCTTGCGCGATGTTTCTCCGCAGCAACGGAGGCCGTCGGCATGCTTGGGAACGAAACCGCTCACCTGGAGGAGGTCGCCGGCGCCATCGGCCGCAAGCCGGCCTACCTCAAACGAAACTGGCTGAAGCTCCATGAGGAGCACGGCTTTCCCCGCAAGCTGCCCACCGGCTTCGTCTGGCCGCGCCGCTCCGTCGAGGCTTGGCTGCGCGGCGGCGGCAAGCTGCCGCTCCCCTACGTCGCCGCCAACAACAACGACGCCGACGCCGATATCGTCGCCGCCGCCTCGCGGTCGCTCGGCGAGCGCTACGGGGTGCGGCCGTGAAGCACCCGGTGCACTTCGATCCCGACGAGGTCGTCGCCGGCACGCGCGACATGGCGCAGCGTATCTATGCCGCCGCCATGCAGGCCTCGGAAAACGACCGCGAGCGCCTGCTCGTCCAGATGCAGCACGATCTGCTGCCGGCCCGGGTCGAGATGACGCGCTGGTTCGTGCGCCACCTGAACGCCGGCACTGACCCGACTCTTGTGGTGCAGGCGCTGGGCGCCGTCATGGCGACGCAGATGTTCGACGTCGCCGGCAACTATGATGGCGAGCGGCCGCTCGGGCGCATCGGCGATTTCCAAATGGCGATCGGTGCCATGCTGGGGGATCTGCTCAACGGCGCCAGCGCCGGCCTTGCGTCCGAGACGCAGTGGTTCGACGGCGTGCAGGGCGGCAACGCATGAAGGCGCTCGTGTTCGCCTGCCTTGCCAGCCTCGACATGCTGCTGATCGTGGCGGCGGTGCTGGCCTTCGTCGCTCTGCAGCGGGAGCCGCGGGTGCGGGGCTTCGGCGTCAGGCTTTCCCGCAGGCCGCGTCTGTGAGCGCGGCCGTCGATCGCCGCCTGCGCACGATCGCCGTGCTGGCCGAACTGCGCGACATGCGCGCCCGCCTTTACGCCGCCGGCCAGCACGACGAGGGCCTGATCACCGAACGCGCCTTCGTCCACATTGTCAGCCTCGAAGGCGAGCTGCCTCCCGTCGAGGTCGAACACCTGGGCACGGTCGCGCTCGACCCGCCGGAAGACCCGGCCTGATTTTCCCTCACGGCGCGGCCCGCCTCCTCCCCGAGCGCCGCGCCGATCCGGCGGGAGGCTTGTCACCTCCCGCCGGCGCCAACCTCACCGAGCCGGCGGTCCCCGGCAGATCAAAGGAGCTACGAGCATGAACCTCACAAACTGGACTGCTAAACGGGCTGGTGGGCGGATTACCATCAACGGCACGCAAGAACCTTCAGGTGAGCCCGGAAAGATCGTTGGTGTGGAGAGCATCACGGTGCCGGACGGGTTGAGCGATCTCACGCGCTGCATCGCCACCGACAAAAATGGCAACACGCACCGCCTGCTTTGACAAACAGCGCAGGCAGCGATCACGCTGCCGCGTCCTTTGATGAGTCGCACATATGGGAAAGCCCGTCTCGATCAAGCACGTGTCCTGGCGCGACGGGCGCCCGCGCTTCTCGCCCGGGGCGCAGCTGCGGGCTGCCGGCCACAAGGGCCGGGATCTCCGCCACGCGGACGGAAGCTGGTTTTCCCGCGGCGAGGCGGTGGATTGGTCGGACAGGTTCTGCCGCGAACTGGCGGCCGCAGCAAAGGCCAAGGCCAGGCCGAAGGGCGTGGTGCGCCCGGCGGCGCCGGCGGCCGCGCCCTACACGGTCGGCCGGCTGTTCGAGGAATGGCGCCGCTCCGCGAAGTGGCTGGAGCCGGCCAATCCTGTCGAGGCGCGCAAGCAGCGCGCCGCCCGCGCGATCTACGCCAAGAACACGCTGCGCGATTTTAAGCAGCGCATCGGTGTCATCGAGACGTTCGACCCCGACCTCTGGGCCGCCCCCGTGGACGCGCTGACGACGCCGATCCTGCTCGGCTGGTATGAGGCGCTGCGGCAGCAACGCGGCCTCTCCAACGCGCGCGGGGCGGTGGCCGTGTTCTCGATCGCGCTCGCCTGGGGCCGCCGGCGCGGCCGCTTCACCTTCAAGCGCAACGAAGGCCAGAACCCCGCGCGCGACCTTGGCATGACGCTGCCGCCGCCCCGCGTGCGCTTCGCGACCCGCGCCGAGATCACGGCGCTTGTGGCCGCGGCCGACGAGCTGGGCCGGCCGGAGATGGGCGACATGGTGGTCCTCGGCGTCTGGACGGGTCAGCGCCAGCCCGATCGCCTCCAGCTCGTCGATCGCGGCC
>CAXTCF010000242.1:0-4667 GCA_964242945.1 uncultured Rhizobiaceae bacterium | reverse complement strand
CGCAAGTCGCTGAACGAGATCAAGGAAGTCCTGGCTTCCATGGGCCTGCATCTCGGCATGGAAGTGCCGGACTGGCCGCCGGAAAACATCGACGACCTCGCCAAGCGCTACGAAGATCAGTATTGAGCCGCAACGACTAAGAATCGGCTCGCGCTGAGGGAAGCGCCGGCCCATGATGAAGGAGAGAAACAATGCGCCACGGTAAGACCGGACGCAGGCTGGGCCGCTCGGTCAGCCATCGCAAGGCGATGTTCGCCAACCTCGCGGCTTCGCTGATCGAGCACGAGCAGATCGTGACCACGCTGCCCAAGGCCAAGGACCTGCGGCCGATCGTGGAGAAGCTGGTGACGCTCGGCAAGCGGGGCGACCTGCATGCCCGCCGCCTGGCGATTTCGCAGATCCGCAGCGAGACGATGGTCGGCCGCCTGTTCGACACGATCGCACCGCGCTATGCCTCGCGCAACGGCGGCTATCTCCGCATCATGAAGGCCGGCTTCCGCCACGGCGACAACGCGGCGCTCGCCGTGATCGAGTTCGTGGACCGCGATGCTTCCGCAAAGGGCGCAGCCGACCGCGCCCGCATCGAGGCGGAACCGGCTGAGGAAGCCGTTGCGGCCTGATCGCAGCCTCCATAGATTGAACTTCGCAAAGGGGCCTCGCGGCCCCTTTTTGCATACAAGCGGAATTGAAGTCGGTGCGGCAGGGACGCCGCTTGACCTTTCGCGAGCCGCCCGCAAAAACGCGGACCATGTCTCTCCACATGGTCAAGCTCTGCGTCGGCTGCGACAGCGTCGAGGATCTCGAAGACTGGATCCGCGAACGGCTTGAGGCTCGTCGCAGCGCCGGGGAGCCGGAAGAGCAGTTCCACACCACGCGCATGGTGCCGGTCCGCAAAGACGAACTGCTGGGTGGCGGCTCGCTGTTCTGGGTCGTCAAGGGCTTGGTGCAGTGCCGCCAGAGGTTTCTGGACATACGGCCTTTCACCGACGAGCAGGGGATAGGCCGCTGCCATCTCGTGCTGGAACCGACCGTGGTGCGGACGGAATGGGTGCCGAAGCGGCCGTTTCAGGGCTGGCGCTACCTGAAGAAAAAAGATGCGCCGGGCGATCTTACAGGCGACAAGGCATCGCTGTTGGCGATGCCGCCGAAGCTGCGGAAGGACTTGATGGAGCTTGGCCTGCTTTGATTTCCCGGCGGAGTGCTTGAGGATGCGGGAGCGCGGGAGATTGCGGTGACGATCCTCGCGGGGTGCCTTGGCGTTCTCTTTCTGCTCGGCTTGAGCCTGCTCGCCTTCGTTCGCACCGATGCCGCCGTGCTTGCGCGGCGCCTGCGCTTTGCCGTGCCCGCAGCCGCGTCGCTTTGCGGCCTCGGATTGCTTGCCGCAGGCATCGCGGCTCCGGGCGGCGTCTTGTTCGCCGCCGGGCTGATCCTGTTTGCGGCGGCTGCCCGCGATCCCAAGGCACCGCCGGCGCGCCGCCATGCGACGGTGCGGACGGCCGCGCTCGAAATGGAGCTCGATCACCGCACCGGCAAGCTGGAGGGACTGGTCCTCGCAGGCACCTTTGAAGGCAAGGTCTTGGGCCGCCTGCAGTGGCCGCAGCTTCGCCGGCTTCACGCCGAACTGAAGCCGGATGCCGAAAGCTGCCTATTGCTGGAAGCGTATCTTGACGGCCGCTTCCCCGCTTGGCGAAAAGACGCGCATCCTTATGTCCACGGGGGTAAAGGAGTTGCGCCAAGCGCGGGCGCCATGACTAAGGAGGAGGCCTACAAGGTCCTTGGTCTTGAAACGGGGGCCGGCGCGGCGGATGTCCGCAAGGCGCATCGTCGCCTGATGCAGCGCTTGAATCCCGGCATCGGCGGGGCCGCTCTGCTGGCGGCGCGCATCAATGAGGCCAAGGACGTCCTTCTCTCCGATCATGGATAGCTCCTTCGACGCAAAACAAACCGGAATGGTGTGGCTTCTAAAAGCCGCTCAGTTCTGAATGGGAAAACACTCGACGCGCTGCTTCGTCAGCGTCGCGCAGGCCGAGCTGGCCGCATCCCTGTTTTTGAAGCCACCGAACCGGGCGCGGTAGAACGTCGCCCGACCCTTCTTGAAAGCGACGGTATAGGGCGAGGCCGAGGCGAGCGCCTTGCCGCCGACGCGTCCGGCTTCCGTCAGGATCAGCTTCGCGCCCACCTGGCTGGGCGCCGAAGCCACTTGGATAGACCACCCTTTCGGCGACACGGAAGCGGTCTCCACGGGATCGACCGCGGCCTCGTCGTCGCTGGGCCGGGACGCGGGAATGGCCTTGGCGAAGCGCGCCTCCTTGGGCGTGGTGCGAACCGGCCGCGGCGCTTCCGCTTCTTCCAGGGCGGCGACCGGAGCCTCGTCACGCCGCGCGATCGGCTGCGGCGTTCTAGCCGCCGAAGCGATGAGGGCATCGCCGACACCCGCCCTTCCTGAAGCCAGCGGCAGGTATTGCTTGATGAGCGCCGCCATCTGGTCGTCGCGGGCGCGTCCCGTCACGCCGCCCAGGACCACAGCGACCAACCGCTTGTTGCCGTCGGTAACGGAGGAAACGAGGTTGTAGCCCGATGCGTTCGTGTAGCCCGTCTTGATGCCGTCCACGCCGCGAACCCGCCCCAGCAGCTTGTTGTGGTTCGGCATGCGGCGCTTGCCGAAGGTGAAGGAGGGCGTGGAGAAGTAGGCGTAGTATTGCGGGAAGTCCCGGCGCAACGCCAAGCCTAGCCGCGCCATGTCGCGGGCGGTCGTGTGCTGTTCGGGGTTCGGCAGGCCCGATGCGTTGTGAAACTCGGTGCCGGACATGCCGAGGCCGCGCGCCTTCTGCGTCATCATCAGCGCGAAGCGCTGCTCGGACCCGCCCAGCAGCTCGCCGAGCGCCGCGGCGCAGTCGTTGGCGGATTTGGTCACCAGCGCCAGCACGCAGGTTTCCACGGCCACCGACCTGCCGGCGCCGATGCCGAGCTTGGTCGGCGGCATGGCCGCGGCCTGGGCCGAGAACGGCACCGGCGTCCTTTTGGCTATGCGGCCCGCCTTCAACGCCTCGAAGGTGAGATAGAGCGTCATCATCTTGGTGAGCGAGGCGGGGAAGCGCGGGGAGTCCGCGCTGGCGGAATAAAGCGTCTTGCCCGTGTTCGCATCGACCACGATCGCCGCGAACTTCGCATTTGCCGCGTGAGCGGGAAGCGCGCTCGCGGAAACGGCAAGCGAAACGGCCAGGGCGGCGGAAACGGAACGGACGGTTTTGGACGCAAGGCCTGAAAACGCTTGACGCACTGGTACACCCTTCTTCGAGTAGGCTTGTGGGGCTTGCCCGAGTGGCCTTGTGTGGCCGTGTCGCAGGTGAAACTAAAGCCCGGTGCGTTACCATTCGGTTTATGGTTTCCAGGTCGTTCACCAAGTTGCGGCCGTCCGGCGTGAGGACGAAGCTGCGTCCTGCCGCAGCCGTTCACGAATCCGGCAAAACGGGGCAACCTAGCCGTCACGGCGTATTGTGCGGCGCGAAGAAGCTCTTACAATCAGTCCCCGAACACCTAAGTGAGCGGCGGGTGAGGCTCTTCGGACGTAGGACGGAATTTGTGGCGAGCGGCGGGCTTGTCCGGCCAGGGGTCGGTGCGTGGATGCAAGGCGACGACGACAAGGGCAACGGGCCCGGTCGCGGCACGTCAGTCATCACACGCACCAGAACCCGGACCAAGAAGCCCAGCCTCTACCGCGTCCTGATCCTCAACGACGACTACACGCCGATGGAGTTCGTGGTCCACGTCCTGGAGCGTTTTTTCCAGAAGGACCGCGAAGCGGCGACCCGCATCATGCTGCACGTCCATAATCACGGCGTCGGCGAATGCGGCGTCTATACCTACGAAGTTGCGGAAACCAAGGTCTCCCAGGTGATGGATTTCGCACGCGCCAACCAGCATCCGCTGCAATGCGTGATGGAAAAGAAATGAGGTTCTGAAATGCCTGCATTCTCCCCCGGCCTCGAAAAGGCGCTGCACCAGGCGTTGACCCTCGCCAATGAGCGCCACCACGAATACGCCACGCTGGAGCACCTGCTGCTTGCGCTGATCGACGACAGCGACGCGGCGGCGGTGATGCGCGCCTGCAATGTGGATCTGAAGGACCTCAAGCAGACCGTTCTCAACTACATCGACACGGAACTGGACAACCTCGTCACCGGCTACGACGAGGACTCCAAGCCGACCGCCGGTTTCCAGCGCGTGATCCAGCGCGCGGTGATCCACGTGCAGTCGTCCGGCCGCGAGGAAGTTTCGGGCGCCAACGTGCTTGTGGCGATCTTCGCCGAGCGCGAGTCGCACGCCGCCTACTTCCTCCAGGAACAGCAGATGACCCGCTACGACGCGGTGAACTACATCAGCCACGGCATCGCCAAGCGCCCCGGCGCCAGCGAGTCGCGGAGCCCGCGCGGCGTTGATGAAGAAGGCAACAATGGCTCAAGCGGTGAGGGCAACGAGTCCGTGGATAAAAAGAAGCCGCAGGACGCGCTTTCGACCTATTGCGTCAACCTGAACGCCAAGGCGAAAACCGGCAAGATCGATCCGCTGATCGGCCGCACCAACGAGATCAACCGTACGATCCAGGTGCTGTGCCGCCGCTCCAAGAACAACCCGCTCTATGTCGGCGATCCCGGCGTCGGCAAGAC
>CAXTCF010000241.1:0-4786 GCA_964242945.1 uncultured Rhizobiaceae bacterium | reverse complement strand
AACAGCGCGGCTCCGAACCAAAAGGTATGAGCCTGCGGAGCCGCGCATTCCAATGGGGCTTCGTTATTCCACGATGGAGCAGCGCCGGTCGCGGGCGAAGGTGATTTCCACGCGCTCGCCGCGGCGGCGGCCCGCGACTTCGATGAAGCGGCGGCCCAGCGACGTCACGCGCGCGCGGCGGACACCGAGGCGTGCAGCCTTGTCCAGGGCCCGGTCGGCGTTGCAGCGGACGTCGCGGAAATCGTCGTCGTCATCATCCGATTGCCGGCGGCGGCGCTCCCGATCCTCGTCATCGGGATCGACAAGGCGCAGCTTCGGCTTGGGTCCGTTGAGGTCGAGCTGCACGCCCTGCGCGTACACGATCGACGGGCCGGCCGGCATCAGCCCGGCAATCAGAACTGCGGAAAGCATCAGGCGCTTGGCTAAACTTTGCATGCATCCTCCTTGATTTTCGGCTGCCGCAGCAGCGCGGCTCCCCCCAAGAAGCGGCAAGTGCCGCCGGAAGTTCCCTCCGCCACACTTTGCCTCATGGGGCGCCGCCCTGCGTGCAGGGTCAGGCGCGTTCGCGAAACCGGGTATCGTCCACGGCCGCCGCCATCAAAGCCCGCGTGTAATCCTCCCGCGGGGCAGCGAAGATGGCTTCGGTCGGGCCCTCCTCCACGATCCGGCCTTTGCGCATGACGATGCAGGTGTCGGCCATGGCGCGCACCACCGCGAGGTCGTGACTGATGAAGAGGTAGGACAGGTCATTTTCGGCCTGGAGGCGGCGCAGGAGATCGACGATCTGCTTCTGCACCGAGCGGTCCAGCGCCGAGGTCGGCTCGTCCAGCACGACCACCTGCGGCTTCAGGATCATCGCGCGGGCGATCGCGATGCGCTGGCGCTGCCCGCCGGAGAACTCATGGGGATAGCGGTTGCGCGCGGAAGGCTCGATGCCGACTTGTGCCAGGACCTCCACCGCCCGCGCGTCGCGCTCTTTGGCGGGAAGGTGCGGCTCGTGCACCAGCAGGCCTTCCGTCACCACTTCGCCGACCGTCATGCGGGGCGAAAGCGAGCCGAACGGGTCCTGGAAGACGATCTGCAACCCCCGGCGCAACGGCCGCATGGCTTCGCGGCCGCTGTTGGAGATGTCGCGCCCGCCGAAACGGATTTCTCCCTCGCTGGGAATCAGCCGCAGCAGCGCGCGGCCGAGCGTGGACTTGCCGGAGCCCGACTCGCCGACGATGCCGACCGTCTGACCCCGTTTCAGCGCGATCGACACCTTGTCCACGGCATGGATTTCGTGCGGCTTGCCGCCGAGCAGCCCGCCGTCGGCGCGAAAAGTCACGGCGACATCGCGACCTTCCAGCAGAACGGGCGTCGCTCCTGGCTCGGCCTTGCGGCCTGTCGGCTCGGCGGCGAGCAGCATCTTTGTGTAGGGATGCACGGGGGCCGCGAACAGGCTTTCGGTTGCCCCACGCTCCACCACCTCGCCCGCGCGCATCACGCAAACGCGGTCGGCGAAGCGGCGCACGATGTTCAAGTCATGCGTGATGAAGACGATGGCCATGCCGAGCCGCTTCTGGAGATCGGCCAGCAGTGCCAGGATCTGCGCCTGAACGGTGACGTCGAGCGCGGTGGTGGGCTCGTCGGCGATCAGGATTTCCGGATCGTTGGCGAGCGCCATGCCGATCATCACGCGCTGGCGCTGGCCGCCGGAAAGCTCGTGCGGATAGGCGTCGATGCGGCGCTCCGGGTCTAGGATGCCGACGAGGCGCAGGAGTTCCAGTACGCGCGGACGAGCGGCCCGCGCGGAAAAGCCGCCGTGCACGGTGAGCGGCTCGGCCATCTGGCGGCCTATTGCGTAGAGCGGGTCGAGCGAGGTCATCGGCTCCTGGAAGATCATGGTGATCTTGGCGCCGCGGATCCGGTTCAGCCTGCGCTCGCTTAAAGCCAGCAGTTCCGTGTCGTGGAAGCGCGCGGAGCCGGAGCCGCGGCCGTTGGCGGCCAGCAGACCCATGACGGCCATCATCGCCTGGCTCTTGCCGGAGCCGGACTCGCCGACGATCGCCAGCGTCTCGCCGGCCTTCACGTCGAGGTCGATGCCCTTGACGGCGCGCACCAGCCCATCCTCGGTGCGGAAGTCCACCGCGAGATTGCGCACCTTGAGGATCGGCTCGCCGGGCAAGTCAGCGGTCCCGCGGGTCGAGCGCGTCGCGCAGGCCGTCCCCCAAAAAATTGAGGGCGAACAGGATGGCGGTGAGCGTCACGGCGGGGAAGACGAGCAGCCATGTCGCGCCGCCGATGTTGGCCGAGCCCTCCGCGATCAAGAGGCCGAGGCTGGTCAGCGGCTCCTGCACGCCGAGGCCCAGAAAGGACAAAAGGCTTTCCAGCAGGATCGCTTTCGGGACGAGCAGCGTGACATAGACCACCACCGGCCCCAGCGTGTTCGGCACGATGTGGCGGCTTAAGATTCCGGCGTTGGTGGCGCCGAGCGCTTCGGCCGCCTGCACGAACTCCTGGCGTTTTAAGGAGAGCGTCTGGCCGCGCACGATGCGGGCCATGTCCAGCCACTCCGTGCAGCCGATGGCGATGAAGATCAGCACGAAGGAGCGGCCGAAGAACACGACGAGCAGGATCACGAAGAAGATGAACGGCAGGGAGTAGAGCACGTCCACGATCCGCATCATCACGTTGTCGATGCGCCCGCCGAAATAGCCCGCCGCTGCGCCGTAGGTGACGCCGACGAGAAGCGACATCACGGAGGCCAGAACCCCGATGGCCAGCGAGATGCGGATGCCGATCAGGATGCGCGAAAGCAGGTCGCGCCCGTTGGAGTCGGTGCCGAACAGGAAGCGCAGGCGGTTCACGTCCGCCGCCATGGTTCCGGTTTTGCCGTCGGGGCTGAGGTTCTCGATGCGAGCGTTCTCGAACAGGTCTGAGCGATCGACGTAGCGGGTGATGCGGGGATCGATTGGGCGCTCCGAAGAGATCGGCGCGCGCACCGTCGCGCCTTCGACGGAAACATCGCCCACCGTCATCCGCGCGCGGGACAACGCGCTTTGGAAGGCCGGCACGATGGCGTCTTCCTTGGGGTAGGCTTTGAAGCTTGCCGGGGTGCGGACATATTGCGGGTAGATGCGGTCGAACGGGTGCGGGACGAGATAGGGACCGATGATGCCGGCCAGCGCCAGAGCCGAAAGAACCAGCGCGCTCGCCACCGCAGCTTTGTTGCGGCGCAACCGGCGCCACGCATCCTGCCACAGCGAGCGCCCGGCCACTGTGAGACGGAGCGGCTCGGTTTCCTGGACGGGGGCAAGGCCTTGGTCGGTCATGCCGGCCTGCATGTGAAGACGTGTCGGGCGGTGCTTAATTCTGAGGCGACCCCCTCTGACCTGCCGGCCATCCCTCCCTCAAGGGGGGAGAAAGGCGCGGCGCCGACACAGCTTTCTCCCCGCCTGAAGGGGAGATGGCCGGCAGGCCAGAGGGGGTTCGTGCAGGATAAGGCACAGATGGCGTGAGCGGCGGACTGACGGCTGTGTGTACGGTGCGAGGCTACCTCAATCATACCGCACCCGCGGGTCGAGCAGCGCGTAGAGCACGTCCACGAGGAGATTGAACAGCACCGTGAAGACGGCGATCACCACGACCGTGCCCATCACCAGCGTATAGTCGCGCCCCAGCGCGCCCTGCACGAAATAGCGGCCGATGCCGGGGATGCCGAAGATCGTCTCGACCACGATGGAGCCGGTGAGCAGGGCTGCGGTGTTCGGGCCGAGATAGGAGATGACGGGCAGGATGGCGGCGCGCAGCGTGTGGACGAGGAGCACGGTGCGGGTGGGAAGGCCGTAGGCGCGCGCGGTGCGGACATGATTGGAGCGCAGCGCCTCGATGGTGGCGCCGCGCGTCAGGCGGGCGACGATGGCGATCTGCGGCAGCGCCAGCGTGGTGACGGGCAGAACCATGTTGCGCAAAGCGCCGTCGTTCCAGCCGCCGGCCGGCAGCCAGCCCATCCAGACGCCGAAAACGAGGGAGAGCACCGGCGCCACGACGAAGGGCGGGATGGTGATGCCAAAGGTGGCGGTGCCGACGACGAGGTAGTCGATCAGCGTGTTCTGCTTCAGCGCCGCAAACGCGCCGAGCGTCGTGCCGATCACCAAGGCGAGCGCGATGGCCGAGCCGCCGATCTGCATGGAAACGGGCAGGCCGACGCGGAAAAGGTCATTCACGGAAAAGCCGCGGCGCGAGAAGCTGGGGCCAAGATCGCCGTGAAGGAGGCTGGCAAGATATTGCGCGTATTGCGCCCAAAGCGGCTTGTCGAGGTTGTAGGCGCGGTTGAGGTTGGCGATGATGTCGGGATCGAGGGGCCGCTCGTGGGAAAACGGCCCGCCCGGCGCGATGCGGATCATGAAGAAGGCGAGCGTGACGATGACGAACAAGGTCGGGATCGCGCTGAGCAGGCGGCGCAGGACGTAGCTCAGCACCTGTGCTTCCCCGCGTCGAAAGAAGCATGCCGCGACGCCTCTGCGGCGCGGCTTCCGGCATCGAGGCAGCAGGGAACGGTGCCAATGGTGAAGAGAAGGGGGGTGGGGGCCCCCCCCGCGCGGGCCGCGGGGGGGGGCGCCGGGCCGCGGCGGGCGCGTGGTGCAGGAGACGGAGTAGAGAAAGTCCGCGGTCGGGCGCAGCGCATTGAGCAACGTGCTTTTGCCCGCGCCGCTGGGCGCGGAGACCACGAAAAGTATGCCGCGCCGCGAGAACTGCGCGGCGGAGAATAGGGCGGGGATGGGGAAGGCGCTATTCAAAGGTG
>CAXTCF010000240.1:991-4790 GCA_964242945.1 uncultured Rhizobiaceae bacterium | reverse complement strand
GTTCGTGGCGAGGTCGATCACGTCCGAGATCGGCATCTGCTTGTACTTGCGCAGGATCTCGCGGATGCGGTCGAAGATCACCACCGTGTCGTTCAACGAATAGCCGATGATGGTGAGGATCGCCGCGATGCTCTGGATGTTGAAGTCGATCTGCGTGGCCGCGAAGAAGCCCATCGTCAGGATGGCGTCGTGGACGAGGGTCGCCACCGCGGCGACGCCGAACTGCCACTCGAAGCGCGCCCAGATGTAGATCATGATGCCGGCGATGGTGAAGAGAACGGCCAGCGTGCCCTTGCGCGCCAGCTCGCTCGACACGCGCGGGCCGACGACCTCGATGCGGCGGAAGTCGTAGTTTTCCGCTCCGAGTGCGGTGCGGACTTTTTCCACCACGCCCTGCTGCGCGGCATCGCCGCCGGGCTGGGTGGCGATGCGGATCAGCACCTCGCCGGAACTGCCGATCGACTGGATCTGCACGTCGCCGAGGTCGAGCGAGCCGAGCTTCGAGCGGATGTCCGCGATGTCGGGTTCTCCGCCGCCGTGACGGCCGACTTCGATGACGGTGCCGCCGTTGAAATCGATGCCGGTGTTCACGCCGACCGTGAAGAACAGCACGAAGGACAGGATGATCAGCACAAGCGAGATGGGCGTGCGGACCTTCGCCCATTTCATGAAGGGCAGCCTGGTGCCGTCGGGGATGAGGCGGATGGGTTTCATGGGGAACGGCCTCAGAGCGGAATGGCTTTGGGGCGCGCGCGGCGCGCCCAGACGGCGACGATCAGCCGGGTCACGAGATAGGACGTGAACAGCGTCGAAATGATGCCGATGGCCATGGTCACGGCGAAGCCCTTGATCGGGCCGGCGCCGAGCGAAAACAGCGCGATCGCGGCGATCAGCGCGGTCAGGTGGCTGTCGATGATCGTCGCAAAGGCGCGGCGGAAGCCGTGGTCGAGCGAGGTGATCACGGGATGGCCGGCCATCTTCTCCTCGCGGATGCGCTCGTAGATCAGCACGTTGGCATCGACCGCCATGCCCATGGTGAGCACGATGCCGGCGATGCCGGGCAGCGTCAGCGTCGCGCCGAGGAAGGTCAAAATGCCGATCATCAGCGCGTTGTTGGCGAGCAGCGCCAGGTCGGCGAAGAAGCCGAGCAGGCCGTAGCAGACGATCATGAAGACGGCGATGGCGATCGTCGCGACCGCCGAAGCGATCAGGCCCGCCCGGATCGAGTCCGCGCCGAGGCTTGGGCCGATGGTGCGCTCTTCCACGATGGTGAGCTTGGCCGGCAGCGAACCGGCGCGCAGCAGGATGGCGAGGTCGTTGGCCGTCTGCGCGGTGAAGGAGCCGCTGATAATGCCGGAGCCGCCGGGAATGGCGGAGCGGATCACCGGGGCGGAGATCACGTGATCGTCCAGCACGATGGCGAAGGGCCGGCCGACATTCTGCGCGGTGACCTGGCCGAAGCGCGCTCCGCCTGACGTGGTCAGGCGGAAGGAAACCACCGGCTCGTTGTTCTGGCTGTCGAAGGTCGCCTGCGCGTCGGTCAGGTCCTCGCCTGTGAGCAGCGGTGCTTCGTCCACGACGTACGCTGTGTTGGCGTCCTCCTGCGAGGGGACCACCAGTACGCCGGCCTTGCGGTTGGCGTCGGCCTGCGCCGCCGGAATCTGGTTCTGCACGAGGTGGAAGGTCAGCTGCGCCGTCTGGCCGACGAGGCTTTTCAGCCGGCCGGGATCGCCGAGGCCGGGAGCTTCCACGAGGATGCGGTCCTGGCCCTGGCGCTGGATCGAGGGCTCGACCGTGCCGAGCTGGTTGATACGGCGGTCGATGACTTCGATCGACTGATCGACGATCTGGCTGACGCGCTGCGTCATGCCGGCATCGGAATAGCTGAACTGCGCCAGGCCGTCGTCAGCCACGTTCAGGTCGAATTCCTGGACGCCGCCGCTGCCGCCGAGCAGCGAGGTGCCGAGGGGATTGCGCAGCGGCTCCAGCCGCTCGCGGGCAAGCTGCACCTGAGCGGTGTCGCGGATGCGCACGGAAACGCCGCGCTCGGTCGCCCGCAGGTTGGAATAGCCGATGCGCGGCGCCTGGTTGAGCGCCGCGCGGACATCGCCGGTCAGGCTGCGCAGGCGGCGCTGCACGTAGTCTTCCTGATCCACCTCGTAGAGCAGGTAAACGCCGCCCTGAAGGTCGAGGCCGAGCACCATCTGCCGCTTCGGCAGCCAGTCCGGCAGGTTCTGGAGCAGCGACTGATGGAACAGGTTGGGCGCAGCGAACAGGGCGCCGATGGCGACGACGGCCCAGATCGCGATCGCCTTCCAGCGCGGAAAATAAAGCATGAAACCTCGAAGCGTGCCCTGCGCTGGCGCGCATGGCCTCCAATTATGTTCAGGTCTTGACGTTCTGGTTGGCGACCGGCTCGCCGCGCACGCGGACTTCCGCGATGGTCGAGCGCAGCGCCACCACCTTGGTCGTGCCGAGGTCGATCTCAAGCTCGCCGTCGTTGATGACCTTCGTCACCTTGCCGATCAGGCCGCCGCCTGTGACGACCGTGTCGCCGCGCCGGACGGCGGCGAGCATCTCGCTCCGCTTCTTAAGCTGCGTGCGCTGCGGCCGGATGATCAGGAAATACATGATCACGAAGATGAGAACGAACGGCAGGACGCTGAAAAGCACGTCTGGCGCGGCACCCGTTGATGGCATGCGGAACTCCTGAGGGAAAAGCCGACTGGCGGGCGGCCCCAAAAAGCCCCCGGATAAAGTGCGCGGAATATAGACAGTCGCGTTTTCAATGCAACGGCGCTTGCGGTGCGCTCACATCCCTTTCAGCGGGCGTGAGGCCTTGCTACAGCGCCGCATTATGCACGAACATGAAACGCTGTCCGACCCGTCTTCCCTCCTGCGCGCGCTCCAAGGCGATCTGCGGCGCATCGCAACGGCCCTGGAGCGCCTGAGCCCCGGCGAGCCAGCGCCGCCGGATTGGGAGGCGGCCGACTGCTTCGTGTGGTCGGCGGAGAAGGGCAGGCTCGAAGCGGTTGCGCGCGTCAACCGCGTGGCGCTTTCGCTGATCCGCGGGGTGGACCGGGTGCGCGACATCCTGCTCGACAACACGCGCCGCTTTGCCGAGGGGCTGCCGGCCAACAACGTGCTGCTTTGGGGCACGCGCGGGATGGGCAAGTCTTCCCTCGTCAAGGCGGTGCATGCGGCGGTGAATGAGACGACGCCTTGCAAGCTGGTGGAAATCCACCGCGAGGATATCGACACCCTGCCCCGCCTGATGACGCTGCTGAAGGGAAGCGGGCACCGTTTCATCCTGTTCTGCGACGACCTGTCCTTCGATCATGACGACACGTCCTACAAGTCGCTGAAAGCCGCGCTGGAGGGCGGCGTGGAGGGCCGGCCGGCGAATGTGGTCCTCTACGCCACCTCGAACCGGCGGCATCTCCTGCCGCGCGATATGATCGAGAACGAGCGCTCCACGGCGATCAACCCTTCCGAGGCCGTGGAGGAGAAAGTGTCCCTCTCCGACCGCTTCGGCCTTTGGCTGGGGTTCCACAAGTGCAGCCAGGACGAGTTCTTGGAGATGGTGCAGGGCTACGCCGCCTACCACGGCCTGGAGATCGCGCCGGAGAGCCTGCGCGCCCAGGCGCTGGAATGGGCCACGACACGCGGCAGCCGTTCCGGCCGCGTTGCCTGGCAGTTCATCCAGGACCTGGCTGGGCGGTTGGGAAAGCCGCTGGCCGAGTGACGCGGAAAAGCCCGCCGCCTGCGGCGGGCCTTCGATGGAGCGCGGCGGATTTAT
>CAXTCF010000240.1:0-981 GCA_964242945.1 uncultured Rhizobiaceae bacterium | reverse complement strand
ATCCCGCCCGGGGGGGGGGGGTTGTCACCGCCGGGGGCCTTGCCCCCCTTAACCCCCCGCCGCGGGGGGGGGGCCTTCGATGGAGCGCAGCGGATTTATTGCAGGAAGGTGGCGGGATCGACCGGGGCCGAGTTCTTGCGGACTTCGAAGTGCAGCATCGGCGTGTCGGTGGTGCCGCTCATGCCGGAAAGGGCGATGTCCTGGCCGCGCGTCACCTTCTCGCCGCGCGTCACCTTGATCTGGCTGGCGTGGCCGTACACGGTGACGAGGCCGTCGTCGTGGCGCACCAGGACAGTGTTGCCGAACTCCTTCAGGCCGTTGCCGGCATAGATCACCACGCCGTTCTCGGCTGCCTTGACCGGCGTGCCTTCGGGCACGGCGATGTCGAGGCCTTCGCTCGCCTGCGAGCCCTTGCCGCCGAACTTGCCGACCACCCGGCCGCGCACCGGCCAGCGCATCTTGCCTGCACCCGAAGCGTCCGGGACGTCGGCGGAGCTTTCGCTTTCCGCTTCTTTCAGCACTTGGGCAGCCGGCTGCTGCGGCGGCGTGTAGGCCGCAGGCTGCACTTCGGCCTTCGGCTGGGAGGAAGCGGTCTTGATCGGATCGAGCGACGGCGCCGGCTTTGCCGCTGCGACATTAGAAGTCTTGGCCGAAGCGCCTTTGGCAAGCACGAGCGTCTGCCCGACCGCGATCCCGCCGCTGCCGATCTTGTTGGCCGCCCGGAGGTCCGCCACCGGCACGCCCGTCCTGGCGGCGATCTTGTTCAGCGAGTCGCCGGCCGCGACGGTGTAGGTCTTGCCGTTGCCTTCCGTCTTGGCGACGGCTGGCTTCTTGGGCTGCTCGACCTTCGAAACGGATGCATTCGGCTTCACGGTCCCGGCCTGCGCCACGCGCTCGATCGGGGGCGCCGAGGGGGTCGGCACCTTGCTTTCGGGCGAGCCGAGCCGCTTTACGCCGGACGGCAGCGGCGCGGCCGGCGAC
>CAXTCF010000239.1:0-4874 GCA_964242945.1 uncultured Rhizobiaceae bacterium | reverse complement strand
GCGCCGCTGACGCTCTGCCGCGCCTGCGGCCACCGCTTCCAGTGCCGCTCCTGCTCGGCCTGGCTGGTGGAGCACCGTTTTCGCGGGTCGCTCGTCTGCCACCACTGCGGCCACCACGAGAAGAAGCCGGACGCCTGTCCCGAATGCGGCACTTTTGATCACCTCACCGCCTGCGGCCCCGGCGTCGAGCGCGTCGCGGAGGAGGTCGTGGAAACCTTCCCCGACGCGCGCGTGATCGTATTGTCCTCGGACATGACCGGCGGCGTGCGCCGCCTGCGCATCGAGCTGAAGGCCATCGCCGACGGCGAGGCGGACATCGTGGTCGGCACGCAGCTTGTCGCCAAGGGCCACAATTTTCCCGGCATGACGCTGGTCGGCGTGATCGATGCCGACCTCGGCCTGTCCAACGGCGACCCGCGCGCCGCCGAGCGCACCTTCCAGCTTCTCTCGCAGGTCACGGGCCGCGCTGGCCGCACCGGCAAGAAGAGCCGCGGCCTCATCCAGACTTTTCAGCCCGACCACCCCGTGATGCGCGCGATCCTTTCGGGCGACGCCGAGAGCTTTTACGCCCGCGAGATCGCGGAGCGGGAACGCGCCCTGCTGCCGCCCTTCGGCCGTCTCGCCGCGCTGGTGATATCGGCCGACAAGCGTGCCGAGGCGGAAGAGCACGGCCGGAGCTTGCGCCGCGCCGCGCCCGACGTGGACGGCATCCGCGTGCTCGGCCCGGCAGAGGCACCGCTTGCCGTGATCGCCGGCCGCCACCGCTTCCGCCTGCTCGTGCAGGGCCGCCGCAACTCGGACATGCAGGGTTTTCTGCGCGCGATGCTTGGTACTGCGCCGAAGCCGAAGGCCAGCGTCCACGTGCAGGTCGATGTGGACCCGCAGAGCTTCCTATGACCTGAGCGCTTCCAGGTCGCGGAAAAGCTCCAGCGCTTCCGGGTTGGCGAGCGCTTCCCGGTTTTTCACCGGGCGGCCATGCACCACCTCGCGCACGGCCAGTTCCACGATCTTGCCGGACTTCGTGCGCGGGATGTCCGCGACGGCGACGATCTTCGCCGGCACATGCCGCGGGCTGGCACCGCTGCGTATCCTGGCGCGGATCGCCTTTTCCAGCGCCTCATCCAGCGCCGTCCCGGAAGCCAGCCGCACGAACAGCACCACGCGCACGTCGCCGTCGAACTCCTGGGCGACGGCAAGCGCCTCCTGCACTTCAGGAATCGTCTCGACCTGCGCATAGATTTCCGCAGTGCCGATGCGCACGCCGCCGGGGTTCAGCGTGGCATCCGAACGGCCATGGATGACGAAGCCGCCATGCACGGTGGTTTCCGCGAAGTCGCCGTGGCACCAGACGTTCGGAAAGCGCTCGAAATAGGCTG
Organism: uncultured Rhizobiaceae bacterium; assembly: GCA_964242945.1. Lineage (GTDB taxonomy): Bacteria > Pseudomonadota > Alphaproteobacteria > Rhizobiales > Rhizobiaceae > Mesorhizobium_B. The sequence continues at coordinate 3,498 of CAXTCF010000239.1, read as the reverse complement.
CTTGGTATTTCGCACCGTCCGGGTCCTTGAAGAAGCCGAGCGGCATGGACGGAAAAGGCTTCGCGCAGACGAGTTCGCCTTTCTCGCCCGGTTCCGTTTCCGCCCCGTCGTCGCGCCACACCGCGACGGCGAGCCCCAGTCCTGGCCCCTGAATCTCTCCCGCATAGACCGGCCGCGTGGGGTCGCCCAGCACGAAGCAGGACACGATGTCGGTGCCGCCGGAGATCGAGGCGAGGTGCAGGTCGGGCTTGACGGCGTCATAGACGAAGCGAAAGCTGGCGGGGAGCAGCGGCGATCCGGTGGAAAGCATGACGCGCAGGGCCGACAAATCGTGCGTGTCCGCGGGCCGCAGCCCGGCCTTGTTCACGGCGTCGAGGTATTTGGCGGACGTGCCGAAATGCGTCATGCGCTCCGCCTGCGCGTAGTCGAACAGCGTGCCGGGCGCCGGGTGGAACGGCGAGCCATCGAACAGCAGCAGCGTCGCGCCCCGCGCCAGCCCGGAAACCAGCCAGTTCCACATCATCCAGCCGAGCGTCGTGAAGTAGAACAGCCGGTCGCCCGGATTCACGTCGGCATGCAGCCCGTGCTCCTTCAGGTGCTGAAGCAACACGCCGCCGGCGCGGTGGACGATGCATTTCGGCACGCCCGTGGTGCCGGACGAGAACAGGATGAAGAGCGGGTGGTCGAAGGGCAGGCGCGTGAAAGCCAGCGGTTGCGCAGCGAAGGGGGCGATAAAGACTTCGAGCGTCGTGCCGCGGTCGCCGAGGCTTGCCGCGACCGCCGCAGCCTCGCCGCTTTCCCCGATCACGACGATTTTCTGCGCACTTGGCAGCTGGGCCGCGATCTCGCGGAGTTTCGCACCGAGTGCTATGCGCTTGCCGGCGTACCAGGTGTGATCGGCGGCAAAGAGCAGCTTCGGCGCGATCTGCCCGAAACGGTCGAGCACGCCGCGCGGTCCGAAGTCCGGCGAGGCCGAACTCCACACCGCGCCGAACGACACGGCCGCCAGCATGCAGGCAATCGCCTCCGGCATGTTCGGCAGCAACGCCGCCACGCGATCGCCTGGCTGAACATCCGCCGCTGCAAGCGCCTGGGCGATGCGGGACACTTCCGCGCGCAGCCTGTTCCACGACCAGCGCGCTGCCGCTCTGTCTTCCGCGCGGAAGACGATGGCCTCCTCATCGCCGTGGACGTCGGGCAGAGGACGAAGCAGGTTCTCGGCGAAGTTCAGCGTCGCGTCCGGGAAGAAGCGTGCGCCCGGCATCTTGTCGCCGTCGATCAGCCGGCGCTCGCCCTTCTCGCCGACCACGCCGAAGAAGTCCCAGACGGCTTCCCAGAACAAGGCGGGCTCATCCAGTGACCAGCGGTGCAGCGTCGGCGTGTCCTCGAAAGCAAGGTCGTGCCGCTCGGAAACAAAGGCGTGAAAGGCGCTCATCGTTGTCCGCGCGGCGCGTTCCGGTGATGGTGTCCAGAGTGGCTCCTGTCCGTCAGTCGCCAAGGCTCCCTCCCCGCATGCGCTTGCCCGTCGGAATAGGGTGAGAACGGCCAAGCCGCCGCGATTTTGCATTCCTGGCGATCGCTTTGCCCGATTTGAGCGGTGTCATACCCCCACCCTCCATCCCTCCCCTCAAGGGGGAGGGGGTCGCCAACGCTGCGCCGGAGCCATCTAAAATCGCTGTGCCCCGCAAACGATCAGCCCTCGATCCGCCGCAACGAAGCAGCGAAGCGTCTAGCCTGCGCGACATAGTGCTCGGCGGACCGGCGCAGGCCCGCCCCGCCTTTCTCATCGATCTGCCGGATGATTTTTGCCGGCGCGCCGACTACCAGCGAGTTGTCCGGGATCTCCTGGCGCTCCTTCACCAGCGCCCCCGCCCCGATCAGGCAGTTCCTGCCGATCACCGCGCCGTTGAGCACCGTGGCGTTCATGCCGATCAGGGAATTAGCGCCGATGGTGCAGCCGTGGATCATCGCCTTGTGGCCGATCGTGCACCCCTCGCCGATCACGACGGGAAAGCCGGGATCGGTGTGGATCACGGTGTTTTCCTGGATGTTGGTGCGCGCGCCCACCCGGATCGGCTCGTTGTCGCCGCGCAGCACCGCGCCGAACCAGACGCCGACATCCTCATCCAATTCGACCCGGCCGATCACGACGGCAGTCGGCGCGATCCAGCAGAAGCCCGTGGGCAAAGTCGGCTCAAAGTCGTCTAGCGCATAGAGCGTCATCGGGCGTTACCTTAAGCGGCCTCGCCGGCTTGGCTCAGCGTCTCGCGGAACGGGTGACCGGGGTAAACTCCAAGGATGCGCAACTCGCGGGAGAAGAAGTCGAGTTCCTTCAGAGCACGCGCCACGTTGGCGTCGTCGGGATGCCCTTCGATGTCGGCATAGAACTGCGTGGCGAAGAAGGAGCCGCCGAGCTGGTAGGACTCCAGCTTGGTCATGTTGACGCCGTTGGTGGCGAAGCCGCCCATCGCCTTGTAGAGCGCGGCCGGGATGTTGTGGACGCGGAAGACGAAGGTGGTCAGCATCTTCTCGGCCGCAGCCGTCCGTTCCGCCCGGCGCTCGGCCTTGGACAGGACCACGAAGCGGGTGACGTTGTTGGCGTCGTCCTCCACGTTCTCTGCCAGCACTTCGAGCCCGTAGAGTTTTGCGGCAAGCGGCGGAGCAAGCGCCGCGGCCGAGCGCATGCCGCGGTCGCGGATCAGCCGGGCGGCACCCGCCGTGTCGCCCTCCACTTTGCGGGCCCATCCGTGCTTCCCGATGATCGTGCGGCACTGGCCGAAAGCGTGGATATGGCTGTGAACCGTCTTGATCTCTTCCAGGCTCACGCCCGGCAGCACCATCAGGTCGAAGCGGATGGGCAAGAAATATTCGCCGACGATGTGCAGGCGCGATTCCGGCAGCAGGTGGTGTATGTCCGCCACGCGGCCGGCAAGCGTGTTCTCGATCGGGATCATCGCGAGTTCCGCCTCGCCGCTCTCGACCGCCGCGAAGGCGTCTTCGAAGGCGGCGCAGGGCAGCGGTTCCATCGTCTCGCCGAACACGTTGCGGCAGGCGGTGTCGGAGTTTGCCCCGGCCTCCCCCTGAAAAGCGATTTTTGGCTTGAGCGTCATGTTCGGACTTTGATCAGGATGCGAGGAGTTCGCGGGCGCGCTGAAGGTCTTCCGGCGTGTCCACGCCGAGCGGCACGCCGCCGACCAGGGCCACGTCGATGCGCATGCCGGCTTCCAGCGCGCGAAGCTGCTCCAGCTTCTCGCGCTTTTCCAGCGTCGAAGGCGGCAGCGACACAAAGCGCTCCAGCGCCGCCCGGCGATAGGCGTAGAGCCCGATGTGGTGGAAGAGCGGTCCCGGCCCGTGCGGCGCGGTGGCGCGGGTGAAGGCCAATTTCGGCCTCGATAACTTGCGTCTCGTCGCGCCGCGCGATGGCTGGCCTCAGGAGCGCGCCTGGGCCACCGCTTCGGGCGCCGACTGGGTGCTGGAGGGCGTGCGGGTGTTCAACAC
>CAXTCF010000238.1:0-4892 GCA_964242945.1 uncultured Rhizobiaceae bacterium | reverse complement strand
GTGCCCGGCTGGACGCAGCCTATCGTGGTCGGCCGCCATGCCTTCGGCGACCAGTATCGTGCCACCGATTTCTGCTTCCCCGGCAAGGGCAAGCTGACCATCAAGTTCGTCGGCGAGGACGGGGAAACGATCGAGCACGAGGTCTATGACGCGCCGGGTTCGGGCGTGGCGCTCGCCATGTACAATCTGGATGATTCCATCCGCGAGTTCGCCCGCGCCTCGCTGAACTACGGCCTCATCCGCAACTACCCCGTTTATCTCTCCACCAAGAACACCATCCTCAAGGCCTATGACGGCCGCTTCAAGGACATCTTCCAGGAAGTCTTCGACGCCGAGTTCGCGGACGAGTTCAAGGCGCGAAAAATCTGGTACGAGCACCGGCTGATCGACGACATGGTGGCCTCCGCGCTGAAATGGTCGGGCGGCTATGTGTGGGCTTGCAAGAACTACGACGGCGACGTGCAGTCCGACATCGTGGCGCAGGGTTTCGGGTCGCTCGGCCTGATGACCTCCGTGCTGATGACACCGGACGGTCGCACGGTGGAGGCCGAGGCTGCGCACGGCACGGTGACGCGCCACTACCGCCAGCATCAGAAGGGCGAGGAAACCTCCACCAACTCCATCGCCTCGATCTTCGCCTGGACGCGGGGGCTCGCCCACCGCGCCAAGCTGGACGACAATGCCGAGCTGAAGCGTTTTTCGGCGACGCTGGAAAAAGTCTGCGTGGACACGGTGGAAGCCGGCGACATGACCAAGGACCTCGCTTTGCTGATCGGTCCCGACCAGCGCTGGCTGTCCACGACCGGCTTCCTCGACAAGATCGACGCGAACCTCAGACAAGCGATGAGCTGACCCCTTGCCTGTCTTCAAGCCAGAAAAAGCGGAAGGAGGCCTGCCGATGGCCGACGAGATCATCTTCTACGCCAATCCGATGTCGCGTGCCCGTACCGCGCGCTGGATGCTCGAAGAAGTGGGTGCGCCCTACCGGACAAAATATCTCGGCTTCGGTCCGCCGATGAAAACCGCGGAATACAGGGCGCTGAACCCGATGGGCAAAGTGCCGACGATCGTCCATCGCGGCCGTGTGGTGACGGAGGTGGCGGCAATCTGCGCTTATCTCGCCGATGCATTTCCCGCGAAGAAACTGGCACCTCCGCCTGAGAGCAGGGCCGATTACTACCGATGGATGTTCTTTGCCGCAGGCCCGTTGGAAGCTGCGGTGACGAACCGTTCGCTCGGCGTGCAGGTGCCGCGGGACAAGCAGGGCTTCGTCGGCTACGGCTCTTACGAGGCCGTGATGGACACGTTGGAGTCCGCGTTGTCGCAAAAGCCCTTCATTGCCGGAGAGGATTTCTCGGCAGCCGACGTTTATGTCGGCGCGCATGTGGGCTGGGGCTTGCAGTTCGGCTCGATCGAAAGGCGGCAGGCCTTTGTCGATTATAGCGCGCGGCTGAAGGATCGCCCTGCCTTTCACCGCGCCAGCACGCTGGACGAGGCCGCGATGCAGGAAGTCTCACCCCCGCCGACCGCCGCCTGACCTCAAGAGCGGACCGGATCGCTCTCTGCCGGTTCACTCAAGTCCTGCTCGTCCGGGTCCACGCCGCGCGCCTTGTCGAAGCGGCGCATCAGCGGCGTCACGCTGATGCCGTGCAGCAGAACCGAGATGACGACGATCAGCCCGACCACCGCCCAGAGCCTCTCGTTGCCGCTGAACGGCGCATGGTTCAGCCCGTAGGCAAGATAGTAGAAGGAACCCAGCCCCCGTATCCCGAAAAACGCCAGCATCGCCTTGTCGGAAACGGGAAGACGGGAAGGCACAAGGCCGATCCAACCCGCCAGCGGCCTGACCAGCAGCACGACCGCAAACGCCACCACGATGTCGGTTGCCGTCAGAGGCACCAGGAGCCCGTGCGCCAGCGTGCCGCCGAAGATCATCAGCACCACCATCGTGGCGATGCGCTCCACCTGCTCGATGAAGTCGTGCATCTGTTGATGGAAGTCGTGGTCGCGATGCGCGTGCCGGAAGGTCAGCGCGGTGACGAACACGGCCAGGAAGCCATAAGCGTGCGCCATCTCCGTTACGCCGTAAGAAACGAAGGTAGCCGCCAGCGCGATGAAGCCGTCGCCGGTCTTGGCGAGCTTCGAGCCGGTCGGGATGCGGAAGGTCAGCCAGCCGAAGGCGCGCCCGACCAGCCATCCCGCAACCACGCCGAAGCCGATCTCCCAAAGCACGTTGAAGCCGAGCCAGCGGGCGAACCACGGCTCGCCCGACTGCGCGGAAAGGCAGAGCGCGACCGCGAGGTGGACGAAGGGAAAGGCGAGGCCGTCGTTCAGGCCGGCTTCGGATGTCAGGCCGAACCTGACTTCGTCCTCGTCTCCGGTCTTGGGCGGACCGACCTGGACATCTCCCGCCAGCACCGGGTCGGTTGGCGCCAGAGCCGCACCCAGCAGCAGCGCGGAGGCCAGGGGCAGCCCCAGTACGCCGACGCCCAAGCCGGTGATCGCGAGGATGCTGAGCGGCATGGTCAGGCCGAGCAGCAGCCATGTCGTGCGCCAGCGCCGCCAGCCGAAAAGGCGGTCGAGCTTCAGCCCGGCCCCCATCAGGGCGATGATCACGACGAGCTCGGTCGCGCGCTCCGTCAGTTCCGGGTGCTGCAACGGGAACGGGGCCTCGCCGCCGAACGGCAGAGAGAACAGCAGGAAGCCCAGCAGGATGAAGATGATCGGCACGGAAAGCGGCAAGCGCTTCAGCACTTGCGGCAGCCACGCCACAAGCGCGATCAGCACGCCGGTCGCGGTCAGAAGGAGGATATATGGGTCCGGCATCGGCCGCGGCTTCGCCTCCAGTCGCGTTCAGAAGACTGCGCTGGGATCAAGATGGCGCGGCGGACGGGCAGCGCCACCCGTCTGCCTGATCAGCCGCCGGTGACGCTCATGTGGCGGGAGACGGCAGGGCGGCGGGTCGCCCGGTCGATGATGAAGTCGTGTCCCCTGGGCTTGCGCTGCATCGCCTCGTCGATGGCGCGCGAGAGCAGCTCGTTGCCCTCGGAAGCGCGCAGGGCCAAGCGCAGGTCTGCGGCGTCCTCTTGCCCTAAGCACATGTAAAGCGTGCCGGTGCAGGTCAGCCGGACGCGGTTGCACGATTCGCAGAAATTGTGGGTCAGCGGCGTGATGAAGCCGAGCCTGCCGCCGGTTTCCAGAACATCGACATAGCGCGCCGGTCCGCCGGTGCGGAACGGGATGTCGCGCAGGGTGAACTGCTCTTCCAGCGAAGCCCTGAGTTGGGAGAGCGGCAGGTATTGCGCGGTGCGGTCGCCGTCGATCTCGCCGAGCGGCATGGTTTCGATGACCGTCAGGTCCATGCCGCGCCCGTTCGCCCAGCGCAGCATCTGCGGGATTTCATCCTCGTTGAAGTTTTTCAAGGCGACCGCGTTGAGCTTGACATGGATGCCTGCTTCCTGCGCCGCGTCTATGCCGGCCAGCACCTTGGAAAGGTCGCCGCGCCGCGTGATCGCGCGGAACTTTTCCGGGTCGAGCGTATCCACCGAGACGTTGATGCGCTTCACGCCGCAGTCGGCAAGCTCGGCGGCAAAGCGGGCAAGCTGCGAGCCGTTGGTGGTCAGGGTCAGCTCGTGCAGCGCGCCGTTAGCCAAGTGGCGGGACAGCTGGCGCACCAGATGCATGATGTTCTTGCGCATCAACGGTTCGCCGCCGGTGAGCCGCAGCTTCTTCACGCCTTTCTCGACAAAGACCGTGCAGAGCCGGTCGAGTTCCTCCAAAGTCAGGAGGTCGCGCCGCGGCAGGAAGGTCATGTCCTCCGCCATGCAGTAGGTGCAGCGGAAGTCGCAGCGGTCGGTCACGGACACGCGGAGATAGCGGATCGAGCGTCCGAACTGGTCGATCATCTCCATACGCGCCGCAGTCCTGCTTCTTGGCTTTCGCTGTCATATAGGCATGCGGCGCTCTGATGTCTGCTAGGGCGGCGACAGGAAACCGGGGGAACGCGAAAAAGTGCTCAGGCATAGTCGCTCTTGACCTGCAACCCTAGTTCAGGCCAATCCGCGAGGAAGCGGCAAAGGTTTCATCGATGGCGGCACCAAGGGAATTGCGGGTATCAAAGGATCGCCGCACTCTCACCGCCACTTTCTCTGACGATCGATTCGAGTTTCCCGCGGAGATGCTGCGCGTTCTTTCCCCGTCGGCGGAAGTGCAGGGCCACAGCCCGGACCAGCGCGTGACGGTCGGCGGCAAGCGCGACGTCACGATCACCGGCGCGGAACCCGTTGGGCACTACGCCGTCAGGGTGCGTTTCAGCGACGGCCATGATACCGGCATCTTCACATGGCCCTACCTGCGCGCGCTGGGCCAGGAGAAGGAGACCCGCTGGAATGCCTATCTCGCCGAACTCACTGAGAAGAAGCTGACGCGGGATTGAGGATGATGTCTGCAAAATCCCCATGCTCGCGGGCTGATCGGCGATGAGTCGAGGGCGCATGCGCGTCGCTCTGGTGAGCGACTGGTTCTTCCCGCGGCACGGCGGCATCGAAAGCCATCTGGGAGGCTTGGCGCGGGCGCTCAAGCAGCGCGCGGTCGAGCCGCTCGTGATCACCAGCACGCCGGGACCTGACGAGGTTGCGGGCGTGAATGTGCTGCGCCTTCCCGTGGACCTGATTCCGGGTGCGGGCATCGCATGGTCGCCGCGGTTGGGCGCTCATCTGCGGCGGGCGCTGCAAGCGGCGCAGTGCGACCTCGTCCACATCCATCCGAGCCTTGTCGCGCCGGTGTGCCTGGCCGGCGCAGCGGCGGCACGCCGCCTCGACCTTCCCGCCATCTTCACCTTCCATTCCAGCATGAGCGCCCTCCCCGCGCTTTTGCGCGGCTATGACAGGCTC
>CAXTCF010000237.1:0-4893 GCA_964242945.1 uncultured Rhizobiaceae bacterium | reverse complement strand
TGCATCCCACCCCCAACCACCAGCCTGCATCCGATTAACCGTCCGATGCTCTAGGAAGCATGGGGCGGAACGGTGTCGAGTGACGGAAACTCTGGGGTGTCGGACGTCCGCAGGCATTTCGGGCCGCAGAGCAGGAGCCGGTTCTGACCGCGCGTCTCACACTGATCTGCTCCGGGGCGACCCTCGCCACCCGAACGGCCTCCTTTCCCGCCGGCGAGCCGCTCTTGGACGGGCAGGAAAAAGAAGCCGCCCGCCTCGGCGCGCGGCTGAAGCGGCCCGCGTCACTCCTCAGTTCGCCGGCGCGAAGCGGCTTGCAGACCGCGCAGGCGCTCGGACTCGATCCTGCTGTTGCGATCGTTACCGACCCTCATCTCGGAGATTGGAACGTCGGAAGCTGGCGCGGGCTGTCGCTGGCCGATGTTGCCGCGCAGGACGAAGCCGGCTTTCAGGCTTGGCTTGCCGAGCCCGCCGCCGCGCCGCATGGCGGCGAAACGCTGCTGCAACTCATCGAGCGCGCGGGAGAATGGCTGCACGCGCGTTGCGCCGAGCGCGGCCGGCTTGTCGCGGTTTCGCATGCCGCTGTGCTGCGGGCTGCGGTGGTCCACGTCCTCCAGGCGCCCGCCCCGGCCTTCTGGAAAGTCGATGCACCACCGCTAAGCTGCCTCGACCTGTCCAGCGATGGGCGACGATGGACCCTGCGGCTGCCCGCCGGCGCGGGCTGGCCCGGCCGCGCAGATTCTATGCTCCCGGCCGATCCGTAAGCGTGCGGGAAACAGCATCGCGCCAGCGCGCGAGCTTCGCGGTGCGCGCACTTTCCGGCAGTTCGGGCGTGAAGCGCCGCTCCAGCCGCCAGGTTCCGGCGAACGCATCCGGGTCGGGGTAGAGGCCTGCCGCCAGCCCGGCGAGGTAGGCGGCGCCGAGCGCCGTGGTTTCCCGCACTTCCGGCCGGTCCACGGGGGCGCCGAGCAAGTCGGCAAGCCGCTGCATGGTCCAATCCGACGCCGTCATGCCGCCATCCACGCGTAGCACCGTTTCGGTTCCCTCAGCATCTGACCAATCCTGCCGCATGGCGGACAGGAGGTCGGCGGTCTGGAAGCACACGCTTTCCAGCGCCGCCCTGGCGATCTCCCTCGGCCCCGTGGCGCGGGTCAGGCCGAACAGGGCGCCGCGGCATTCCGCATCCCAATAGGGCGCGCCGAGCCCCGTAAAGGCCGGCACTAAAACGACATCTTGCGCTTCGTCCGCTTGGCTCGCGAGTTCGCCGCTCGCGCCCGCCGAGCCGATGATCTTCAGCCCGTCGCGCAGCCACTGCACGGCCGCGCCCGCGATGAAGATCGAACCCTCCAGCGCATAGGTGCGCTTGCCATCGAGCTGATAGGCGATCGTCGAAAGCAGGCGGTTTTTCGAGGCGACAGCGGTTTCGCCCGTGTTGAGCAGCGCAAAGCAGCCGGTGCCGTAGGTGGACTTCACCATGCCCGGCCGGAAGCAGGCCTGGCCGACGGTCGCAGCCTGCTGGTCGCCCGCCATCCCGCGAATGGCGATCGGCGCGCCGAACCAACGGGGATCAGCCGTGCCGAAGTCGCCCGCGCAGTCGCGCACGTCCGGCAGGATGCTAAGCGGCACGCGAAACAGGCGCAGCAGTTCGTCATCCCATTCGCCCTTGTGGATGTCGTAAAGCGCGGTGCGGCTGGCATTCGTCGCGTCCGTCGCGTGAACCGCGCCATTGGTCAGACGCCACAGGAGAAAAGTATCGACAGTGCCGAAGGCGAGTTCGCCGCGCTCCGCCCGGTCCCGCGCGCCGGGGACTTGGTCCAGCATCCAGGCGATCTTCGTCGCGGAAAAGTAGGGATCGAGCAGCAGACCGCTCTTTTCCGCCACCAGCGGCTCGGCCCCGTCCACCTTGAGACGCGCGCAAATGTCGGCGGTGCGCCGGTCCTGCCAGACGATCGCGCGGTGGATGGCGCGGCCGCTTTCCCGCTCCCACACCACCACCGTTTCGCGCTGGTTGGTGATGCCGATGCCGGCCAGGGCGGACGCTTCGATGCCGCTTTTGGCGATCGTCTCGCGCGAAACGTCCAGAACCGTGTTCCAAAGATCCTCCGGCTCGTGCTCCACCCAGCCGGAAGCGGGAAAGTGCTGCGGGAACTCAGCTTGCGCGCTCGCCACGATGCGCATGTCGGCGCCGAACAGGATGGCGCGGGAAGAGGTGGTTCCCTGGTCGATGGCAAGGATAAAGCTCAAAGGGTTCCTCGCTTGCTTGAGACGGCGCTGCGCCGGCGATCTTATGCTGATACGCCGTTGCATCGGTTCTTCGCCGCTGGCGGCTGCTTTATGGTTACGGCATGGATTCCCGCCTCAAGGGCGGGAATGACGAAGGCAAGGAGGGCAATGGCAAACCGCAGACTGTGGAAGTTGGCTTCACGCGCCCCTCCCATTCGTCATTCTCGGCCCTGAGCCGAGAATCCATGCCGTGACCTTTCAACCGCCGCCGGCCGTAAAAGATCAAGCACACACTTCGATCCAAGCTCTGGCCCACACAGCGGAAGGGCCGGCACATACGGCCGGCCCTCCCTCGTTTCAGGACGCGTAGCCCCTCACTTCGACCAGCTTTTCACCAGCTCGTCGTAGTTGACGGTCTGCGGCTTTTCCTTCTCGTTCTCGATCTTCAGCTGCGGCGCAAGGTTGCCCTTGGAGACGGCATCCTTGTTCCAGTAATCGAGATCGTGCTCCTCGGCCATCTTCGGGCCGATGTCGCCCTGCACGCCGGCGCGCTCCAGGCGTTCCATGACCTTCTCCTGCTCGGAGCAGAGGGAGTCCATGGCTTCCTGCGCGGTCTTGGCGCCCGACGAGGCGTCGCCGATCGCCTGCCACCAGAGCTGCGCGAGCTTCGGGTAGTCCGGGATGTTCGTGCCGGTCGGCGACCACTGCTTGCGGGCCGGCGAGCGGTAGAACTCGACGAGGCCGCCGAGCTTCGGCGCGCGGTCGGTGAAGCTCTTGTCGTCGATCGTGGACTGGCGGATGAAGGTCAGGCCCATATGGCTCTTCTTCACGTCCACGGTCTTCGACGTGACGAACTGCGCGTAGAGCCAGGCGGCCTTGGCGCGGTCCTCCGGCGTGGACTTCATCAGGGTCCAGGAACCGACGTCCTGATAGCCGAGCTTCATGCCGTCCTTCCAATAGACGCCGTGCGGGCTCGGCGCGAAGCGCCACTTCGGCGTGCCGTCCGCGTTGACGACGGGCAGCCCCGGCTTCACAAAGTCTGCCGTGAAGGCCGTATAGGTGAACATCTGCTGGGCAACTTCACCCTGGGAAGGCACCGGGCCGGACTCGGAGAAGTTCATGCCCTGGGCCGTCGGCGGCGCATAAGCCTTGAGCCAATCGAGATATTTCTGGATGGCATAGACCGAGGCCGGGCCGTTGGTGTCGCCGCCGCGCGCCACGCAGGAGCCGACGGGACGCGAGTTCTCGTCCACCTTGACGCCCCACTCGTCCACCGGCAACCCGTTGGGCAGGCCCTTGTCGCCGTTGCCGGCCATGGAAAGCCAGGCGTCGGTGAAGCGCCAGCCGAGCGAGGGGTCCTTCTTGCCGTAGTCCATGTGGCCATAGACCTTCTTGCCGTCCTCCTCGCGGCCGGTGAAGAACTCGGCGATGTCCTCATAGGCCGACCAGTTGACGGGAACGCCGAGGTCATAACCGTACTTCGCCTTGAACTCCTCCTTGTTCTTGGCGTCGTTGAACCAGTCGTAGCGGAACCAGTAGAGGTTGGCGAACTGCTGGTCGGGAAGCTGGTAGAGCTTCTTGTCCGGCGCCGTGGTGAAGCTCGTGCCGATGAAGTCGGCGAGGTCGAGCGTGGGGCTGGTGACGTCCTTGCCCTCGTTGGCCATCCAGTCCGTCAGGTTGCGCACCTGCTGGTAGCGCCAATGGGTGCCGATCAGGTCGGAGTCGTTGACCCAGGCGTCGTAGAGGTTCTCGCCAGTCTGCATCTGGGTCTGGATCTTCTCCACCACGTCGCCTTCCTGGATCAGGTCGTGGGTGAGCTTGATGCCGGTGATGTCGGAGAAGGCCTTGGCGAGCACTTCCGATTCATAGGAGTGCGTGGTGATCGTTTCGGAGACGACCTTGATGTCCATGCCGGCGAAAGGCTTCGCCGCATCGACAAACCACTGCATCTCCTTTTCCTGGTCGGCGCGGGAAAGCGTCGATTGATCGCCGATCTCCTTGTCGAGAAAGGCTTTCGCCTCGTCCATGCCGGCGTAAGCGGCGCCGGCGCCCCAGAGCAGCACAAGCGCGCTGCTCGATGCCAAAAGTTTCAATCGCATGAAAAGTCCTCCCTTTGGGTTTGCGACAAATCTTGAAGTTCCGGCGCCCGGCCTCCACGCCCAAGCGCCGTTCAGTTCTCGCCCTCACACGAAGCGGAAAACGCCGATCGCGTAAACCACCGAAAGGGCGAGCGCCCACCAAAGGCTGGAGCCGACGAGGCCCAGCCAAGCGAGATGGATGAATGCGCTGCCGAGCAGCGAAAGAAACAGCCGGTCGCCCCGCGTCGTCTCGAAGCGCAAGGCTCCGTAGCGCGGATTGCCGCCCGGCGATGCATATTCCCAGACGGCCATCAGCGCGATCAGGAGGACGATCGTCAGGAAGAACACGGCCGTCGGGAAGGACCAGGCCATCCAGCCGCCGGGGATGAGAGCCGCGAACCAGTCGCGTGTGCCGTTTTTCACCGGCAGTGAGAGAGCAATTGCACCGACGGCAGCGGCATAGACGGCGAGAACGATGACGAGCGGGATGGGCCAGCGGCGGGGTGCGGTCATGGCGCGAAATCCAAAAGCGTCGAATCCCTTCCAACACCCCTTGTATCTACGATTTTTGGATTGTGGGATGGGAGCGACTGAG
>CAXTCF010000236.1:0-4914 GCA_964242945.1 uncultured Rhizobiaceae bacterium | reverse complement strand
AGGTCAACTGGAAACAACGGGCGCTACGGCCTGATCTTGCAGTGCCTGTGGATAAGCCCGGTCCCTTGTTTACGTTAAGAATGGGTGAACGGCGTCAGGCGTGAAAAACGATTGAAACCAGAGGATTCCTACGCAAAGGTGACTCATCGGAAAGGTTCCGGCGGGTCTGGAAGCCGGGACTGGAACCTCCGAAATACCCCATGACGCTCAGGTCCGCCGCATCTCCTGAGTCCGTGGGGTAGGCCGATCGGCTCTGGCGAATAGTGGCCTCCTCGTACCACTGCCAGCAGCCGGTCGGCCCCCTTTCTTTGGGGCCTCAGGCGTCGCCGAGGTAGGAGCGGATCGTCTCGATGAAGCGCGGCACGGAGATCGGCTTCGAGATGTAGGCCTCGCACCCGCCCTGGCGGATGCGCTCCTCATCGCCTTTCATGGCGAATGCCGTGACGGCGATAACCGGGATGGCGCGAAGGTCGTCGGCATCCTTCAGCCATTTCGTCACCTCAAGCCCCGACACTTCCGGAAGCTGGATGTCCATCAGGATCAGGTCAGGGCGGTGCGTCCGCGCCAAGTTGATCGCATCGAGACCGTTGCGGGTGCGCACGGTCTCGTAGCCGCTGGCTTCGATGAGGTCGCGGAAGAGCTTCATGTTGAGCTCGTTGTCCTCCACGATCATCACTTTCTTGGGCATCGCACCTGCACTCCGGACCGCGTCTTTTCGGCACTGGCCGCATCGCAGCCGCGTGTGTTACGCGCCATTATAGGGTAAAGGCCCGGACGGATAGTTAATCCCGCTTGGACCCCGCCGGAGGAGTTCCGCCCTTGAAAAAGGCTGAAGATGCAGAGGCATTGGCGGTCGAAGCGCTTGCGTTCATCGCCGGCGATCCCGAACTCCTGGCCCGCTTTCTGGACCTGACGGGCATCGCCCCTTCCGCAATCCGCACTGCGGCGGGGGAGCCGGGCTTCCTCGCGGGCGTCTTGAGCTTCGTGCTGGCGCATGAGCCGACCCTGCTGCGCTTCGCCGAGAACGCCGGCGTGCGGCCCGAAGCGGTGGGGCAGGCGCGGCGCGCCCTGCCCCTTGGCGAAGATCACTACGACAGGTCGATGTAAGGGGAAGCCATGTCGCTCGATCCCGAAACACTGCGCCAGATCGAGGAGCTGAAGCACGACCCGCGCCCTCTCCTCGTCGTGGACGTGGACGAAGTGGTGCTGGAGTTCGTCACGCCCTTTGCCAACTATCTCGGCAGCCAGGACCTTCAGCTCGGCGACGCCTATGCGCTGCACGGCAACGTTTTCGCCAAAGGGGCCGAGCGGGAAGCAGTCGCCGACGAGAGGGTTTCGGCGCTGATCAACGATTTCTGGGGCGTCCAGGCAGACTGGCAGCAGCTCGCGGCCGGCGCCTGCGAGGCGTTGGAAGACCTCTCGCAAGAGGCGGAAGTCGTGCTGCTGACGGCCATGCCGCATGCCTATCGGGCCAAGCGCGAGAAGCATCTGACCTCGCTCGGATTGTCTTACCCGTTGCTCACCACCGAGTCCGCCAAAGGGCCGGCCGTCCGGAAGCTGAGGGGCGAAAGCGGGCGCGCTGTTGCTTTCGTTGACGACAGCGTGCGCAACCACCTCTCGGTACGGGCCGAAGTTCCCGATGCCGCGCTGTTCCTGCTGATGGCGAACGAAGACCTGCGCAAGCTCTTGCCGCCGACGCCGGAAGGCGTGACCGCCGTGCGCGACTGGCAGGACGCGCTGCCCCGCATCCGCTCGGCGCTTGGGCTCGCGGAAGCTGCATGATGTTGTGAACGGCGGAAAGTGGCTGTTGCGGCTCCGTTGCCGCCGGCTTAGCCTCTTTTCCTCATGGTGCCGCTCCTCCACGCCCAGGCAGCTTGTGAAGGCTTCTGCCGCGACTGCCTGAGCCGTCAGGCGGCATCGCGCCGGCGCTGCGACGCCTGCGGTTCGCCGCGCCTGCTCCATCATCCCGAACTGGATCGCTTGGCGATAGGCCATATCGACTGCGATGCCTTCTATGCCGCGGTCGAGAAGCGCGACCGGCCGGAACTGCGGGATCTCCCCGTGATCATCGGCAGCGCCAAGCGCGGCGTCGTCTCGACCGCCTGCTACCTCGCGCGCATCAAGGGCGTGCGCTCGGCCATGCCGATGTTCAAGGCGCTGGAGCTTTGCCCCGAAGCGGTCGTCGTCAAGCCCGACATGGAAAAGTACGTCAAGGCCGGGCGCGAGGTCCGCGCGATGATGCAGGCGCTGACCCCGCTGGTCGAGCCGCTTTCGATCGACGAAGCGTTTCTCGACCTTTCCGGCACGGAGCGCCTGCACGGATCGGCGCCGGCCCTGACGCTTGCGCGCTTCGCCCGCGACGTCGAGGCTTCGGTCGGCATCTCGGTGTCCGTCGGGCTTTCCTATTGCAAGTTCCTGGCGAAGGTGGCCTCGGACCTGCGCAAGCCGCGTGGCTTTGCGGTGATCGGCCGAGCCGAAGCCCTGCCTTTCCTGGCAGAGCAGCCGGTGACGCTGATCTGGGGTGTCGGCCAGGCTTTTGCGCAGGCGCTGAAACGCGACGGGCTGCACACGATCGGCCAGTTGCAGAAAGTGGACCAGGGCGAATTGATGCGCCGCTACGGCTCGATGGGAAGCCGGCTCTTCCGGCTCTCGCGCGGGCTGGACGAGCGCAAGGTCGATCCGGAAAGCGACCGCAAGAGCGTCTCGGCGGAGACGACGTTCGACGCCGACCTTGCCACCGCGGCGGATCTCGTGCCCGTGCTGCGGAGCTTGAGCGAGAAGGTCTCGGCGCGGCTGAAGAAGGCCGGGATCGCGGGCCGCACGGTGACGCTGAAGCTGAAATCGGCCGACTTCAAGATCCGCACCCGCAACCGGCAGCTCGCCGACCCGACGCGGCTGGCAGACCGCATCTTCGAGGCAGGCATCGCCCTGCTCGGCAAGGAGACCGACGGCACGCGCTTCCGGCTGCTCGGCATCGGCGTCTCCGACCTGTCGGACCCCGCGCTGGCCGACCCGCCGGACCTGATCGACATCGGCAGCGCAAAGCGGGCCAAGGCCGAGGTCGCCGTGGACAGGCTGCGGGAGAAGTTCGGGCTGCGGGCGGTGGAGACCGGCTACACGTTCGGCCGGGGTACGAAGGGCCGCCCGCCGCGGGGCGAGGAGGAGCCGGAGAATTTTGGGAGAAGGCCGCCCGAGGATTTGTTCTGACGCGGTGCTTTTGGGCTGATCGCACCCTATCCTGAAGCGACCCACTCTGGCCTGCCGGCATCGCGCTCTTCGGCTCAAACCAGTTCCACATCCACCACGCCCGGCACCGCCCGCAGCGCTGAGGCCAGTTGCGGCGAGAGGCGGTACTTTTCCGGCAGCGCCACTTCGATCTCGCCCTTCGCATCGGGCTTCAGCACGATCAGGCTGACCTGCCCGTCGCCCCGCGCGCCGAGTTGCGAGGCGAGGCTGGGGATGGGCCGCGCATCGCGCAGGAAGACGCGCAGTTCCTTCTGCACGCGCGAGACTTCCTCGTCCAGCGCCTGCACCGTGCCGATGCGCAGGTTGACGCCTTCCGGGCGGTCCTCGGCCGCCACCGTGACGACGTAGGATTTTCCGACTTCCAGCACGTCGCGATAGAGCGCCCAGACTTCCGAGAACATCACCGCTTCGAACTGGCCGGACGTGTCGGAAAGCTGCACGATGCCCATGCGGTTGCCGGTCTTGGTCTTGCGCTCCTGCTTGGCCGTCACCGTGCCGGCCAGACGGCCAGCCGAGGCGCCGCGCTTCACGGCGGCGGCGAAATCCGTCCAGGTCTGCACCCGCATCTTGGCGAGCGATGCCTTGTAGTCGTCCAGCGGGTGTGCCGAAAGGTAGAAGCCGATCACCGCAAACTCGCGCTGGAGCCGCTCCGCCGG
Source organism: uncultured Rhizobiaceae bacterium (assembly GCA_964242945.1). Taxonomy (GTDB): domain Bacteria; phylum Pseudomonadota; class Alphaproteobacteria; order Rhizobiales; family Rhizobiaceae; genus Mesorhizobium_B. Next base: position 1,012 of record CAXTCF010000236.1, on the reverse strand, counting down.
CAGCCAGGGCGCGGCTTCGGCCAGGTGCAGCGTCTGCTTCGGTCCGCCGAGCGCGGCGCCGAAGATGTCGTGCTGGCCCGACGCCTCGTCGTCGCGGGCGCGCGACGCCAGCCCAAGCATGCGCTCGACGCCGTGGAACAGCGCAGCGCGGTCGAAGCCGAAGCAGTCCAGCGCTCCGGCGGCGGCCAGGCTTTCCAGCACCCGCTTGCCGACGATCTTCGGGTCCAGCCGCTCGGCAAAGTCGGTGAGGTCGCGGAACTTTCGCTCCTTGCGCAAGGCGACGATGTGCTCCACCGCCGCCTCGCCGACGCCCTTGACGGCCGCAAGCGCGTAGAAAATCTTGTTTTCGCCGACCTCGAAGTCGCAGTCGGATGTCTGCACGGAAGGCGGCACGACTTCGATGCCGAGCCGCATGGCGTCCTGACGGAAGTCGCTGAGCTTGTCCGTGTTGCCGATGTCGAGCGTCATGGACGCCGCCAGGAACTCCACGGGATAGTGCGCCTTGAGATAGGCCGTCTGGTAGGACACGACGGCATAGGCCGCGGCGTGGGACTTGTTGAAGCCGTAGTCGGCGAACTTGGCCAGCAGGTCGAAGATCAGGTTGGCCTGCGGCTTGCCCAGCCCCTTCCGCACCGCGCCTTCCACGAAGCGCACGCGCTGCGCGTCCATCTCCGCGCGGATCTTCTTGCCCATCGCGCGGCGCAGCAGGTCGGCCTCGCCCAGGCTGTAGCCGGAAAGCTCCTGGGCGATCTGCATCACCTGTTCCTGATAGACGATGACGCCCTGCGTTTCCTTCACCAGATGGTCGATGACGGGGTGGATCGACTCGATCTCCTCTACCCCATGCTTGCGCGCGTTGTAGGTCGGGATGTTCTCCATCGGGCCGGGGCGGTAGAGCGCCACCAGCGCGATGATATCCTCGATGCGGTCCGGCTTCATGCCGACCAGCGCCTTGCGCATGCCGGCCGATTCCACCTGGAACACGCCGACCACCTCGCCGCGCGACAGCATC
>CAXTCF010000235.1:0-4925 GCA_964242945.1 uncultured Rhizobiaceae bacterium | reverse complement strand
CGTGCGCGTGGCGCTGCAAGTCAACGTGGTGGCCCCGCCGGCGGCGCCGGGGGTCGGGGGGGGGCCCGGCGCAACCGTCGCGACGATGCCGTATCTGCCGCTTCCGATGGCGAGCCGGAAGCTGCCGAAGAGGCCGAAAGCAGAGCCGAAGAGGCCGAAGACACATTGTCCGAACCGGCTTCGATGATGGAGGAAGAGCCGGAAATGGCTTCGCCAGACGAGCGCGTTGAGCCGGTTGCGGCTGCTTCGGCGGATATCGAAGAAGAACCTGCCGCAGCGGAGCTGGACGCGCCTTCTCCACAGGCAGACCTCATCGCACTCCTGCCGAGCAGCGTAAATCCCGCTTCCGAAGAAGCTGTCTCCAAACCCGATGCGCCCCCCGATGGAAACGGCAGCGGCGAGCGCCAGCGGGCTTCCCGCCGTCGCGACGGCGGCGAAGCAGCCGGATCGGCCGAGCCGGTGGTCTCCTCCCAGCAAGCCGGCAGGCCGGTGGAAGCCGGCGGCGAAGCGCCCAAGCGCGTCGGCTGGTGGCAGCGTAAAGGCTTCTTCTGAGCCTCCGCTCATCCTGGAACGGCGGGCCGAGGCCGGAACACTTCAGTTCCGGCTTTGGCCCGCCGTATGGCGCATGTGCCGCCGTCAAATTGCCGGAAACCTATGGGGATGAAGATGCATGACCCAGAGGGCAGAAGTTTTGACTGAGATGCCGCTTCGGCGCCGCGCCGTCCCGCCTGCGACCGCATCTTTCGCCGAAAAGTTCGCTGCCCTGTCCCGGCTTGGCGGCAGGCTCGCTTTGGCTGCCGCGATTGGGCTTGGCACGATTCTGCCCGCCGCCGCCCAGGGGCGGCCTGCCATCGTCCGCGACGCGGAGATCGAGGCCCTGGTGCGCGACTATGCGCGCCCGATCCTCAAGGCTGCGGGACTGTCCAGTTCGGGCATCGAGATCGTGCTGATCAACGATCCGAGCTTCAACGCCTTCGTGCTGGGACGGCGCATCTTCATCAACACTGGCGCGCTGATGACGGCGGAAACGCCGAACGAGATCATCGGCGTGATTGCGCACGAGAGCGGCCACATCGCGGGCGGCCACCAGCAGCGCCTGCGTGACCAGCTTGCGCGCGCGCAGACGATGGCGCTGGTTGCCGGCGCGCTTGGGCTGGGCGCGGTCGCCGCGGGCGCGCTGGCGAAGTCCGGCGAAGTGGCCCAGGCCGGTGCCGGCATCGCAGCTGGCGGAGGCGAGGCCGCGCGGCGCAGCCTGCTCGGCTACCAGCGCACGGAAGAGGCCGCGGCGGACCGCTCGGCTATCACCTATCTCGACAAAACCGGCCAATCGGCAAAGGGTATGCTCACGACCTTCGGGCGCTTCCAAAACGCGCTGTCGCTTTCCGGCACGCGCGCCGACCCTTACCTTCAGAGCCATCCGATGCCGCGCGACCGCATCGCCAACCTCGAAGTGCTGGCGCATGCCAGCCCTGACTTCGACAAGGTCGATCCGCCAGACCTGCAGCTTCGCCATGACATGATGCGCGCCAAGATCGCGGCCTTCACCCAGAACATGAACTCGGCCGCCCGGATGTTCCGCAAAAACCCGACGGGACTGCCGACGCTCTACGGCGACGCCATCTCCAGCTACCTTCGCGGCAATCCGCGCGCTGCCCTCGCCAAGGCCGATGCGCTGGTCAAAGCCAACCCGAAGAACCCCTACTTCCGCGAGCTTCGCGGCGACATCCTGATCAAGGCCAACCGCGCGCAGGATGCAGCGGAAAGCTACGCCGCGGCAGTCAAGCTCGATCCCGCGAAGTCCGGCGTTCTCCAGATCGGCTACGCCCAGGCCTTGATCGCGACCGGCAAGCCGGAATCGGTGCAGAAGGCCGTCAGCATCGCTACGCGCGCGGTGGACAGCGACCGCGACAATCCGGACGCCTATCAGGTTCTTGCGCAGGCCTATGGGCAGCTTGGCGACGAGGCGGAAGCGGAGCTTGCCACGGCGGAGGGATACTTCGCCGCGGGAAAGTACCAGGATGCGAAAATCTTCGCCGGCCGCGCGCAGCGGAAGCTCCAGCCGAAATCGCCGTCCTGGCTCCGGGCCCAAGACATCCTGAATTTCAAGATGCCGAAGCGTCGCGGCTGACGGCAGACGCTGCGACCAAGAGCAATAAAAAGGGGCCACGCCGTGAAGAAATTCATCAATCTCAGCATGTTCAGTGTGGGCCTTGCCGGCACCGCGCTCGCGGCTCTGCTCAGCCTATCCGGACCTCGCCCCGCCGCAGCCGAGGATGCCGCTCCGCTGGATCGCGCGGGAGTGGAACGGATCGTGCGGGATTACCTCCTTGCGCATCCGGAAATCCTGTCGGAGATGCAATCCTCCCTTGAACAGAAGCAGCAGGAGGAACAGCGGGTCGCGGCCGAGGGTGCTATCACTGAGTCGAGCGATGCCTTGTTCGACTCGGCCAGCGACGGCATCGTCGGCAATGTCAAGGCGAGCAAGACGGTCGTCGAGTTCTACGACTACAATTGCGGCTATTGCCGGCACGCGCTTGCCGACATGCAGGCGATGACGGCGGCGGACCCGGATCTGCGCTTCGTCATGAAGGAGTTCCCGATCCTCGGCCCCGACTCCCAGAAGGCGCATGTGGTCTCGATGGCGTTCCACGAACTGATGCCTGGGAAATACTCCGAATTCCATCAGCAGCTTCTGGGCAGCCCAGGCCGCGCCACGGAAGCAGCAGCGATCAAGATCGCGCTTTCGCTGGGCGCCGACGAGGCGAAGCTGCGCCAGGCCATGAAGGACCCGGCCATTCCTCAGACTTTCAACCAGACCTATGCCCTGGCCGAAAAGCTCGCGATCACCGGCACGCCGTCCTACGTCATCGGCAAGCAGGTCGTGTTTGGCGCGCTCGGCCAGGAGGTGCTGAGCGAGAAGGTCACGGAGGCGCTGAAAGCCTGCGGCTCGACCACCAACTGCTGACGCCCGCCTCGCCGGAACACTGGGAAAATCGCTCCGGCGTGAGACTTTCCGTCGCTCCCAAGGATGTTTATAGAGTGGCCCGCACGAGCCCTGTCCAAGGGCGGAAGGCTGTTGGCTTGAAGACGATTTTCGTTTTGAACGGACCGAACCTGAACATGCTGGGCAAGCGCGAGCCCGGCATCTACGGCGGCAAAACGCTTGACGCCATAGAGCAGGACTGCCGCGACGCGGCGAGCACGTTGGGCCTGACCGTCGAATTCCGTCAAAGCAATCACGAGGGCACGCTCGTTGACTGGATTCAGGAAGCCGGCGAGCAGGCATCGGGCATCGTGCTGAACCCCGGTGCCTACGGCCACACATCCATCGCCCTGCACGACGCCATCCGGGCGGTATCGCCGCTGCCGGTGGCGGAGGTGCACCTGTCCAACATCCACGCGCGCGAGCCGTTCCGTCACCGCTCAACGGTAGCACCTGTCGCGACCGGCATGATCTGCGGTTTCGGCCCGCTGGGCTATGTCCTGGCCCTTCAGGCACTTGCCGAACGGCTTTGAACGACAACATCGATAGAAGGCCATCCATGTCCACCGAGAAGCCAGGCGTTGACCCTGAACTGATCCGCAGCCTCGCCAACATCCTGAACGACACCAATCTCACGGAGATCGAGATCGAGCAGGGCGAGTTGCGCATCAAGGTTCTGCGCAAGGCTCCGGCCATACACCAAGTGATGGCTGCGCCGATGCAGGCCGCGCCGACCCCGGTTCCTCAGGCTTCGATGCAGAGCTTCCTGTCGCCCGCAGCACTTCCGGCAACGCTTCAGCCTATAACGCCCGCGTCGGACTCCAAAAACGCCGTACCCTCCCCGATGGTCGGCACGGCCTATCTCTCCGCCGCGCCCGGCGCCAAGCCGTTCATCGAGGTGGGCGACACAGTCCGCGAAGGGCAGACCCTGCTGATCATCGAAGCCATGAAGACGATGAATCAAATTCCGTCGCCGCGCGCCGGCAAAGTCACCGCAATCCTCTTCGAGGATGCACAGCCCGTCGAGTATGGCGAGCCTCTGGTGGTGATCGAGTAAGGCGGTGGGAATGTTCCAGAAGATCCTGATCGCGAACCGCGGCGAGATCGCGCTGCGCGTGCTGCGCGCCGCCAAGGAACTCGGCATCGCAACCGTGGTGGTGCACTCCACGGCCGATGCCGACGCGATGCATGTGCGCCTTGCCGACGAAAGCGTGTGCATCGGTCCGCCGCCTTCGCGCGACTCCTACCTCAACATCCACCAGATCGTCGCGGCCTGCGAGATCACCGGCGCGGATGCGGTGCACCCCGGCTACGGCTTCCTGTCCGAAAACGCCAAGTTCGCCGACATCCTCCAGGCGCACAAGATCACCTTTATCGGGCCGACGGGCGACCACATCCGCATCATGGGCGACAAGATCGAGGCCAAGCGCACGGCCAAGCGCCTCGGCATTCCCGTCGTGCCGGGCTCGGACGGCGCGGTGACGGAAGACAAGGAAGCCAAGCGCATCGCCGCCGAGATCGGCTATCCCGTGATCGTCAAGGCGTCCGCCGGCGGCGGCGGTCGCGGCATGAAGGTGGCGCGCTCCGAAGATGACCTGACCGTGGCGCTTGCGACGGCGCGCTCCGAAGCGGGCGCGGCGTTCGGCGACGATGCCGTTTACATCGAAAAATATCTGGAGAAGCCGCGCCACATCGAGCTTCAGGTGTTCGGCGACGGCATGGGCGCTGGCATCCACTTAGGGGAACGCGACTGCTCGCTGCAGCGCCGGCACCAGAAGGTCTGGGAGGAGGCCCTTTCGCCTGCGCTCAACGGCGAGGAGCGCGAGCGGATCGGCACGGTCGTCGCCAACGCGGTGGCGGAACTCGGCTACTCCGGCGCCGGCACCATCGAGTTCCTTTACGAGAACGGCGAGTTCTACTTCATCGAGATGAACACCCGGCT
>CAXTCF010000234.1:0-4951 GCA_964242945.1 uncultured Rhizobiaceae bacterium | reverse complement strand
GCCGCCTTCTCGCGGATGTGGCAGGTGTTGAGCAGGATGAGGTCTGCGTCCTCCGCCGGCTAGTTGTGCAAGCGTTACACAGAGTAAGAATCCGTGATTTGGCGTCCCGTAACCGCCGATCTATGTAACCTTTGACCTGAGTGATCGCGCACCGCGGCGAGGGGGCCTCAGAGGCTGGCGTGATTGTTGATGCAAAGGTCGTGAATATGGGGATGAACTTGCACAACCAGACAACGATAATGTCGCGTGTGACGCTCGAAGGGGTCGGCGTCCACAGCGGCAAACCAGTCACCATCCACCTTCATCCGGCTGAGCCCGACACGGGCGTCGTCTTCCAGCACAGCGGCGACGGGCGCGAGATCCGCGCTCTCGTGTCCGAGATCGGCGCGACCGATCTGTGCACGATCCTGGGCGACCCGGCGGGCCGCCATGTCGCCACGGTCGAGCACCTGATGGCGGCTTTGTTCGGGCTCGGCGTGGACAACTTGGCCATCGAGATCGAGGGTGACGAGGTGCCGATCATGGACGGCAGCGCCGAGGCGTTCGTTCAAGCGATCGACTCCGTCGGGTTGCAGACCTTTGAGGCGAAGCGGCGCTATATCCGCGTGCTGAAGCCGGTGCGCATTGAGAGCGGCGCGTCCTGGGCGGAGTTTCGGCCCTACAGCGGCACCCGCTTCGAAGTCGTGATCGACTTCGCCAGCCCGGCCATCGGCCGCCAGCGCTTTGCGGGCGATGTCGATGCGGCCTCTTTCCGCCGCGAGATCGCGCGGGCCCGCACCTTCGGCTTCATGCGGGATGTCGAGCGGCTCTGGTCCGCCGGCTATGCGCTGGGCTCCTCGCTGGAGAACTCCGTGGTGATCGGCGAGGACGACCGGATCATCAACATGGAAGGCCTGCGCTTCCCCAACGAGTTCGTCCGGCACAAGACGCTGGACGCGATGGGCGACCTGGCGTTGGCCGGCGCCCGCTTCATCGGCTGCTTCCGCTCTCATCGCGGCGGTCACAAGATGAATGCCGCGGCGCTGAAGCGTCTGCTTTCTGACCCCACGGCTTTCGAGTTCGTCGAGACGTCCCGCCCTTCGCGTGGGCGTTCGGCGGAGATGATCGCGGTGAACGCGCCGGTTTATGCGCCCTGGACGCTTTGACCCATAGCGGACGACATCAAGAAGCCGGGGCTTGAGCCTCGGCTTCTTGCCATAAAAATGCGCGAATAGGCTGCAAAGGCCGCGCAGCATGCAAGGCGCCCGCACGACGGCGGCGGGTGTCGCGAAAGATCGAGCCGGGGGTGGGATTTTCACGATGGCATCGTCGCGGCTTGTCGCAAGCGCTTACGCATCTGCCGGAAAGGCGGGGCGTTTTTCCGCAGTCCTGGTCGCCTTGGCCGGCGCGCCGCTTTTCCTTTCGGGCTGCTCCACGAAGGATGACGACCTCGACCTTTCCACCTATGTCGAGCAGACCGAGCCGGGCGACGTTCTCTACAACCAGGGCCTGGCCAACCTCAACGCAGGCCGAATGGGCGAGGCGATCGCCAAATTCGACGCGGTGGACCGCCAGCACCCCTACTCGGAATGGGGCCGCAAGGCGATGCTGATGGGCACATTCGCCAACTATCGCTCCGGCAAGTACGACGAGGCCATCAGCGAAGGCAAGCGGTACGTCCAGCTCTATCCGTCCTCCGGCGACGCGGCCTATGCGCAGTACATCGTGGGCCTCAGCTACTTCCGACAGATCCGTGACGTGACGCAGGACCAGAAAGAGTCGCGCTTAGCCATCCAGTCGATGGAAGAGGTCGTCAACCGCTGGCCGCAATCCGAATATGTGGACGATGCGCAGGAGAAGATCCGCTACGGCCGCGACCAGCTCGCCGGCAAGGAGATGCAGGTCGGCCGCTACTATCTCGAACGCAAGGAATATCTCGCCTCGATCAAGCGCTTTCGCACCGTAGTCGAGAACTACTCCAACACACGCCACGTCGAAGAGGCGCTCGCCCGGCTGGTGGAAGCCTACTACGCCATGGGCCTCGTCAACGAGGCGCAGACGGCCGCAGCCGTGCTCGGCCAGAACTACCCCGACAGCGACTGGTATGCGGACGCCTACAAGCTGCTGGCATCGGGCGGCTTGAAGCCGAACGAAAACGGCGGCTCCTGGATTTCGCGCGCGACGCAAGGGGATCTCGGCAAGGGTGAAGTCGAGGGCAAGCCGCCGGCGCCCGACTTCAAGGTCGATCCGCCGCCGGCCTCTTCCGCTGCGACCGCCAGCGCCGGCTGATCGGCCTTCGGAGGGTCATTCCATCCGCCCGTGAACTGACCTACATGGAGCGCCATGCTGGCGCATCTTGCGATCCGCGACATCGTCCTGATCGAGCGGCTTGACCTCGACTTCGAACCTGGGCTTTCCGTGCTGACCGGCGAAACCGGCGCCGGCAAGTCGATCATGCTCGACGCGCTTTCGCTGGCGCTCGGCGGGCGCGGAGACGCCTCGCTGGTGCGGGCCGGCGCCGCCCAGGGCCAGGTCACCGCCGTCTTCGACGTGCCGGCCGGCCACCCCGCGCGAAAATTGCTTGCGGAGAACGAGATCGAGGACGACGGCGACATCCTGCTGCGCCGCGTCCAGAACGCCGACGGCCGCACCCGCGTCTTCGTCAACGACCGTCCTGCCAGCGTCACGCTGATGCGCGACCTCGGCCATGCGCTGGTGGAGATCCACGGCCAGCACGCCGAGCGCGCTCTGGTCGATGCCGGGTCGCACCGCGCGCTTCTCGACTCCTTCGGCGGCCTCGCCGCGGACGTCCGCCTCTGCTCCGCAGCCTGGAAGGAATGGCGCGGCGCCGAAAGCGAATTGTCGCGCCACCGCGCCAAGGTGGAGGCCGCGGCGCGCGAGGCCGATTTCCTGCGCGCCTCCGCCGCTGAATTGGCCAAGCTCGATCCGCAGCCCGGCGAGGAGACCGAACTGGCGGACACGCGCGCCCACATGATGCGGGCCGAAAAGATAGCCTCCGAGATCAACGACGCGCGCGACGTGCTGTCCGGCTCCGACTCGCCTTTGCCGCAGTTGGCCAGCCTGATGCGCCGGTTGGAGCGCAAGGTGGCGGAAGCGCCGGGCTTTCTGGAAGACGTGGTGAAGTCGCTGGACGAGGCGCTGATCTCGCTGGACGCAGCACAGTCCGGCGTGGAGGCTGCGCTGCGCGCCACCGAATTTGACCCGCGCAAGCTGGAGCAGACGGAGGAGCGGCTGTTTGCCCTGCGCGCCGCCGCGCGCAAGTACAACACGCCCGTGGACGACTTGGCGACCCTACGCGACTCCATGTCGAACGACTTGGCCGACCTTGATGCCGGCGAGGAGCGGCTGGGTGTCCTGGCCGAGCGGGCACTAGCCGCGCAAAAAGCCTTCGACGCCGCGGCCGCCCGGCTTTCCGATGCGCGGCGCGCTGCGGCCGGCGGCTTGGAAAAGGCGGTGATGGTCGAGCTTCCCGCTCTCAAGCTGGAACGCGCCGAGTTCATCGTGGAGATCGCCAGCGATCCGAACAGCCGGACCGAGGCCGGCATCGATGAAGTGGAGTTTTGGGTGCGCACCAATCCCGGCACCCGCGCTGGGCCGATCATGAAGGTCGCGTCGGGCGGCGAGCTTTCGCGGTTTCTCCTCGCTCTCAAAGTCGCCCTTGCCGACCGCGGCTCCGCGCCGACTCTCGTCTTCGACGAGATCGACACGGGCGTCGGCGGCGCGGTTGCCGACGCGATCGGGCGCCGGCTTTCGCGGCTCGCGCGCCGCGTCCAGGTGCTCTCCATCACCCACGCGCCGCAGGTCGCCGCCCGCGCCGACACGCATCTGCTGATCGCGAAATCCTCCACGGAAGGCAGCACTTCCACGAAGATTGCGACGATCGATACTTCCAACCGCCGCGAGGAGATCGCGCGCATGCTCGCAGGCGAGCGCATCACGGAGGAAGCCCGCGCCGCGGCCGACCGCCTATTGGCAGAGAACGCGGCCTAAGAGCGGTGCCTGGGCTTCGCGCGCCCGTCATGAACATTCCACTGATCAAATCTGATCAGAAATCCGCTGCCTCCCAAATACCGAAGGGTCTATCCCACCACCCACCAATTAAGGGAGGCAACGCGGTGGACGACGCACTCTACGGCAAGCGCAACATCCGCGGCTTCTCCGATTTCCTTCGCGAGCGCGGCAAGGCGGAGCACGTCTTCACCGCCGTGCTGTTCGGCCGCGACGACACGCTGCAAACGGCAGAGCTGCTGGAACAGAGCCTGCGGCGCGAACCGGACGTCATCGGCCTCTACAATGCCGGCGGCGCGGCGGACGGCGTGGCTGCCGTGCTCGGCCGAGGAGGGCGGAGCGGGAAAATCCTCTGGATCGGGCACGAACTCACCGACGAGTCGCGCCGCTGGCTTCGCTCCGGCCTGATGGGCCTCGTGCTCGACCAAGCCCCTGAAATCCAGGCGCGCCGCGCGGTGGAGTTCCTCCTGCACCGGCTGGGCCTGCTCGAAGCCGCGCCGCCGCAAACCCCCGTCCCGTTCCTGACATTCAACCGCGAGAATGCCTGAGCCCGCTCGCCCAGTGCACCGTTTCCTTGGTCCTCTCCACCTTCTATATCCGAAGCGCGGGACCATCCGAACTGAACCGGCATGACGGCACTCTGAACCGCCGGACCCTCGTCACTGCCGCTGGCGGTGCAGAAACGAGCCTATGCCAAACCACGGCAGCGCTTCTCACTACGTGGATCAAATCGCGAAGCTTTTTCGCACGCCAACCGATCGCATGCCCTGCAAACACCCCGCTGACACAAACCCCGCAGAAAACTTCATCCACACCCTTTGCTTCTTCTCCTATCCTGCGCCTGCTTCTCTCATCGGGAACACCGGTCATGACGGTGATTGCGTGGAGAGAAGACGGTGCCGGGTGGATGCGCTAACGTGGCGTGGTCTGCCTGGCGGCTGTT
>CAXTCF010000233.1:0-5013 GCA_964242945.1 uncultured Rhizobiaceae bacterium | reverse complement strand
CCCCGCCGCGAAGCGGTCGCCCGCAGGGCGATGACGGCGGTTCAACCTGCCCGAGAAGCGCTCTATGCTCGACAGAGCCGGTGGGGCGTGACAAGGGTTCGGTTGAACGCCGGAGCAGGCGGCGAAAACGGGAGGACAAGGATGACGATCGCGAAACGGCTGAGCCGCCGTACGATCCTGGCGCTCTCCGGAATGGCACTTGCCGCCGCAACCTGGATAAGCGCCGCGGCTGCCGAGCCGAAGGTGACGGTCATCACGCCCTACATGGCCCAGCCCGGCACCCAGGCCTATCTCGAAGGCTTCAAGGCCGCGGCGGCGAAAGAAGGTTGGAGCCTCAACGTCATCGACACCGCGGGCGACGTCGCCGCCGTGGTCAGCCGGATCGAGGACGCGGTTACGGGCAAGGCGGATGCGATCGTGGTCAACGTCGATCCCGCGCAGGTAAATGCCGGGCTCCAGGCGGCAAAGGACGCGAACATCCCGGTGTTCGGCATGGATGCCGGCGCCGATCCGCTCCTTGTCACCAACGTCACCTCGAACGGCTACGAGATGGCGGCGGAAACGAGCGTCTATGTCGCCAACCGGATCGGCGGCGCCGGCAATGTCGTGATGTTCGTCTTCGACGCCTTCCCGCCGGTGCAGGTGCGCGGCGTGATCGCCGACGCCGTGTTCAAGAATTTCCCGGACATCGACGTGCTCGACCGGATCACGCCGGACGTGGCCGACGGCGGCATCGCGGATTCGCGCGCCAAGATGGAGGCGCTGCTCGCCGCGCATCCGGAGAAGGGCTCGATCAAGGCGGTCTGGGCCGCATGGGACCAGCCGGCGCTCGGCGCGCTCCAGGCGATCGAGGCGGCGGGCCGCACGGACGAGGGGATCGTGGTCGTCGGCATCGACGCCAACCCGCAGGCGCGCGATGCGATCGCCGCAGGAGGCAACTTCGAAGCCTCGGTGGCGCAGGACTTCGTCGGCATCGGCGCTGCGACTGCGGATGCCGTAGCGCGCAAGCTCAAGGGCGAAACGATCAAGGAGCGCATGATCTATGTGCCGACCAAGCTCGTCACCGCGGCGAACGTGAAGGCGCTGAAATAGCCGCATCCCGGTCGAGGCCGCCGGCTCGCTGCAAGGGCATGACGCTCTTCACCGCGTCCGACGTGGCGAAGGCCTATGGCGGTGTGGCCGCGCTGTCGGGGGCCGGCCTTGCGCTTCGCGCAGGCGAGGTCCACGCGCTGATGGGCGAAAACGGCGCCGGCAAGTCGACACTGATCCGCATCCTTGCCGGCGTCGAGCAGGCCGACCATGCAAGCTTTTCCCTGTGCGGCCAAGCGATCCGGATCGACGGCCCGCAAGCAGCCTTCGCACACGGCTTCCGCTTCATCCATCAGGAGCTCAACGTCGTGCCGCAGCTTTCGGTGGCGGAAAACATCTTCCTGGCCCAGCCCTATCCGCTGCGCGCAGGGTGCCTCGTCGACTGGCGGAAGCTCAACGCGCGCGCAACTGCCGCGCTGGCCCGGCTCGGCATCCGCAGCATCGACGTCAGGCGGCAGATGGCGCGTCTCGGCACTGGAGACCAGATGCTCGTGCGGATCGCAGGAGCGCTGGCCGGCGAGGGTGAAAGGCAAGCGTCGGTGTTCGTCTTGGATGAGCCCACCGCGGCGCTCACTGACGAGGAGTCGGAGCGTCTTTTCACGGTGATCGGCGAGTTGACCGGGCGCGGCGCGGCGGTCCTCTACGTTTCGCACCGCATGGACGAGGTGCGGCGCATCTGCGACCGCGTCACCGTGATGCGCGACGGGCTCACGGTCGCAACCCTGGATGTCGCGGACACCAGCACGGCGGAGATCATCCGGCTGATGACCGGCCGCGACCTGGAGAACATCTATCCGGCCCGCCGGGCGCCGATCGGCGAAGAGATCGCGCTCGACGTCGAGGCGTTGGACAGCCGCGGCGCGGCGAGTGTCGCCTTCACGCTCCGCAAGGGCGAAATCCTCGGCCTCGCGGGCCTCGCCAATGCCGGGCAGAGCGAAATCGTCAAAGCCCTGATGGGCGCGCAGCCCGCGCGCATCACGGGTCTCGACGCGGCCGGGCGCCGGCTCGGCCGGCAGACCCCGCCGCTGGCGTGGGCCCAAGGCTTCGCGCTTGTGCCGCGCGAAAGGCGGCGGGAAGGATTGGTCCTGTCGCGCAGCATCACCGAGAACATCGCGCTGCCGTGGCTGCGGTCTTTGAGCCGCGGCGAGGTCTTCCTCGACCGGAAGCGCCAGGCGCGGGAGGCAGCCGGGCTCGCGGGCAAGGTCCGCCTCAAGGCGAAGGGCTTGTCGCAGCCCTGCCGGCACTTGAGCGGCGGCAACCAGCAGAAGGTCGTTTTCGCCCGGGCGCTGGCCGGCAGCCCTTCGGTTCTGCTGCTCGACGAGCCGACGCGCGGCGTGGACGTCGGGGCGCGCGCCGAGATCTATGCCCTGATCCGCGAATGGAGCGCGGCGGGCAGGTCGATCGTGATGGCCTCCTCGGACCTGCCCGAACTGCTCGGCCTTTGCGACCGCATCCTCGTCATGCGCGACGGGCGGCAGAGCGCGATCGTGCCGGCCGCGGGACTGACGCAGGCCGGCCTGCTCCATCTCTTCTATGCCGAGCCCGGGCGCGAGGCGGCATGACCGGAGCGGTCCGGCGATACGGCACGCTGCTCGGCTTCCTGGTCCTGGTGCTGGTCTTCTGGGCGAGCATCCCCGGCACGTTCATGTCGGTGCGCAACTGGCTGAACATCTCGCAGCAGGTGAGCATGCTGGCCGTGGTCGCGATGGGCATGACGGTGGTCATGGCGATGGGCGACTTCGACCTGAGCGTCGGCTCCATGGCGAGCTTGGCGGGCGTGGTCGCGGCCGTGCTGTTCCATCAGGGCTGGCCGGTTGCGGCTGCGGTCCCAGCCGCGCTCCTCGTGGGGCTGCTCGGCGGCGTGGTCAACGGCGTCCTGGTCAGCCTCGTCGGCATCCTGCCCTTTGTGGCGACGCTGGGAACGCTGACCGTGTTCAACGGGCTAGCCTTCCTCGTCAGCGGAGGCCGGACGATCTTCGGCCGGGACATTCCTGCCGCCTTTTCCGGCTTCGCGCGGGGCGGCATCGACGTCAACCTTTTCGGGGCCACGCCCGTCGTGGTGCCGGCGCTGACACTCACCGCGCTCGGCGTGCTGGGCTTTGTCTGGGTGCTGCTTGAGCAGACGGTGTTTGGACGTCGGCTTTATGCGATCGGCGGTAATTTCGAAGCGACGCGGCTCGCCGGCGTGCCGGTGGAAAGGCTGCGGCTGGCGGCTTTCGCGCTTACCGGGCTGGCAGCCGCGGCCGGAGGGCTGATGGTGGCGAGCCGGGTCGCCTCGGCCAACCCGACGCAGGGCAGCGGCCTCATGCTAGACGCCATCGCGGCGGTGTTCCTGGGCATGACCATGAGCGAGGAAGGCGAACCCCGCGCGCATGCGACCTTCCTCGGCGTGCTGGCGCTCGGCGTGCTCGACAACGGGCTGACGCAGCTCAGCATCGACAGCTATGTCCGCCAGGTTTTGGTCGGCTCGATCATCGTCGCCACGGTTGCGTTCTCAAGCTTCAGCCGGCGGCCGCACTGAACGCCATGCCACGAGGTGCGAAGGCCATGTCGGGGCACTTTGGACTTGCCCCATTTTAGTGGAGAGCGTTTTCAGTTTTACGCGGCCAGCCTTTCGAACTGGGCTGGGCTGATGAAGTTCAGCGCCGAATGGCGCCGGACGGGGTTGTAGAAGCTGTCTATGTAGCGGCCGATGGCATGAGCTGCCTTGTTGCGGCTTTGGAAGATGGTGCGCCAGACGAGTTCGGCCTTCAGCGTCTTGAAGAAGGTCTCGACCATGGCGTTGTCGAAGCAGTTGCCTCTACCGGACATGGAGATCAGGATGCCGCGTCGCCGCAGCTCGGCTTGGTAGTCGGCCGAGCAGTGTTGGCTGCCGCGGTCGGCATGGTGAATGAGCCCTGCCGGCGGGCGCCGAACAGCGATGGCACGGCGCAGCGCCGACAGGGCCAGTTCCTTGTGCAGCCGGTCGCTGGTTGCCCATCCAACGACGCGGCGCGCGAAGAGGTCGATGACGACGGCGAGATACAGCCAGCCCTCGCGGGTCCAGACATACGAGATGTCGGCTGCCCACTTCTGGTTTGGGCCGGTCGCCGCAAAGTTCTGGTCCAAGAGGTTCGGCGCCACCGGAAAGGCATGTATGCTGTCGGTGGTGCGCTTGAAGCGGCGCTTCTGACGCGCGTTCATCCTGTTCTCGTGCATCAGACGGGCGGTGCGGCGGCGCCCGATCGCGAGGCCACCGTCGCGCAACTCGCGCACCATGCGTGGGCTGCCATAGGTGCCGTTCGACAGCGCAAAGGCGGACCGGACATGGGCCAGCACCCCCATGTCGGCCCGTTGGCGCGGACTGGCCGGGCGCCCCTTCCAGGCGAAGTAGCCGCTCTGGCTGACGCCCAGAACCCGGCCACAGGCGTTGGACGGGGAAGTCCTTTCTCGCCACGTCGATGAAGCGCAACCTCATCGACTTCCCTCCTTGGCGAAAAAAGCAGCGGCCCTCTTCAGGATCTCGCGTTCCTGGCGAAGCACCTCGTTCTCGCGGCGCAGCCGCTTCAGTTCGGCAGCCAGGTCTTCTTGCCGATCCGGCTCCGGCGCTTCGATCGCCCGTTCCCGGCGCTTTGCCAGCCAGTTGCGAAGCGTCGAACGCCCAATGCCCAGATCGTCGGCAACCTGCTTCTGTGATCGTCCGCTCGTTGCAACAAGGCGAGTGGCTTCCGCCTCAAACTCCCTACCAAACCGCCGATGCGGCTTGCTCATGAAGTTCACCTCTTTCCTTCAGAAGAGCTCTCCACTTTCCCAGGGCAAGTCCAGAAACGCTGCAGCGCTACACGGGCTTGGCTGTCGCCGACCTTCGCGTTGCACTGGAGAAGCGCGGCCTAGAGCATGGTGGGATTTGAAGGAATCGCCTGTGCTGCGGCAAGGGCTGTTGTG
>CAXTCF010000232.1:0-5050 GCA_964242945.1 uncultured Rhizobiaceae bacterium | reverse complement strand
CTCGACGAGCCGACCGGCGTGCTGACGCCGCCGGAAGCCGACCACCTGTTCCGCATCCTCCGGCAGTTGAAGGCGCAAGGGAAAACGGTCGTGCTGATCACGCACAAGCTGCGCGAGATCATGGCGATCACCGACACGGTTTCGGTGATGCGGGGGGGCACGATGGTGGCGACGCGCAAAACCAAGGAAACGACGGTGGAGGAGCTGGCCGAGCTGATGGTCGGCCGCCGCGTGCTGCTCCGCGTGCAGAAGGGCGAGGCGCATGCGGGGAGCATAAAACTTTCCGTGCGGGGCCTTACCGTCAAGGACGGGCGCGGCGTCACCATGGTGGACGACGTGTCCTTCGACGTGCGCGCCGGCGAGATCGTCGGGATTGCGGGCGTGGCGGGCAACGGCCAGTCCGAGCTTTTAGAGGCGATCGCCGGCATCCGCCGCGCGGAAAGCGGCACGGTGCTGCTGGACGGGGTGCCGATCGACGTGACGGGCGCGGCCGACCCGGCCGAACTGCGGGATCGCGGGCTCGCCCACGTGCCGGAGGACCGCCACCATGTCGGCTTGGTGCTGCCCTTCGAGGAGAACGAAAACGCGGTGCTCGGCTACCACGACGAGAAGAAGTACCTGAAAGGGCCGTTCCTCGACCTTGCCGCCATCCGCAACGACGCGCGCGAAAAGATCGAGAAATACGACATACGCCCCGGCAACCCTCGGCTCAAGACCGCGAACTTCTCCGGCGGCAACCAGCAGAAGATCGTGCTTTCCCGCGAGATGGAGGAAGACCCCGACGTGCTGCTCGTCGGCCAGCCGACGCGCGGCGTGGACGTCGGCGCCATCGAGTTCATCCACCGCCGCCTGATCGCCATGCGCGACGCGGGCAAGGCCGTGCTGCTGGTTTCCGTCGAACTGGACGAGGTGCGCTCGCTCTCCGACCGCATCCTGGTGATGTTCGCCGGCCGCGTGGTGGGCGAACGCAGCCCCGACGCTTCGGAGGGCGAACTCGGCCTGCTGATGGCCGGTGTGGAGCGGGCGGAGGCGGCGGAGTGACGCCCATTGTGCAATCAGGAAACCAGTGGCAGAGCTTCATTCTTACACCGGGGTATCAGAAGAAGCAGAAGTATCACCATGTGATTCCGAAAAGCATTCGTACCGAACACAGCCTCCTCGATGGTGATATCGTCGATCTGTTCTTTCTTACGATTCCATCGGGCTACGTCGCCAGCATTGAAGTTCAATTGACCAGCGGCGGCGAGTTCAAGATTCCCAGCCACCAGCCGATCGCCGGAGAGTCGTCGCTTGTATTCTCACTCAGCGGCGAGTTGATATCTCTTGATCACCCGACAGAGGCTGAAATCGCGTCGAAGCGGCGGATCGACGGAGGACTTCGGCGTAAAATCTTTTCCTCTGGCCGGAGGCACTGCCAACTCACCGGCTTGAGCATCGAGCCCGCACTGGAGGTCTGTCATATCGTACCCTGGAGCGCAGACGTAAATGCTCGGACGGACACAGAGAACTGTCTTCTTCTTGCCGCGACCGTCCATCGGCTGTTTGATGCCAATCTGATTAGGATCGCCGGAGATGGGTCAGTGCGTTGTGTAGATGCTGAAGCTTCTGAAATGATTGGAGTTAAGTCGTTGAGCGGTCTTTCTGCACGCACACGCAAGTACTTGCGGCAACGAGAAAAGCTGATGGCTATATTATTATGAGCACCCCTTACGCAAAACTCCCGGCCTGGGCCGATTATGGGCTGATCCCATTGATCAATCTGCTCGTCGCCTTTGTCGTCGCCGGGCTGGTCGTGCTCCTGGTCGGCGAAAACCCGATCCGCGCGGCGGCGATTTTGATCGACGGCGCGTTCGGGCGGGGGCAATATATTGCCTATACGCTCTACTACGCCACCAACTTCATCTTCACCGGGCTGGCGGTGGCGGTCGCGTTTCACGGCGGGCTGTTCAACATCGGCGGGGAGGGGCAGGCCTATATCGCGGGGCTTGGCGTGGCGCTTGTGGCGCTCGCTTTCGATTCCGTGTTTCCCTGGTGGATCATCTTCCCGCTCGCCACGCTGGCCGCGGCGGCGGTGGGTGCTGCCTGGGCCTTCATCCCGGCCTACCTTCAGGCCAAGCGCGGCTCGCACATCGTGATCACCACGATCATGTTCAACTTCATCGCGGCTTCCATCATGGTCTACCTCCTGGTGGACGTCTTGAAGCCTGCCGACGCGATGGGTCCGCAGACCCGCGAGTTCGCGGCCAACGCACAGCTGCCCAAGCTGGGCTGGATGCTCCAACTGTTCGGCGCCCGCGTGCGCTCGGCGCCGCTCAACATCTCGTTCCTGCTGGCGCTGGTCATGGCGGTGGCGGTTTGGGCGCTGATCTGGCGGACCAGGCTCGGCTACGAGATCCGCACCTTCGGCTTCTCGCCTAAGGCCGCGCGCTATGCCGGCATCAACGAGACGCGCATCATCGTCGTCACCATGATGATCTCCGGGGCGCTGGCCGGCATGATGGCGCTGAACCCGATCTTAGGGGATCAGCACCGCGTGCAGCTGGACTTCGTCACCGGCGCCGGCTTCGTCGGCATCGCCGTGGCGCTGATGGGGCGCTCGCACCCCGCCGGCATCGTGCCGGCGGCGATCCTGTTCGGCGCGCTCTACCAGGGCGGCGCGGAACTCGCCTTCGAGATGCCGGCCATTTCCCGCGACATGATCGTCATCATCCAGGGCCTCGTGATCCTGTTTGCCGGCGCGCTGGAGCACCTGTTCCGCCCAGTGGTGCAGACCGTGTTCACGAACTTCTCCCATCGCACGATGGGCCTGCCGGTCCCGAAGACGGAGACGCGCTAGGCGATGGGAATCGACACGCTCGTCCAGCTGATCGACGCCACGATCCGCGTTTCCGTGCCGCTGCTGCTCGCCTGCCTGGCGGGCCTCTACTCCGAGCGGGCCGGCATCTTCGACATCGGCCTGGAGGGCAAGATGCTGGCCGGCGCCTTTGCCGCGGGCTGCCTCGCCGCCGTGACCGGCTCGGCTTGGGCGGCGCTTCTCGGCGCAGTCGGCATCGCGGTGGCGCTGGCCCTCGTCCACGGCTTCGCGTCCATCACCAACCGCGGCAACCAGATCGTTTCCGGCGTGGCCATCAACTTCATCGCGGCCGGCGCGACGATCATCCTGGGCCAAGCCTGGTTCCAACAGGGAGGCCGCACGCCGTCGGTTTCCGGCCCGGCCCGCTTCGGCCCGCTGGAACTGCCCGGCGCTTTCGCGCTGAGGGAAGTGCCGGTAATCGGCCCGATCTATTCCGACATCCTCTCCGGCCAGACGCTGCTCGCATATTTCGCCTTCGCCATGGTGCCGTTCACCTGGTGGGTGCTCTACCGCACCCGCTTCGGCCTGCGCCTGCGGGCGGTCGGCGAGAACCCGGCGGCGGTGGACACGGCTGGCATTTCGGTGACGTCGCTGCGCTACCGCGCGGTGATCTGCACTGGGATCCTGACGGGCTTCGCCGGCACCTATTTGGCACTTTCGCAGAATGCCGGCTTCGTCAAGGACATGACGGCCGGCCGCGGCTACATCGCGCTGGCCGCCCTCATCTTTGCCAAGTGGAAGCCGGTGCCGGCGATGTGGGCCTGCCTGCTGTTCGGCTTCCTCGACGCTTTTTCCATCCGCTACCAGGGCATCGCCTTCCCCGTCATCGGGCGCGTGCCGGTGCAGTTCATGCAGGCGCTGCCTTACGTGCTGACGGTGATCCTGCTCGCCGGCTTCATCGGCAAGGCGGTTCCGCCGCGCGCTGGCGGCGTGCCTTACGTCAAGGAGCGCTGAAATGGCCTATATCTCGCACGCGCTGTTCGAGGCGGCCCGCGAAGCCATGGCAAAGTGCCATGCGCCGTATTCCAGGTTCCCTGTGGGGGCGGCGTTGCGCACGGAAGACGGTCGCGTGTATGCCGGCGCCAATATCGAGATCGCCTCCTTTCCCGAAGGCTGGTGCGCCGAAACCACCGCGCTTGCCCACTATGTCATGGACGGTGGCGGCAAGATCACGGACGTCGCCGTCGTCGCGGAGCGCATGAAGCGCATCACGCCTTGCGGCGGCTGCCGCCAGCGGCTGGCCGAGTTCACTTCCGCCGACACGCGGCTGCACCTTTGCGACGAGACGGGCGTGGTGCAGAGTTTGACGATGGGCGAGATCTTTCCCCTCGGCTTCTTCGGCGACACTCTCAGATGAGCGAGGCCGCGAAAATCCTGAAGGAGCGGCTGGGCGGGCTAAAACCCTGGCTGGCGATCGTGCTCGGCTCCGGCTTGAGCGGATTGGCGGAAAGCGTCGAGGGCGCGATCCGCGTTCCCTATGCCGAACTGCCCGGCTTTCCCGAAGGCGGCGTGTCCGGGCACGGTGGCGCGCTGGTCGCCGGCAGGCTGGAAGGCCAGCCGGTGGTCATGCTGGCGGGGCGGGCGCACTATTACGAGAAGGGCGACGCGGCGGCTATGCGCCCGGCGCTGGAGGCGCTGGCGGAAATCGGCGTGGAGAAGTTGATTCTCAGCAACGCCGCCGGCTCGCTCGACCCCGACATGCCACCGGGTTCGGTGATGCTGATCGAGGACCACATCAACCTCGCCGGGGCCAATCCGCTGATCGGCGAAAAGACCGACAAGCGGTTCGTCGGCATGACCGAGGCCTATGACAAGCGGATGCGCCGGGCCTTGCGCCGCGCGGCCGAGCGGGAGGACCTGGAACTCTTTCGCGGCGTTTATTGCTGGTGGTCGGGGCCGTCCTTCGAAACGCCTGCTGAAATCCGCATGATCCGGATGCTGGGCGCGGACGCGGTGGGGATGTCCACCGTGCCGGAAGTGATCCTGGCGCGCTTTCTTGGGCTGGAGGTTGCCGCTTGCTCCGTGATCACGAACCTTGCCGCCGGCATGACCGGCGACGAGCTTTCACATGAAGAGACCAAGGAGATGGCGCCTGAAGGGGGAAAGAAGCTCGCACGGCTTTTGAAGCGGGCGATTGGGGAGGGATGGCTGGATGAGTGAAGGCAGCGCCTTACCCCACCCCAACGTGGGGAGGGT
>CAXTCF010000231.1:0-5070 GCA_964242945.1 uncultured Rhizobiaceae bacterium | reverse complement strand
GCGCATAAAGCTGCGCGTCGTCACGGGCCGGGCGGCGCGCTTCCGGCGCGGCAGGCTGGCGCAGTTTCGGCTCGCGCGGCTGGGCCGGCTGGAGGCGGGCAGCCGACTCTTCCTCGCGGCGCGAGGAAAGGCCGGAGGTCAGCTTTCTCAGCAGGCCGAGCGGACCGCGGTCCTCGTTGTCGGGAGCGGGGCGGGACGACGACTGCGCCATCTCCGCCTGCACGACCGGCGGAAAGTCCTCGACGCGCGGCATGCGCAGCGAAGGCGTCGCATGCGCCTGCTGAGCGGGCTGCTGAGGCGCCTGGAAGATGCGGCTCTGCGGCCGGAATTCTTCCGCGGAAATCGGCAGAGGGGCGAGTTCCCCGACTTCGGCTTCGGCGCGGCTCATGGCTTCCGCGACGGGATCGTAGGCAGGGACAGCCTCAGCGGCCGGAGCTGTTTCCGTAGCCGTGCGCTGCTGGGGAGCCGCGGCAGGCTTGACAGCCGGGCGAAGCGCGATCGGCGTGGCCGCGATCTCGGCAGCGGTCTTGTCGATGCCGGTGGCCACCACCGAGACGCGGATCACGCCTTCCAGTTCCTCATCGAACGTGGCGCCGAGGATGATGTTGGCGTCCGAGTCCACTTCCTCGCGGATGCGGGTCGCCGCCTCGTCCACCTCGAACAGCGTCAGGTCGCGTCCGCCGGTGATGGAGATGAGCAGGCCCTTTGCGCCCTTCATGGAGGTTTCGTCGAGCAGCGGGTTGGAGATCGCAGCCTCGGCCGCCGCCATCGCGCGGCCCTCGCCGGAAGCCTCGCCGGTGCCCATCATCGCCTTGCCCATCTCGCGCATCACCGAGCGGACGTCGGCGAAGTCGAGGTTGATCAGGCCTTCCTTGACCATCAGGTCGGTGATGCACGCGACGCCGGAATAGAGCACCTGATCGGCCATCGCGAAGGCGTCGGCGAAGGTGGTCTTGTCATTGGCCAGCCGGAACAGGTTCTGGTTGGGGATGACGATCAGGGTATCGACGCACTTCTGAAGCTCTTCGATGCCTTGGTCGGCGATGCGCATGCGGCGCTGCCCTTCGAAGTGGAAGGGTTTCGTGACCACGCCCACCGTCAGGATGCCTTTTTCGCGGGCCGCGCGGGCGACAACCGGGGCCGCGCCCGTGCCGGTGCCGCCGCCCATGCCGGCGGTGACGAAGCACATATGCGTGGAGGACAGGTGGTCGAGGATCTCGTCGAGGCACTCTTCGGCCGCCGCGCGGCCGACTTCCGGCTGCGAACCGGCGCCGAGGCCTTCGGTGACATGCGCGCCAAGCTGGATCAGGCGTTCGCATTTCGATATGGCGAGCGCCTGGGCGTCCGTGTTCGCGCAAACGAACTCGACGCCGCGCAAGCCGGCGGTGATCATGTTGTTGACCGCATTGCCGCCGCCGCCGCCGACGCCGAACACCGTGATGCGCGGCTTCAGCTCGGTGATCTCAGGCCGTTGCAGACTGATTGCCATTTGTCCTCGTCCTTTTCCTTATTCCTTGCCGCATCGCCGTTGCGGCTTTTGGTTGCCGAGGGGGTTCCCGCCCCGCCGTGTTGCTGGATTCCTAGAAGCTTTCCTTGAACCACCGCCCGACGCGGTTGAACGCCCCGCCGGACCCCGTCGCACGCATGAAGGAGATGTTGCCACGCGAGCGGTTCTCGAAGCTTGCGATCTGCTGCGGATAAACAAGCAGACCGACGGTTGCCGCGAAGGCCGGGCCCTTGGCTGCTTCCGGCAATCCCTTGATGCCGAGCGGCCTGCCGATCCGGACGTTGCGGCCCAGGATGCGGCGCGCCGCTTCCGGCAGGCCGGGAAGCTGGCTGGCGCCGCCCGTCAGCACGACGCGCTTGCCGATCGCTGCGGCGTAGCCGGAGCGGGCCAGACGGTCGCGCAGGTGTTCCAGCGTTTCCTCGACGCGGGCGCGGATGATGCGCGACATCACCGCGCGCGGAATCTGCACGGGAGGTTCGCTTTCCTCGGCGCCGATCGGCTGGTAGGCGATGATGTCGCGCTCATCCGTGCCGCCGGGCAGCAGCGAGCCGTGCATCACCTTCAGCCGCTCGGCATCGTCGAGCCTTGTGGAAAGGCCGCGCGCCAGGTCCATCGTGACATGGCGGCCGCCGAGCGGCAGCGCGTCGGCATGAACGAAGCGGCCCTCCGCGAAAACGGAGATCGTCGTGGTGCCGCCGCCCATGTCGATGCAGGCCGCGCCCATCTCCAGCTCATCGTCCACGAGGACGGAAAGCCCTGACGCATAAGGCGTCGCCACCATGCGCTCGACCGAGAGGTGCGCCCGGTTGATGCAGAGTTCGAGGTTGCGCAGCGGCGCCGAGTCGCCGGTCAGCACGTGCATATCGACTCCGAGCGTTTCGCCGACCATGCCGGTCGGGTCGCGCACGCCCTTTTCCGCGTCGAGCGAGAAGGCGACCGGCAACGAGTGGACGACTTCGCGGTCGCCCCTGACGGCGCGCTTGACACCTTCGCTTAAGACACGATCGACATCGGAAGCGTCCGCCGCATGGCCGCCGAGCGAGACGCTTGCGGAGAAGGTTTCGCTCTTCAGCCGCCCGGCGGTCAGGTTGACGATGAGGGAATCGACGGTGAGGCCCGCGATGCGCTCGGCGGCATCGACGGCCTGACGGATCGAGGCCTCCGCCCGGTCCAGGTCCACCACCACGCCGGACTTCACGCCGCCGCTCTTCTGGTGGCCGATGCCGATCACCTGCATGTTGTGGGTGCGGCCCCGCAGGATCTGCCCCTCTTCGCGGGGGCGTAGCTTGGCGATGACGCAGCACACCTTGCTCGACCCGACGTCGAGCACGGTGACGATGCCGGAACGCTTCGGCGCGCAATCCTTGGACGAGCCCAGCCAGCTCATGCCTTTTTCTCCTTCAGAGCGCCGGCCGGCTTGGCAGCTGGTTTCTTGCCCTTGTTCTTGGGATCGAGGAGGGCGGCGCGCGTTTCCGCCGCCTCGGCGGTAAGCTGCACGACCAGCCGGTCGGACAGGCGGAAATCCACCGCGGCGATGTCGCGGTCGAGCAGGTCCTGCTCGGCCTGGAGGCGGGAAAGCTCCGCAAGTGCTGCTTCCGGCTTGTTTTCGGGCAGGCGCGCGGTGACGCCGGAATCGAACTTCACGTCCCAGCGGCGGTCGCCGACGCGGATATAGCCTTTGACCCGCGCGGCGAGGTCGGGAAAGCCTGCCATCACCTGCGCGAAGTCGGCAGCGTGCTCCGGCGCGCCGAAGCCGACGACCAGCGGCCAGGGCGACTTGCCGCGCCCGCGATACTCGGTGATCGGCTTGCCGTCGCGCTCGACCACGGTGAGCTGGTTGTCGTGCTGCCAGACCGCAAACGGCTCGCGCTCCACCAGGGCCACGTCGAGCGTGCGCGGATAGGTCTTGCGGATCGCGGCGGACTTGATCCAGGGCAGCGCTTCGAGGCGCAGCCGTGCGGCGTCGGCGTCGAAGCCGATCAGCGACGTCCAGCCGTCCAGGCCGAGACGGTCGAGAACGTCGATCTCCGAGGTCTGGCGATTGCCGGTGACGTGGACATGGTCGAGCGCCATGCCGGTGCGCGAGGAAACGGCTTCCACCACGGCCGGCATGTGGCCGCCGAGCGCCGCGCCATAGGCCGCGGTCGCGGCGAAGAAGGCGATCGTGCCGATCGAGGCGGCGAAGCGCGGCGGCGTCCATTCGCCTTTGGCAAGGCGCTTGGTCAGCCGCGCCGGGCGGCGCAACGAGCGGGGAAGCACGAAACGGGAAGAGCGGGCGGCGCGCGAAGGACGGCCGCTCCAAGCGGCGTCTTCCCCATGCTCTTCTGCTTCCGGACTCAACGCAGACAAGAAGCGTCCTCCACCATCCAACTCAAAAGCTCGGCGAAGGAATGGCCGGCATGAGCGGCGATTTCCGGCACGAGCGACGTCGGCGTCATTCCCGGCTGGGTGTTCACCTCCAGCCAGATCAACTCGCCCTCATCGCTGAAGCGGTCGTCGAAGCGGAAGTCGGAGCGGGAAACGCCCCTGCACCCAATCGCTTGGTGCGCCTTGAGGGACAGTGTTTGAATCTTTTGGTAAATATTCGGTTTAAGGTTAGCGGGACATTCATGCCGCGAGCCGCCGGCGGCGTATTTCGCGTCGTAGTCGTAGAACTTGTGGCCCCCCGTCGGGATGATCTCGGTGACGCCCAGCGCGACGTCGCCCATCACGGCGCAGGTGAACTCGCGGCCCGCCACGTAGCGCTCCACCATCACGGTATCGCCGTAGCGCCATTCGTCGGAGCCCAAAACCTGCGGCGGGTGCGACTGGCCCTCGGAAACGATCACCACGCCGAAGCTCGACCCCTCGTTGACGGGTTTGACGACGTAAGGCGGGGGCATCGGGTGCTTGTCGCGGATGGCGAAGCGGTTGACGACCTTGGACTCGGCCACCGGCACGCCAGCGGCCTTGGCTATCTTCTTCGCCAGTTCCTTGTGCATGGCGAGCGCGGAGGCGAGCACGCCGGAGTGGGTATAGGGGATTTCCAGGTATTCCAGGATGCCCTGGATCGTGCCGTCCTCGCCATAGGGACCGTGCAGGGCGTTGAAGGCTGCGTCCGGCTTGAGGCCTGCCAGCACGGACGAAACATCGCGGCCGACATCCACACGGGTGACGCGAAAACCCGCGCCTTCCAGCGCATCGGCGCAGGCCTTGCCGGAGGAAAGCGAAACCGGCCGCTCCGACGAGAAGCCCCCCATCAGAACCGCAACGTGCTTCGCCATTCCCCTCGACCTTTCGAGCTTCGAACAAGGTCTAGGAAGCGAAGCTTGCGGGAGCGTGGTGTTTCAGGCTGAGCGTGGATTACCGCTGGTCAAGTACGGAACCGGAATTCCACATGACGGTTCGCGCTCCGTCCAACACCCCTCATCCGCCTGCCGGCACCTTCTCCCACAAGGGGAGAAGGAGGAAGCGGCAAGGCTTTCGCAAACCGTCAGCGTTGGAGATCAGGCGAAGCGGAAACGAGTCCTCTTCTCCCCTTGTGGGAGAAGGTGCCGGCAGGCGGATGAGGGGTGCTGGACGGA
>CAXTCF010000230.1:0-5146 GCA_964242945.1 uncultured Rhizobiaceae bacterium | reverse complement strand
CCGGCATCATCGCCGGCGGCCCGATGCGCGCCGTGTTCGAGACGCTCGGCATGCACGACGTGGTCGCCAAGTCGATGGGCTCGTCCAACCCGTACAACATGGTCCGCGCCACGTTCGACGCGCTGAAAAGCCAGATGCATCCGAAGGATGTGGCTGCTGCCCGCGGCATCAAGTATTCGACGCTTCAGGCTCGCCGCGGCTCCGCCGTCGCGACCGACGAAGCCGCCGCGGCCTGATCCCGGAGGCACCCATGGCACAGAACAACGGCAAGACCCTCGTGGTCGAGCAGATCGGCAGCCCGATCCGCCGCGAGGCTTCGCAGCGTGCGACGCTGATCGGTCTCGGCCTCAACAAGATGCACAAGCGCCGCACGCTGGAGGATACTCCTTCCGTCCGCGGCATGATCACGTCCGTGAAGCACCTCGTCCGCATCGTGGACGAGGGCTGACGCGCGGGGAGCACATTCCATGAAACTCAACGAGATCAGCGACAGGGAAGGCGCCACGCATTCGCGCAAGCGCCTCGGCCGCGGCATCGGCTCCGGCTCCGGCAAGACGGCGGGGCGCGGCGTGAAGGGCCAGAAGGCGCGTTCCGGCGTCGCCATCAACGGCTTCGAGGGCGGCCAGATGCCGCTTTACCGCCGCCTGCCCAAGCGCGGCTTCACCAACATCTTCGCCAAGGACTACAATGCCGTGTCCTTGAAGCGCATCCAGGCCGCAGTCGATGCGGGCAAGCTGGACGCTTCGCAGGCGATCACGGCCGAGGCCCTCGTTACGGCTGGCGTGCTGCGGCGCGCCAAGGATGGCGTTCGCGTGCTCAGCGACGGCGAGGTTACGGTGAAGCTGAACCTCAACGTCACCGGCGCATCGAAGTCGGCGGTGGAAAAGGTGCAGGCCGCGGGCGGCACCGTCACGCTGCCGCAGGCTGCACCGGTTGCGGAGTAACAGGTTTGCGCGCAGCGCGGTGCGCTGCTTGCATCCTCAGTTGCACCCGCTTATCTCCAGACATCCTTCCTGGCCCGCCTGCTGAGCCGCATGCGGGCCAAATTTCCATGCGGAGAGTGCTTGAATGGCATCGGCTGCAGAGCAACTTGCCTCTAATCTGAACTTCGCCGCCTTTGCCAAGGCGGAGGACCTCAAGAAGCGCATCTGGTTCACGATCGGCGCGCTGCTGGTCTATCGGCTCGGCACCTACATTCCGCTTCCCGGCATCAACCCCGCCGCCTTTGCACAGGCGTTCAATTCGCAGAGCGGCGGCGTGCTCGGCATGTTCAACATGTTTTCGGGCGGCGCGGTCGCGCGCATGGCGATCTTTGCGCTCGGCATCATGCCCTACATCTCCGCTTCGATCATCATGCAGCTCATGACTTCCGTCATCCCCTCGCTGGAGGCGTTGAAGAAGGAAGGCGAGCAGGGCCGCAAGGTCATCAACCAGTACACGCGCTACGGCACGGTGCTGCTGGCGCTCGTGCAGGCCTATGGCATCTCCGTCGGCCTGGAGGGCGGCAACAACATCGTCACCGATCCCGGCCCGTTCTTCCAGGTCTCCGCCGTGCTGACGCTGGTCGGCGGCACGATGTTCCTGATGTGGCTGGGCGAGCAGATCACGGCGCGGGGCATCGGCAACGGCATCTCGCTCATCATCTTCGCAGGCATCGTGGCGGGGCTCCCGCACGCCATCAGCGGAACGCTCGAACTCGGCCGCACGGGCGCGCTTTCCACCGGCTTGATCCTCGGCATCATGGTTCTTGCGGTGGCGATCATCCTGATGATCGTCTTCTTCGAGCGCGCGCAGCGCCGCCTGCTGATCCAGTACCCGAAGCGCCAGGTCGGCAACCGGATGTTCCAGGGCGACACCTCGCACCTGCCGCTGAAGCTGAACACGTCCGGCGTCATCCCGCCGATCTTCGCCTCGTCGCTGCTGCTCCTGCCGGCAACGCTTGCGGGCTTTGCCAGCCATCAGAACCTGCCGACCTGGGCGGCGAGCGTGCTCGCTGCGCTCGGTCACGGGCAGCCGCTCTACATGGCGCTGTATGCCGCGATGATCGTGTTCTTCGCCTTCTTCTATACGGCCATCGTCTTCAACCCGAAGGACACGGCCGACCAGCTGAAGAAGCATTCCGGCTTCATTCCCGGCTACCGGCCGGGCGAGCGCACCGCGGAATACATCGACTATGTGCTGACCCGCATCACGGTGATCGGCGCCGCCTATCTCGTCGTCGTCTGCCTTTTCCCGGAGTTTTTGATCTCCGCGACCGGCGTGCCGTTTTATCTTGGGGGCACGTCGCTTCTGATCGTTGTCAGCGTCACGCTCGATACGGTAGCGCAGATCCAGGGGCATTTGATTGCGCACCAGTATGAAGGGCTGATCAAGAAGTCTAAGCTCCGGGGAGGGAGAAGGGGGGGACGATGAGGCTGATTCTGCTGGGGCCGCCGGGCGCGGGAAAGGGAACGCAAGCCAAGCTGCTGTCGGCCAAGCACGACATCCCGCAACTCTCAACAGGCGACATGCTGCGCGCCGCCGTTGCGGCGGGAAGCGAGATCGGACTGCGGGCCAAGTCGGTGATGGACTCCGGCCAGCTCGTTTCCGACGACATCGTCAACGAGATCGTGGCGCAGCGCGTGGACCAGGAGGACTGCATGCGCGGCTTCATCCTGGACGGCTACCCCCGCACGGTGGTGCAGGCGGAATCGCTCTGGGCGATGCTGGACGGCAAGAAGAAGCAGCTTGACGCCGTCATCGAGCTGAAGGTGGATGAGGAAGCCCTGGCCGCGCGGATGGAGAACCGCGTGCGCGAGACGCTCGCGGCCGGCGGCTCGGTCCGCGCCGACGACAATGCCGAGTCCTTCCGCCGCCGCATGGCGGAGTACCATGCCAAAACCGCGCCGCTTTCCGACTATTACCAGAAAGTCGGCCTTTTGCGCACGGTGGATGGCATGGCCTCCATGGATGCCGTAACGGCGGCGATCGAGCGGGAATTGGCGGCAGGGGCGGCAGTCTGAGACGGCTTGACAGAGGCTCGCTTCTGCGCTAGCCGGCAGCTTCGCCCATTTAAGTAAAGAGAAACCTGCCTTCTCAGGCGCGTAGCTCGTTTGGGAAAAGCGCACGCAAGGGCCGGCCTCCACCGGACGCGGGCATCCACAAACAAAAAACCGGTTTTGGCCGGATAAGATGGAGATACTCTATGGCTCGTATTGCGGGCGTCAACATTCCGACCAACAAGCGCGTCGTCATCGCGCTTCAGTACATTCACGGCATCGGCAAGAAGTTCTCCCAGGAGATCATCGACAAGGTCGGCATCCCGGCGGACCGCCGCGTCAACCAGTTGACCGACGCCGAGGTGCTCGCCATCCGCGAGACGATCGACCGCGACTACCAGGTCGAGGGCGACCTGCGCCGCGAAGTGTCGATGAACATCAAGCGCCTGATGGACCTCGGCTGCTACCGCGGCCTGCGCCATCGCCGCTCGCTGCCCGTCCGCGGCCAGCGCACGCACACCAACGCCCGCACCCGCAAGGGGCCGGCCAAGGCGATTGCCGGGAAGAAGAAGTAAGAGAGCGAATAGCGGATAGTGATCAGCGAGTAGGGTGAAGAGCTTCCCCTGCTAGCCATTCGCTAATCCCTACTCGCTTCCCCAGGTGTAGCCGCTGGAAGTACGGCGGCGAAGAGATCAGGAAGGACTCTACCCAATGGCTAAGGAAGCCACGCGCGTTCGCCGTCGCGAGCGCAAGAACATCTCGTCGGGCACGGCGCACGTGAATTCGACGTTCAACAACACGATGATCACCGTCACCGACGCGCAGGGCAATGCGATCGCCTGGTCGTCGGCGGGTGCGCAAGGGTTCAAGGGCTCGCGCAAGTCCACGCCGTTCGCGGCGCAGGTCGCGGCCGAGGACGTGGCCCGCAAGGCGCAGGAGCACGGCATGCGCACGCTGGAGGTCGAGGTGTCCGGCCCTGGATCGGGCCGCGAGTCCGCCCTGCGCGCCTTGCAGGCGGCCGGCTTCACCATTACCTCTATCCGTGACGTGACGCCGATCCCGCACAACGGCTGCCGCCCGCGCAAGAAGCGCCGCGTCTGATCGCAGCAAACCCATTCGCCGCGCGGGTGCCTCTTGGCGCCCGCGCGGTGTTTCCACATCCGCCGCTTGAGCGCGGCGTTCCAGATCAACCGTCACGATTGGATGGTGACGGTGATAGGAGAAAACCATGATCCAGAAAAACTGGCAGGACTTGATCAAGCCCAACAAGGTCGAGTTCTCCTCCAAGAAGAAGACGATGACCACGCTGGTCGCGGAACCGCTGGAGCGCGGCTTCGGCCTGACGCTCGGCAATGCGCTGCGCCGCGTGCTGCTTTCGTCGCTCCGCGGCGCGGCCGTCACCGCCGTGCAGATCGACGGCGTGCTGCATGAATTCTCGTCCATTTCGGGCGTGCGCGAAGATGTCACGGACATCGTGCTGAACATCAAGGAGATCGCCATCCGCATGGAAGGCGACGGACCGAAGCGCATGGTCGTGCGCAAGCAGGGTCCCGGCGCGGTCCTGGCCGGCGACATCCAGACCGTGGGCGACGTCGAGATCCTCAACCCCGACCACGTGATCTGCACGCTGGACGAGGGCGCGGAGATCCGCATGGAGTTCACCGTCAACAACGGCAAGGGCTATGTGCCGGCCGATCGCAACCGCGCGGAAGACGCCCCGATCGGCCTGATCCCGATCGACAGCCTCTATTCGCCGGTCAAGAAGGTGTCCTACCGCATCGAGAACACCCGCCACGGCGAGGAGCTCGACAAGGACAAGCTCACCATGGCGATCGAGACCAACGGCTCGATCTCCGGCGAGGACGCGGTGGCTTTCGCCGCGCGCATCCTCCAGGACCAGCTTGGCCTGTTCGTCAACTTCGACGAGCCGCAGAAGGCGCAGCCGGAAGAAGCGGTTGCGGAACTCGCCTTCAACCCGGCGCTGCTCAAGAAGGTGGACGAGCTGGAGCTTTCCGTCCGTTCGGCCAACTGCCTGAAGAACGACAATATCGTCTATATCGGCGACCTCATCCAGAAGTCGGAGGCGGAGATGCTCCGCACGCCGAATTTCGGGCGCAAGTCGCTGAACGAGATCAAGGAAGTCCTGGCTTCCATGGGCCTGCATCTCG
>CAXTCF010000229.1:0-5156 GCA_964242945.1 uncultured Rhizobiaceae bacterium | reverse complement strand
CAGACAGCAAGCCCAAACGCCACTGCCGAGTCCAATTTCATGTCCGATGCTCTAGGCGGTGGGCGAGCGTCGGGCTGTTGCCCGGCCGAGGCCAACAACAACGCTTGGCACCCGCCCCCGGCCGGCAGACTGCGTGCGATTAACCGTCCGATGCTCTAGCCCTTTTCCCAAGAACGATTTACTCTCCGCGCCTCACGTTTCGGCTGAGATCGTGAACACCACTTCGTATTGTCCCAGCGCCACGCTCTGCGCCAGGCTCGTGTTGCGCTGGAGAAAACCGCCGGCGGCGAGGTGGCGCAGGACGGCTTGGGCGGCTGCGTGGCTTTCGAACTGGACGTAGTTGGTTACCCGCTGGCCGTCGAAGCTCTTATGGACGCTGGCCGAAATCCAGCCGGGCACGGTGCTTGCCGCCTTCACCGTCTCGACCAGCGAGTCGGCGAGCGCCTGCTGCTTCTCCGGCGCGACGGTGAAGACGTTGATGTGCGTCACGACGCCATTGTTCGCCTCGATCACCGCCGCCATGCCGGCCTCCGCGCAAATCAGGTCCGCGTGCCGCCGACCGTCATGGCGTCCATGCGCAGGTGGGGCTGGCCGACGCCGACGGGCACGCCCTGGCCGGCCTTGCCGCACATGCCTATCCCCGAGTCGAGCTTCAGGTCGTTGCCGATCATGGAAACGCGGTGCATGGCGTCCGGCCCGTTGCCGATGAGCATCGCGCCCTTGATCGGCTGCGTCACCACGCCGTCTTCGATCATGTAGGCTTCGGTGCAGCCGAACACGAATTTTCCCGACGTGATGTCCACCTGACCCCCGCCGAAGGAGACGGCGTAGATGCCGTGCTTCACGGAGGCGATGATCTCTTCGGGCGTCTTGTCGCCGGCCGTCATGAAGGTGTTGGTCATGCGCGGCATCGGCTGGTGCGCGTAGGACTCGCGCCGGCCGTTGCCGGTTGCCGCAACATTCATCAGCCGCGCGTTCTGCCGGTCCTGCATGTAGCCGACGAGCTTGCCGTCCTCGATCAGCACGTTGCGCGCCGACGGCGTGCCTTCGTCGTCTATGGTCAGCGAGCCCCGGCGCTCGGCGATGGTGCCGTCGTCCACGACGGTCACACCCTTGGCAGCGACCTGTTGGCCCATGAGGCCGGCGAAAGCCGACGTCTTCTTGCGATTGAAATCGCCTTCCAGGCCGTGCCCGACCGCCTCGTGCAGCATCACGCCCGGCCAACCCGACGAGAGCACGATGTCGAAGGTGCCGGCCGGCGCGGGAATGGCCTGGAGGTTGACCAGCGCCTGGCGCAGCGCCTCGTCGGCCGCCGTGCGCCAGGATTCTTCCACGACGAACTCGCCGAACCCTTTGCGCCCGCCCATGCCGAAGGAGCCGGTTTCCTGGCGGTCGCCGTCGCCCACCACCACGGAAACGTTGACGCGCACCAAGGGGCGGATGTCGCGCACGATCTGCCCATCGCCGCGCAGGATCTCCACGTTCTGCCAGGAGGCGCTGAGCGAGGCCGTCACCTGGCGCACGCGCGGGTCGCGCGCGCGAACATGGGCGTCGATCTCCGTGAGCAGCTTGGCCTTGGCTTCGAAGCTCGGCTCGCCGATCGGGTTTTCTTCGCCGTAAAGGTGGCGGTTGGTGCGCTGGGGTTCCGCGGCCAGCGTGCCGGAATAGCCGGCTTTCACCGCGGAAACGGCGTCGGCGGCGCGAAGCAGTGCCGCTTCGGAAAGTTCGCTGGCATGGGCGAAGCCAGTCGCTTCACCGGCCACCGCGCGCAGCCCAAAACCCTGATCGGTGGAGAAGTTCGCCGTCTTCAGCCGGCCGTTGTCGAACATCAGCGATTCGGACTCGCTGTATTCCAAAAAGAGTTCGCCGTCGTCGGCGCCTGAGATCGCATCCGCCACGATCGCGCGGACACGCGTTTCGTCGATGTCGAAGCGGGAAAGCAGATGGTCCTGCATGCTGAAATTCCAATTCAAAGGGCTGAGGCGGTTTCGCGGTAGATAGGCGTGCGCCGGTGCATTTCCTACCGGCGGTGTCGGGTTAATCACCGTGTGCGCAGCGGAAAGCCGGAGCGGCCGCGACCGAACCCGATCACCCGCCTCGCCTGTGGCGGCTCATGGTTCAAAACTGATCTGCCGGTTTTAGGGTGGACAGGTGCCGCAAAGGAGCGCAAGCATACGCCAAGTTCTGCCCGCTGATTGCGATTTTGAAAACTGCAAAATGACATTGGAGACTTGCTACAGTTTGGTGAAGGGCATACGATGACTAGTAAGCTCATGGAAGTGTTCGAGTCTTGGGCGAGCATCGGCAACGTAAGGAGGCAGCGGTGGCCGAGTTCGTTTTTCTCCCTGACGAAAACGCGGATGTGGCGGCGTCGCTGGCCGCGTTGGGCGCCGCAGTGGCGCCTGCCGGTTTTGAAGCGGCGGACGGAATGGCCGCCATGGCGGCTCCATCCGCTGGGGGTGCCCCGCGAGGCCGGGGGCGCCGCGCAAAGCCGAAGGTCAGAGTTGTCGATGTGGCGCCGGAAAGCGGCGCAGCACTCGTGGTCGCGCCAAGCCGCTCCAATAACACGCCGCCGCCGGTACCGGGCGGAAAGCTCTACAAGGTTGTCCGCTATGAGCTGGCGGTCGCACGGATCCGCGTCGGCCGCACCTGGCTCAGCGCCGCGATGGGGCCGGTCGGCGCGGCCTTCTTCAAGCTGGACATCCGCTCTTCGGCCAACGGCGCGCCGCTCGCCGGCGCGGTCGCCACGCTGCGGCTCAAAGGTTCAAACCAGGAAATCACGGCGGTCTCCGATGCCGCGGGCATGGCGACCTTCGGATTGCGCGCTCCGGCGGTGAGCAGCGCGATGCTTCTTGTCGCTCCGGGGTTTGCGGGCCACTGGGGCTACTTCAACAGAAAAGCCGACCTCGCATCCGGAGACCGCATCGACCTGGACCCGATCGATTTAGCCAACGGCCCGGACGGCCTGCGCCACTTGATGACGCCGGGCGCCGCGAACAGCGGCAACGGCGTCGTCGTCGGGGTGGTCGATTCCGGCGTCGGCCCGCATCCCGACCTGCCCACCGCGCTTGGCGACCCGGACAGCAGCATCGGGCATGGAACGCATGTCGCGGGGATCATCGCGGGGGCAGGGCCCGCGGGCTACGGCGGCATCGCGCCGGGCGCGCAGATCCGCAGCTACCGGGTTTTCGACGATCCTGCCACCAGCACGACCCGCAACTTCGAGATTCACAAGGCGATCCAAAAAGCCGTCTCGGACGGCTGCCACCTCATCAATCTCAGCCTGAAGGTGGAAAAGCAGCTCGTTCCTCAGTTCGACGATCCGGTGATCTCGAAGGCGATCAACGACGCATCGAAGGCGGGCGTGCTGATCGTCGCGGCCGCAGGCAACGACTTCCACCGCTTCGCGGCATTCCCGGCGCGCCATCCGGACGTCGTCTCCGTTTCCGCGGTCGGGTGGGAGCCGGGCCTCCCCGATAACGCCTATGACCGATGGACGGTTTCGACGGACAGAAGCACCGTCGATGCCGAAACCTTCTTCGCCAGCTTCTCCAACGAGGGAACATCCGGCACGAAGGTCGATATCACCGCGCCGGGCGCGGGCGTGGTGTCCACCGTGCCGGGCAATCTGTATGCGCCGATGAGCGGCACATCCATGGCATGTCCGGCAGCGGTCGGCGCCATCGCGCGGCTGCTGGCGGCCGATCCCGCCGTGCTGGCCATGCCGCCGGACCGGGCGCGCCGCGACGCGATGTGGGCGCTGGTGGCCGCCAAGCTGAAGCCGCTGGGGCTGGGCAGGGAGCGCGAAGGGGCCGGCTTGATCAGCTAGAACATCGGCCCGAAAAGTGCGCAGCGGTCTTCGGGCCGAGGCTGCGGAGCGGTTGCCGGTTCGACGGTACATGCATTGCAAGGACCGAACGGAAGGTCAGGCGTTCTAAATCCGGCGCGCCCGACCTATATTGACGCTTTGAACGTCTCGGCAAAGGAACACCGCCATGGCGAAGCTTGTGATCGTGGTCGAAGATGACAAGAACACCGAAAGCGTCGCGCGGGATGTTGCCGCGATTCCCGGCGTGTCGGTGACGTCCCAGTCCGGCTCCTTCGTCGATGTCGAAACGACCGCCATGTCGTCGGTCAAGAAGCTGAAGCGCTTCACCGCCGAGAACGGCCTTTCGCTGCATCAGCTTCCCGAAGCCGAGTTGATGGAGCCGATCCCGACCTCGAAGATATTTTAGGCCGCGGGGCTTACTGCGGCAGGGCCGCGAAGCCTTCGGCAAAGCCTTTGAGGTCCACAGGGATGCCGATGCCTTCTTCCGGCGTCTGGAACACGATGAAGGTAGCCGCCTTGCCGGTGGAGAGCGTATCGACAAGCGGCTTTTCCAGGATCACCTCGGCATAGCAGCCGTCCGCAAAGCAGCGGACGAAATAGGCGCGGCCGATGTCCTTGCCGTCCACGTTGAGGCCGAGGCCGTTGGGGAGCAGCACGCCGAGCGGGGCCAGCACGCGCAGGATTTCGGCCTTCTTGTCCGCCGTGCGCAGCACCACCACGGACAGCCCCATCTGCTGCCGGTCTTCCGCGACGACGTTCTGCATCATCGCGCACTGCTCGGAGCTGGCGCCCGCCGGCTTGTCGCAGATGATCGACCACGCGCCGTAGGTGGCCCGCACATTGCCGCTCGGCTGCTGCTGGGCTGAGGCTGGCGCCGGCAATAGGACCGTGCAAGCCGCAAGGGCCAGCGCGGCGAACAGGCCGAGGGCGCGCAGCCGCGAGAAGAAGCGTAGGGAGAAAGATCGGAACACGGAAAGTCCTGCGAGGATTCGAATCATGCCAGCCGGGGTAAAGAGCAACCGGCCCCTGACATGCCGGTTGAAGCTTGGGCGAGGCCAGCGCCGCGCGGCCGCTGCCGGCATAATCCGGTTCAAATTGGCCTGAAATGCGACGTCGGACCTTTGCGGCCTCGACTTCGCCCCATGGTGGCTGCCAAAGCGCGACAACGCTTCGCTCCAACCCGGATCAGCAGCTTCCGCTGGCCGCAAAAGGATGCAAAATGCCGCATCGGGAGCACCCCCGTATTCTTGCCCTCTCCGGCGGAGTATGGTTTGACCCCAGCACAAATCCGACGGAATCTGTCCGCCCCTCCAGACACGCTCAATGG
>CAXTCF010000228.1:0-5179 GCA_964242945.1 uncultured Rhizobiaceae bacterium | reverse complement strand
GCGCGCCGCGCCGGGGCGGTGGCGGCCCCGCGGCCGGCCTGGGCCCGCCCCACTGGGCGCGGGCGCGGCATCGCCTGCGGCACGCGCCGGCGCGCCGCGGCAAGCTGCGTCCCGTCGGCGTCGAAGACCACCGCCTTGGTGACGGTAAGACCGTTGTCGATCCCCAGCAGGCTCGGCATTGCGGCGTTCTCCCGCCTTCCGAAGAGATGCCGGGAGGTTTTCAGGATCGGAGCGCGGCGCGTCAAGGCGCCAGGACGGTTTCCGCGGTCAGCAGGATGCGTTCTAAATGCGGAACGGCGCCGCCGCCTACTCGCCCCAGACCGCGAGTTCGTTGCCGGCTGGGTCGGCGAAGTGGAAGCGCCGGCCGCCGGGAAAGCTATAGACCGGCTTCGTCACCGTGCCGCCGGCATGGCGCACCGCCCAGAGCGTCTGATCCAGGTTTTCGGAATAGAGCACCGGCAGAGGCTTGGATGCCGCTTCCGCCGCATCGGCCTGAAAGCCGCCCTCCAGTCCCTCGTCGAATGCGCAGTAGGTCGGACCGTAATCCGTGAAAGACCAGGCGAAAGCCTGCGCGTAGAACGATTTTACGCGGTCCAGCGTGCCGCCCGTGGCAGGCAGTTCCAGGTAATCGAGCTTGCCATTCGCACGCATGATCTCACCCTCTCCGTTCCTTGAATGTTCTAGGCTAGATCCCGGCGATCCTGCAAGCCGCCGGGCTCGCATGGGAACAACTCGCGGGAGATTTGCCCGCCCGTCCCTCTTTCGCCGTCATAACGTCTGGTTGGCCCCGGTGCTCCTTGTCCGTCGCGGAGCAAGGAAGTCCCGAAACATTGCAGGCTTGTAGCCAGATTTGTTTGCTGCCCCGGCGCCTCACCCCGTTGCACTTTGCTGCGCCGCACAATAACGCGGGCTGGGACTGGTTTGGAGGAGCCAGGGGGCGGGAGAATGACGAGAACGAAGTGGATCTACACCTTCGGCGAAGGTGCTGCCGAGGGCCGTGCGGGCGATGCCGGCCTGCTCGGCGCGAAAGGCGCGAATCTGGCCGAACTCAGCATGCTCGGTCTGGCGGTGCCGCCCGGCTTCACGGTGACGGCCGAAGCCTGCAACCGGTTCACGGCTAACGGCGGAGAGTTTCCGCCCGGCCTGGAAGCGCAACTCGCGGAAGGACTGGCGCACATCGCCCGGCTTTCGGGCCGCCGCTTCGGCGCCAAGGAAAATCCGCTGCTCCTTTCGGTGCGCCCCGGCGCCCGCATCGCCTTGCCCGGCCTGTCGGACACGCTGCTCAACCTCGGCCTGAACGGCGAGATCACGGAAGGTCTCGCGCAAGCCTCCGGCGCCCCCCGCTTCGCCTGGGACTGCTTCCGCCGCTTGGTCGCGGCATACGGCGACACCGTGCTCGGCGTGGACCTGAGCGACATCCTCGAAGACGAGAAGGCAAGGCTCGGAAAGGAGCAGGACGAGTTTTCCGCTGAAGAGTGGCGCGAAGTGGTCCGGCTCCTCAACGCGCGTGTTGATGAGGAAACCGGTGAACCCTTTCCTGAAACTCCTCGTGAGCAACTTCACGGCGCAATCCGCACCGCCTTCGCTTCCTGGATGAGCCCGCGCGCCGTCGCCCACCGCCGCCTGCACGACATCCCCGACGATTGGGGCGCCGCCGTGACCGTGCAGGCGATGGTCTTTGGCAATCATGACGACAGGTCGGCCGCCGGCATCGCCTCCACGCGCGATCCTTCGGCCGGCGGGAAGGCGCTGAACGGACGGTTTCTGGTCAACGCACAGGGCGATGAGTTGGCAGGCGGCATCCGCCCGCCGGAAAACATCGGCGCTGGCGACGGGAGCGTGGCCGGCAGGCCGTCGCTGGAAACGCGGATGCCGGAAGCTTTCGCCGCGTTGCGCGAGACCGCCGGCCGGCTGGAACAGCATTTCCGCGACGCGCGGGAATTCGAGTTCACGATCGAGCGCGGCAATTTGTGGATCCTGCAAAGCCGGGCCGCCAGGCTCGACGCGAGGGCCGTGTTGCGCGTCGCAGTGGCAATGGCGGAAGAGGGCCTCATCACGCGGAACGAAGCGGTGCTGCGCGTCGATCCCGCCTCGCTCGTCCAGTTCCTGCACCCCGCCATCGACCCGGCGGCCAAGCCGGAGGTGATCGCCGTCGGCCTGCCGGCCTCGCCGGGCGCGGCAGCGGGCGAGATCGCGTTTTCCGCCGAGGCCGCAAGGGAGGCCAAGGCGCAGGGGCGCAAGGCGATCCTCGTGCGGAGCGAAACAAGCCCGGAGGACATCGGCGGCATGCAGGCGGCCGAAGGGGTTCTGACGGCGCGCGGCGGGGTCGCAAGCCACGCGGCGGTCGTGGCGCGGGGCATGGGCAAGCCCTGCGTTTCCGGCGCCGGCGGCGTGAAGATCGATGCGGAAGCGGCTACGCTCCTCGTTTCGGGCGAGCGGTTCCGGGCCGGAGACACGATCACGATCGACGGCAGCACGGGGCAGGTGATGCGAGGCGCCGTCCCTATGCGCGCGCCAGAACTATCCGGCGATTTTTCCCGGATCATGGAGTGGGCGGATGCCGGCCGGCGGATGCGGGTGCGAGCGAACGCCGAAACGCCCGCCGAGGCGCGCACCGCCCGCGCTTTCGGGGCGGAGGGCATCGGCCTTTGCCGCACCGAGCATATGTTCTTCGAGGAGAACCGCATCGTCGCCGTGCGCGAGATGATTCTGGCCGAGACTGTCGAGGGCCGGCGCGCGGCGCTGGACAAGCTCGTGCCGATGCAGCGCGGAGACTTCGCCGAACTGTTCGCCATCATGGCGGGCCTGCCCGTCACGATCCGGCTTCTCGATCCGCCGCTGCACGAGTTCCTGCCGAAGACCGAAGCCGAACTTGCCGAAGCGGCGCAGGCGATGTGCGTGTCGGTGCAGCGCCTGCGCGAGCGCGTGGAAAGCTTGCGCGAGTCGAACCCCATGCTGGGCCACCGCGGCTGCCGCCTGGCCATCTCCTTCCCTGAGATCGTGGACGCCCAGGCCCGCGCGATCTTCGAGGCCGCAGCCCTTGCCGCGGAGAAAACCGGCAAGGCGGTGGTGCCGGAGATCATGGTGCCGCTGGTCGGCATGCGGAAGGAACTGGACTTCGTGAAAGCGCGCATCGACGCCACCGCCAGGGCCGTAGCAACTGAACGTGGGGCGACAATGCCTTATCTCGTCGGCACCATGATCGAACTGCCGCGCGCCGCACTCCGGGCCGAAGAGATCGCGGGGAGCGCGGAGTTCTTCTCCTTCGGCACCAACGACCTGACGCAGACCACGTTCGGCATCTCCCGCGACGATGCGGCAGGCTTCCTCGAAACCTACCGGAAGCAGGGCATCGTCGAGCAGGATCCCTTTGCCGTGCTCGACACCGACGGCGTGGGCGAGCTGATGCAACTCGCGGCCGAGCGCGGCCGGCGCGGGCGCCCGGACATCAGCCTCGGCATCTGCGGCGAGCACGGCGCCGAGCCCGCGGGAATCGTCTTCTGCGAGGCGATCGGCCTCGACTACATCTCGTGCTCGCCCTTCCGCGTGCCGATCGCCCGCCTCGCCGCGGCGCAGGCGGCGCTGAGAAGGAGGTAGGAGGAGAGACTGCGCAGACGCGTCAAAACGCCTTCGGCAGGCCCGCCTGCCGAAGAATGGCGTCGGCGGTGCGGCGACTTGGGATGCCGACCGGCACGGCGAAGCTGCGATCCGTGATGGGGCTGCGCCAAATCTCGTGGCTTCCCTTGCCCTGCCTTTCCAGGATGCATCCGGCAGCGCGAAGCAGGTCCCTCAAAGGCCGGTCGAACTGCGGCGCCACTCACGCAGCCGCGAGTTCGACCCCGCGCAACGCGGTGATCTGAAGGAAAAGAGAAGCGGGATCAATGTCGGGGTGGTTGTCCGGCAAGAGGTCCAGGGCCATGGCCGAAATTTTGGCGAGGACGCCGTCAAGCGTCGGCGCGTCGGCGGCCGCCGGGATATCGTCGCAATGGCCGCTCCAGACCGACGCCTCGTCGTCCCAGACGGCGCTGATCGTGAAGATGACCGGCTTCGGCATGTCGGCTCCCGTTCTGCCGGGAAACTCTAGCATCATGCGTCCGCTTCCGCGAGAGGGTTGGCGGCACACCGGGAACAGCCGGAGGATCGCCCGGCGTCACAGCACCTGCATCGCACGGGTCGCTTGACATCTGTTATACCCTTCTTGCGAAAAGGGTATAACCGACATGCCGCGCCGGCTGGACCTCATCCATACAACCATGATTGCCGAACTGATCGAGCGATCATTGGATGCGCAGTTCGACAGCGATTTCGACGAGGCAGGGGCGTTCGTCCAAGTCAAGGTCAAGGAGCGCCGTCACTGGTATCACAAGCCGGCGCGACCAACGGGAGGCGCCGACAAGAGGGTCTATGTCGGGCCGGCGAACGATCCCGCGATCGCGCAGCGTGTTGCCGCCTTCAAGGCCGGCAAGGGCGACTTTCAGGCGCGGCGGAGGATCGTCGGCACGCTGGTGCGGGATGCAAGGCTTTTCCAACCCGATGCGCGAGTGGGAGACTTGGCGGAAGCTTTCTGGAAGGCGGGCCTCTTCCGGCTGCGTGCCTGCCTCGTCGGCACGATCGCCTTTCAAACCGTTGGCACGGTTCTCGGCTTCCGGCTGACGAAAACCGCCTTGCAAACCGGCGACGCGGATTTCGCGCAGTTCCACTCCATTGCCGTCTCAGTGGAGGACTCGATCCCGCTCGTGCTGGACGTGCTTCGTGGAGTCGATCCCGCCTTCCACCCCGCGCCGGACCTGGGCGATCAAGCCGGTGCTGCGCGCTTCGTCGGTTCCGGCGGCCTGCGAGTGGAGTTTTTGACGCCGAACCGCGGTTCCGATGACCTTGCCGGCAATCTTTCGGCGATACCGGCCCTGGGCGGCGCCAAGGCCATTCCGCTGCGCTTCCTGGACTTCCTGATCCGAGACCCTGTCCGCACGGTCATGCTGCACAAGGCGGGCATTCCTGTACTTGTCCCCGATCCAGCCCGTTATGCCATACATAAGCTGATCGTGTCCGCCCGGCGTGAGGGCGGGACCGGCAAGGACCTGAAGGATTTGCAGCAAGTCGAAGTGCTGGCCGAAGCATTCGGGGAACTAAAGTATCCGTTATGGTCAAGCTGGGTTTGGTGTCCAGGTTCGCTGTGCTT
>CAXTCF010000227.1:0-5200 GCA_964242945.1 uncultured Rhizobiaceae bacterium | reverse complement strand
GGCAAAAGGCGGGGCGAGTTTCACTAGGCCCCGCCTTTTTCTTTTTACGGTCCTCGCGAGAGTTACGTTAATGGGAAGTAAACGCTTCGGGTGGGAAGTGCAGCGGGGACACTTTGCCCGCGCCACGCAGTTTTCGAGGATGCCTTGCCGATGATCGCTCCATTCCCGATGCGCGCCGCCCGGCAGGCGGCGATCTTCCGGGCGGCAGGGGTGGCGGCATTCCTCGGTTTGGGCCTGCTCGCCGGCTGCCAGAGCGGCTCGCAGGGCGAGCTCACCTCCATCGACACCGCGCAGGGGTCAAACCAGAACATCGCCTCGCTCACTTCGGTGATCCAGCGCAATCCAAGCGATCCCGAAGCCTACAACGTGCGCGGCTCGGCCTATGGCCGCGGCGGCCGCTACGGCGAGGCGATGAAGGATTTCGATCAGGCGATCGCGCTGAAGCCCGACTTCTACCAGGCCTACTCCAACCGGGCGCTGATCCAGCGCTTTCAGGGCAACAGCCAAGCCGCGCTTGCCGACTACAATCGAGCGATCCAGATCAACGGATCTTACGACGCCGCCTATATCGGCCGCGGCAACCTGTACCGGAAAGCGGGCCAGACCCAAAGCGCCTTCAACGACTTCCAGAAGGCGATCCAACTCGACACCACCGACCCCCGCGCCTATCACAACCGCGGCCTGATCTATCAGGCGCAGGGCCAGCAGAACTTCGCCATCGAGGACTTTTCCACCGCCATCAGCCTCGCCCCCGATGCGCCGGAGCCCTACAACGGGCGCGGCCTTTCCTATCTCGCCACGAACGACCTGGACAACGCCTTTACCGACTTCAACACGGCGATCAAGCTGAACGACAGGCTGGCGGAAAGCTGGACCAACCAGGCGCTCGTCTTCGAGAAGCGCGGCGACAAGGCGCGCGCCGCGAAATCCTTCTCCCACGCCGTCCAGCTCGACCCGAAATACCAGCCCGCCAAGGACGGCCTTTCCCGCACGCGCGGAGCCTGATCCCTCCGTCACCGTGACGCGGGCGCAACACGTTTCCGCCTTCCTGCTGTGACAGGGAACCGCAGCCGCTGAGCGAAGTTCTGCGGCGGTGTTTGTTCCACGGAGTATCCCCATGAAGAAGTTCCTCGCCGCGCTTGCGCTCCTTTCCTCCGTCGCCGCCACGGCCCCGGCACGTGCCGGCGCCCTGGAGCTTGGCATCCTCGACTGCGAAGTGGACGGCGGCACCGGCTATGTCATCGGCTCGACAAAGGGCGTCGCCTGCCGCTTCCGCCCCTATGACAAGGCGTATGGGCCGGAAACCTATACGGGCGTGATCTCGAAGCTTGGGCTCGACCTCGGCGTCACCCACCAGGGCACGCTCAGCTGGGCCGTTCTGGCGGCGGACTTCGACAACTACCGCGAGGGGGCGCTGGCCGGCAACTATTTCGGCACCAACGCCGAAGCGAGCGTCGTGACCGGCGGCGGCCTGAACCTTCTGGTGGGCGGCTTCCATCGCAACTTCACGCTTCAGCCGCTCAGCGTGCAAACCCAGACCGGCCTGAACGTCGCGCTCGCCGTGCAGCGCCTGGAACTATACCATCCCCTGAAGAACTGACGCGGCCTTCTATTCGCATCCCGCTTTTCGGGCTGCCGTTTCTCCGAACGGCGGCCCGATTGCATTTCCGCGGCATTGCGGCGCAGCCGGAGTTTAACAAGTCTTGCTGCCGCGCGACGCCCTATCTGCTTGGACGTGCGAGGTCGTGCATGTGCCGGCTGCGAAGTACGGGAGCGCCATGCCGGTCGATGCCTATCTGAACCGGGTTGCGACGGCGGTCCCGGCCCACGACGTCCACACCTTCTTCCTCGGCTTCGCCGGCTCGATGCTGGGTGACGAGCCGCGAAAGCGGGCGATCTTCTCGCGGATGGCCGGAGCGGCCGGCATCGACCACCGCTTTTCCTGCCACAAGCCCGCGGACGACCCGGAGGGTCCGATCGTCGATGCGGGCGGGGTGTTCCGCCGCGGCGCCTTTCCCGGCACCGCCAAGCGCATGGCGTTGTTCGAGCACGCCGCGCCCGTTTTGGCGCAGCAGGCGGTGGATAGGCTGGGCGTAGGCACCGGACGGCAAGCGGTCACCCATCTGATCGTCACCAGCTGCACGGGCTTTTCCGCGCCCGGCCTCGATCTAGAACTCGTCGCGCGCTGCGGGCTTTCTCCCTCGGTGGAACGGACGATAATCGGCTTCATGGGGTGCTATGCCGCGGTGAACGCGCTGAAGCTTGCGCGCCATATCGTGCGCTCCGAGCCGGCAGCGCGGGTGCTGGTCGTCAACATAGAGCTTTGCACGCTGCACATCCGCGAAACCGACGAGTTGGAAAAGCTCTTGTCCTTCTGCCTGTGGGGCGACGGCTGCGCGGCTTCGCTGGTGACGGCCGAGCCGGTCGGCCTGCGCCTCGACAGCTTCTACTCCACGCTTGCCCCAGAAAGCGCCGAGCTGATGAGCTGGCGCATCGGCGACGACGGCTTCGATATGGTCTTGTCCGGCCAGGTTCCCGGCGTCATCAAGCGGGTGCTGGATGCCGGCGGCAACCGGATCTTCGGCGGCCCCGCTTCCGCGATTGATCTCTGGGCCGTTCATCCCGGCGGCCGGTCGGTGCTGGATGCCGTGGAGCGCGCGCTGGGCCTCGGTCCCGATGCGCTAGCCATTTCGCGGGAGGTGCTGCAAAGCTACGGCAACATGTCCTCGGCCACGGTGATGTTCGTGATGGAAGGCATCCTGCGCTCCTCCGGAAATCGCGGAAAGCGCGGCTGCGGCATGGCCTTCGGTCCCGGCCTGACCGCGGAAACCATGCTGTTCCAGCCTGCGGCATGAGCTTGGCTTCCAGCCTTGGGTCCCGCCGCGTCGCCCCGGAAATCCTCGACGGCCTCCCGCCGAACGATCCCCGCGCGATCCGCTCGCGCGGCGACCTGCGCCGCGTCAACGCCCTGATGTTCCAGCCGCAGATAGCCGCGAGCCTCCTGCGCCGGCACTTGCCCGAACCG
The DNA here is from genome assembly GCA_964242945.1 of uncultured Rhizobiaceae bacterium. Taxonomy (GTDB): domain Bacteria; phylum Pseudomonadota; class Alphaproteobacteria; order Rhizobiales; family Rhizobiaceae; genus Mesorhizobium_B. Next base: position 2,175 of record CAXTCF010000227.1, on the reverse strand, counting down.
CCCCGGCGCATCCTGGAGATCGGCGGCGGCGACGGCTTGTTCAGCCTCAGCGTCGCCAGGCGCCTGGCGCAGCGCTGGCAGGGCGTGGAAATGGTGCTGCTGGACCGGCTCGACCTCGTATCGCGCGAAACAACCGCTGCCTTCCGCAAGCTCTCATGGACGCTTGTGCCGGTGGTCGGCGATGTTTTCGACTGGCTGGACGCGGAAGCAGGAAAACAGCAACTCGACGGCATCTGCGCCAACCTTTTCCTGCACCATTTCGACGATTCCAATCTCCTGCGCTTACTTCGCGCGCTCAGGCAGGCTGCGCCGCTGCTGCTCGCGACCGAGCCGCGCCGCGCTGCTTTCGCATTCGGGGCAAGCCGGTTGCTCTGGGCAGTCGGCGCCAACGATGTGACGCGCCACGATGCGCCGGCCAGCGTGCGGGCGGGCTTTTCAGAGGGTGAGCTTTCCCGGCTCTGGTCGCAGGCGGGCGGCGTTCCCGCCGAGGAGCGGAGCGCCGGATTGTTCAGCCACGTCTTTGCCGGGAGGGCTGGATGAGCGGTGATTTCGAAGCGGTGGTCATTGGCGGCGGACCGGCGGGCGCCGTTTGCGCGCTGGCGCTGGCACGCGGCGGACGCCGGGTTGCTGTCGTGGAGAAGGCAGCGTTCCCGCGCCGCAAGGTGTGCGGGGAGTTCCTGTCCGGGACCAACTGGACGATGCTGGAAACGCTCGGCTTGGCGCGCGCCATCGGTGAGGCCGCAGGACCGGACGTGCGTCGCGTAGCCCTTTATGCCGGCGAAACGATCGCCGAAGCACCGATGCCGCGCACCGGGGGCGGCTGGGGCCGGGCGCTCGGCCGCGACCGGCTGGACCCGATCCTGCTCGACGCGGCAAGAAGTGCTGGAGCCGCCGTCTTCCAGCCCTGGCGCGTCGGCGCGCTGGATCGCGAGGACGCAGGCTGGGCTGTCCAAGTCGAGGCGGACGCTGAACAGCAGACCCTGCGGGCGCCGGTCGTCGTCGCCGCGCACGGATCCTGGGAGCCGGGCAAGCTGCCGACGCAACTCGCCAAGTCGCACCGATCCGACGACCTGCTCGGCTTCAAGGCGCATTTCCGCAGCGGGAGCCTCGCGCCCGACCTGATGCCGCTGCTGCTGTTTCCCGGCGGCTATGGCGGCATGGTCTGGTCGGACGGCGGGCGGCTGTCGCTGTCCTGCTGCATCCGCCGCGACCGGCTGGAAGCGCTGCGGCGGCATGGGGGGGGCAGCGCGGCGGAAGCCGTCGAGCGCCATCTCCTCCGATCATGCCGGGGCATTCGCAGTGCGCTTGAACGGGCAGAGCCCGAAGGCCCGTGGCTCGCCGCCGGCCCGATCCGACCGGGCATACGCGCCGGTTATGCCGACGACATCTTCCGCGCGGGCAATCTTGCAGGCGAGTCGCACCCAATTATTGCCGAAGGCATCTCCATGGCGATGCAAGGCGGCTGGATGCTGGCCACTGAATTGCTGCGGCAACGCGACTGGACGGGCGCCGCCCGGCTTCAGGCGGGCCGGCGCTACGAAGCGGCTTGGCGCCAGCAATTCGCCGGCCGCATCCGCGCGGCTGCCCTGCTGGCTCGGCTGGCTGATTGGCCGGGAACGGGGAATCTGGTTCCCCTTCTTGCAAAAACCTTCCCCGCGCTGCTGACATTCGGCGCAGCGCTGAGCGGCAAGAGCAAAAGCCTGCCGAGCGGGGAGAGGGTTATTCCAACCCCTTGACGATCTCTTCCGTCATCTTCTTGGCGTCGCCCAAGAGCATCATCGTGCCGTCCTTGTAGAACAGCGTGTTGTCGATGCCGGCATAGCCGGAGCCGAGGGAGCGCTTCACGAACAGGCAGGTGCGCGCCTTGTCCACGTCGAGGATCGGCATGCCGAAGATGGGCGAGGACTTGTCGTCGCGCGCCGACGGGTTGGTCACGTCGTTTGCCCCGATCACGTAGGCCACGTCGGCCTGCGCGAATTCGGAGTTGATGTCCTCCAATTCGAACACCTCGTCGTAGGGCACGTTGGCTTCGGCCAGCAGCACGTTCATGTGGCCGGGCATGCGGCCGGCGACCGGGTGGATGGCGTATTTCACCTCGACGCCGTGCGCCTTCAGCTTGTCGGCCATCTCGCGCAGCGCGTGCTGCGCCTGCGCCACCGCCATGCCGTAGCCCGG
>CAXTCF010000226.1:0-5216 GCA_964242945.1 uncultured Rhizobiaceae bacterium | reverse complement strand
CAGCCTCCAGCCTATTACCCGCCCGATGCTCTATCAACTCAACCGGCTGCTTGGTTCAAGCCGGTCGGCGCAAGCTGCGCGCTTGCTCCAGCCGCACGGGCTGATCTGGAATGGTCACGGCGAACACCGTCCGGCCTCCGGTGCTTTCCACCAGTTCCAGCCTGCCGCCGTGGGCGCGCGCCAGTTCAGAGGCGATGGCGAGGCCGAGGCCCGTGCCCCCGGACCGCGCCGAGCCGCGGAACGCCGCAAAGAGGTTTTCGCGCGCCTTGCGCGGCAGGCCCGGTCCGGTGTCGGAGACGAGAACGCGGGCTACCGTGCCCTGCCTTTCCGCGGCGACCGTCAGGCGGCGCGCCGTCAATTCGTCCCCGCCCATCGCCTGCACCGCGTTGCGGCAGAGATTGCTCAAAATGCGGAAAAGCTGCTCCGGATCGGCGTCGATCTCGAAATCGGCCGGCACTGTATTGACCAGTTCGATCTCGCCCGCCTCCAGGCCGGAAAAGCCGAACACCTCGTCCACGGCGATCCGCAGGCGCAAGAGCCGCCGCGACGGCGCGGCCTCCTGCGTCCTGCCGTAAGCCAGAACCCCTTCGGAATAGGCGACGGCACGGTCCAGCGCGCGCAGGAGTTTCGGGGCCAGCGACTGCACGGTGGGATCGCGGACCGCGCGCAGCCGGTCAGAGAGCAGTTGCGCCGAAGCCAGGATGTTGCGCATGTCGTGGTTGATCTTGGACACGGCCAAGCCGAGATCGGCCAGGTGCCTCTGCTCGGCGAGGGTGCGGCGCAGCCGGAACTGCATGGCGGCAAGCTCCCGCTCGGCCACGCCGATCTCGTCGGTGCGCCCGCTGACCGGGACGATGCGGCCGGCATCCTCCGGCGCCTCGGCGAAATCCAGCATGGAGCGCGTCATCGCGCGGATCGGGCGGATGGTGATCCGGTTGATCGCGGAAAAGACGAGAAGGGCCGTGAAGATCGAGATGACAGTGGAAAGCGCCGCGATGTTGCGGGAATAAACCAGCATCGCCGCCCGCAGCTTGCCGTCGGAGATGATCAGCTCGAACTCCTTGGAGCTGTCACCGACCGCGCCGAACACGCGCAGCATCCGCTTGCCGCCCCAAAACAGCGTGTCCAGCGCACCGGCCATCGCCTGAAGCGGGCCGGTATGGGCGAGGTCCACATGCTCGTCCACATCAGGCGGGATTTCGGTGGCGACCAGCAGGCGCGAAGCGCCGGCGTCGCGCACGGCGATCGCCTTGGCGCCGAGCGTGCTCAAAAGGTCGTTCTGGGCGCTGCGCGGCAGGCGCGGCGTGTCGCGCTCCACCAGAACGATGCCGACGGCCGCCGCTGTGCTCAAGCGCTCCTCCAGCCAGCGCAGCCGGAAATTGGCGATGGAGGGCAGGAAGATCACCACTTCGGCCAGAAACACGAAGATGATCGTCAGCAGCAGCAGTTTCAGGGAAAGCCCATGCGACAGGGGCACATGCGAGTGTTTTGGGTTCGCCGGCATGGCGGCGGAGGGGGCACGCGCGGAAGCCGCGGTCTCCGCGGGACCGCCGCCTTCTCCTGCCGCCGTTTTGCTTTCGCTCATGCCGTGCCCGCGCCGCGGCGCACAACCTAGCCCCAGAAACGCAGGAAACGCACGATCCGGCGCAGCCAGGGATTGCGGGCCGCCCCGGCAAAATAGGCCACCGCCGCGCGTTTTCCAATTTCGCCGCGCGTCGGATAGGGTGCGACAAACGAGGCTAAGGCGGAAAGCTTGTTCCCGCGCGCCATCGCGAACGACCAGAGCCCGATCACGTCGCCCGCGCCCGCGCCCACGATCGACACGCCCAAGATCCTGCCGCGCCGTCCCGCGACCACCTTGATGCCGCCATCCGTGTCGGCTTCCGTTTGCGCCCGGTCGTTTTCCTGGAAAGGCCAACGCACGATGGTGAACGTTTCACCCTGCTCCCGCGCTTGGCGCTCCGTCAGGCCGACGGCGGCCAGTTCCGGGTCTGTGTAGGTCACACGCGGCAGGATCGACCTGTTCTCGCGCACCGGCATACGGAACAGGATCGCGCGCACGGCGAGGCCGGCGTGGTAGTTCGCGACATGGGTGAAGCGCAGGCTCCCAGCCACGACGTCGCCGACCGCATAAACGCGCTTGTTGCTCGTGCGCAGGCTGCCCGAAACCTTGATGCCGTCCGTACTAAAGTCGATGCCGGCGTTTTCCAGCCCCAGGCCCCCGACATTCGGCTGACGCCCGGTTGCGACCAGACAATGGCTGCCTTCCAGCACTTCATTTTCCCCTGCGGCTCGGAAACGGAGGCGGATGCCGGCGGCGCCCGCCTGCTCCACTCCGAGCACCTCCGCATTCTCATAGAGCGCCACGCCCTCGGCCCGCAGGCGCCTGGCCACGACATCAGCCATTTCCGGCTCCTCGCGCCCTAGCAACTTGCCGGAGGTGAGAAGCGAAACGTCGCAGCCGAGCCTGCGCCACGCTTGCGCAAGTTCCACGCCGACCGGCCCGCCGCCGATCGCCAGCAGATGGCGGAATCCTTCCTTCTCGTCGAAGATCGTCTCGTTCGTGAGAAACGGCACGTCGGCAAGGCCAGGGATCGGCGGGATGCGCGGCGATGAGCCCGAAGCCACCACGAAGCGCCGCGCCCGGATTTTCGTGTCGCCGGCCTCTGCCGTGCGCTCGTCGGTGAAGCGGGCTTCGGCGGAGATCACATGGACGCCAAGCCCGGTGAACCGCTCGACCGAGTCGTTCGGCGCGATGCCAGCGATGACCTCCTGCACATGCGCGTGGACCCTGGCGAAGTCTACCTCCGGTTCGCCTGTGGTCACGCCGAAATACCTCACCCGGCGCGCAGCCGCCGCGTGGTGCGCCGCCGCCAGAAGGGATTTGGAGGGCACGCAGCCATAGTTCAGGCAGTCGCCGCCCATGCGCCCGCGCTCGACCAGCACCACGGACGCGCCGAAAGCGGCGGCTGCCGCCGCAACCGACAAGCCGCCGGAGCCGGCCCCGATCACGCAGATGTCCGGCGTCAGGACTTTCATCGGAAGCGCTTCAAGCCGCGTGGCGCTTGGCCCAGACATGCTTGACCAGAGCGGCAGCGGCGGCAACCGCGGCAAGCAGAACGAAGGCGACGGTGATTTCCGGCGTCACGAGGTCGGCCACATCAGGCGAACGGCCGGCAGCGCGCGCGGCGGCAAGCACGCTGTCCACGCCCTGCCCCAGCCAGGCATAGGCGAAAGCGCCGGGCATGATGCCGAAGAAGGTGGCAGCTAAGTAGGTCCGCAGCCGCACGTTGAAGAAGGCCGGCGCGATGTTGACGATGAAAAACGGCACGAAGGGCGCAAAGCGCAGCACCAGAAGAAAGCTGAAAGCACCCTGCGCGAACCCCTGCGCAAGCTTCCCCGCCCAGCCGCCGAGGCGCGCCCGCAACACGCCGCCAAACGCCGAACGCGCCGCCAGAAATAGCGCAACGGCGCCGAGCGTGGCGGCTATGATCGCAAGAATCCCGCCCCACAGCCAGCCGAACAGGAAGCCGGAAAAGATCGTCAGAACGGACGCTGCGGGAAAGGAAAACGCCACGGCCAGAGCATAAACGCAGACAAGCAGCAGCGGCGCGAGCACGGGATGGGCCGCCGCGCTTTCCCGCAAGACATCCCGGCTTTCCGCGAGGAATTCAAGCGAAAGAAAGTGCTGGAGGCCAAAGGCGTAGCCGAGGCAAAGGCCGCCCGCCACAAGCAAGACGGGCACGAAGCGGCGCAACCCTGCGGAAGATTTTGCGGGCCCGCCCTCGCGGCTCGGCGCTTCCGTTTCCGCGGCGACGGTCACCCCCTCGGACATGCCCTGCTCCCAAGCTCGCAACCCGGCCGCCGCGCCGCGGCGCCGGCTGGTCTCAAGCTCCCGGCATGCGCGATCCCCCGCTGGCCGGCAAGCGGAACAAACCGCGTTTCACCCTGAAGTGAGCGCAGTCTCACCCGCTTGTGTCCGCAACGCGCTTTCCGGCGCCTGTCGGCAGCTCAATTTCCTTCCTGCAAGCGAAGCGCCTCTAACGTCCTCTAGAAGCATTCGGGAAAACTCGCGCGAACCGAAAGCGTGCGACCTTCTCTCGGCACGTTCGCACCCGGAAACAAGCCGGTTTTGCCAAGAGCTTAGACGGCACGGGGTTTGCCGGTAAGCGGCGCTGCACCACCAACCGCCCCCGTTCGCACCTCCGAAGAGGTTTACCTAGACGAAGCAGCAGGATACGAAGCAACGGTCGCTCCCCGCGCGGGAGCGTGGATCGAAACTCCACGTTAACGGACGGGTCGGCGACGGCGCGGGCGTCGCTCCCCGCGCGGGAGCGTGGATCGAAACGCTAGGGTCTCGATGCCCTTTGACGTGTCGCACGTCGCTCCCCGCGCGGGAGCGTGGATCGAAACGATTGTTTCGCCAAGAATCACGCGCCCCGTCCGAGTCGCTCCCCGCGCGGGAGCGTGGATCGAAACTCCTAGTCGAGCACTGGCGCTCGCCGAAGCCCCCGTCGCTCCCCGCGCGGGAGCGTGGATCGAAACCGTTTCCGAAGTGTCGAAACCCTGCGGCCAGACGTCGCTCCCCGCGCGGGAGCGTGGATCGAAACCCTGATCTCCCCCGACAGACTGGCGAAGGGCGGGTCGCTCCCCGCGCGGGAGCGTGGATCGAAACTCCGTTGCCCCCGGCCTTGTGCTGGGGGCTTCGGGTCGCTCCCCGCGCGGGAGCGTGGATCGAAACCCTGTCCGTCGTGGTGGTGGTGGTGGAACACGCGCGTCGCTCCCCGCGCGGGAGCGTGGATCGAAACCGTCCTAACCGTGCGAGTGCGTCGCTTTGGGCGCGTCGCTCCCCGCGCGGGAGCGTGGATCGAAACCCCTTCCGGGCTGAAATTGGCGTTCAAGGCGAGAGTCGCTCCCCGCGCGGGAGCGTGGATCGAAACAGCCACACGAGGTTTTCGCGGTTGACGATATGCAGTCGCTCCCCGCGCGGGAGCGTGGATCGAAACCACCTTTGCCCGCTCGGCTGCCGGCCGTTCGGCAAGTCGCTCCCCGCGCGGGAGCGTGGATCGAAACGTCCTAACCGTGCGAGTGCGTCGCTTTGGGCGCGGTCGCTCCCCGCGCGGGAGCGTGGATCGAAACATGGCGCAAGGCATGAGTCCGGGCTGGCGTGGCCGCGTCGCTCCCCGCGCGGGCGGGTGGATCGAAACCCCTTCCCG
>CAXTCF010000225.1:0-5313 GCA_964242945.1 uncultured Rhizobiaceae bacterium | reverse complement strand
GGGTCCCCCGATGCCGAACCGGGTGCATCGTCCCTTCCATCCGGGTCAGCAGGGACCGGAAGCGCTTTCGACCCAAGGCTCCTTCCGGTCCCACCTTTGTCTCCCAAACGTCGAACTTCCGTGACAGGTTTCCATTACAAGGAAACAACGCGAAACGGAAAAGCCGCCGCTTGGGCACGCGCCTGCACATCATCCCCGAAAATCCCGCGCCGGACGGCGCGGAGGCCGGCATGCTGCGCTCGGCGGACAGGCGCAACATCCGCTATGCGACCTTCCCCGCGACGGCGAAGCCCGAACGCGGCACGCTGGTCATGCTTTCCGGGCGCAACGAGACGATGGAAAAGTATTTCGAGACGGTGCGCGATTTCTGCGCGCGCGGCTTTTTCGTCGCGGCGATGGATTGGCGCGGCCAGGGCGGATCGGATCGGCTGATCGCCGATCCGGCGCGCGGCTATGTCCGGAGCTTCGACGACTACGCGGCCGATCTCGACCTTTTGTTCCGCGAAGTCGTGATCCCCCGCGCAACCGAACCCGTCTTTCTCTTCGCGCACTCGACGGGCGCCCTCGTCGCACTTCTGGCGATCCGCAAGCTGGAAGGCATCGTCCGGCGCATGGTGTTCGCCGCGCCGCTTCTCGGCCTTTCCGGGTTTCCGCTTTCCTTCGAGGCGATACACCGCCTGTCCTGGGGCATGTCGGTGCTGGGCCTGGGCAGCCGCTATCTCGGCGGCGGTCCGAAGCCGAGGATCGCCGCCTTCGACGGTAATCCGCTGACCAGCGACCCCATTCGCTTTGCCCGCAACCGGCTCCTGCTGGACACTTTTCCGCGGCTCGGCCTGGGCGGTCCAACCGCCGCCTGGGTGCGCGCCGCCTGCGACGCCATCCGTACCGTCAGCGAACCCGCCTTCATGGCCAGCATCCGCACTCCGGTGCTGATGGTCGCGGCGGGAAACGACCGCGTCGTTTCCGTCCCCGCCATCGAGGCCTATGCGAAGAAGCTGCCGTTCGGCGCACTGCTCACGATCGACGGAGCACGTCACGAGTTGTTGCAGGAGGCTGACCGTTTCCGCGATCAGTTCCTGGCCGCCTTCGACGCTTTCATTCCAGGTAGTGCCGAGCCGGTCAGCGGCTCCTGAGAGCCTCGGCCGCCGCGCGGTGCAGTTCCGGCGTTGCCGCGGCGAGGATCGAGCCGCCCTTCTCCGCGGGCCCGCCTTCCCAGTCCGTCATCACGCCGCCCGCCTGCTCCACGATCGGGATCAGCGCCACCACGTCATAGGCTTGCAGGCCGGTTTCCACCACGAGATCCACGAAGCCGGCGGCCAGCATGCAATAGGCGTAGCAGTCCGTCCCGTAGCGGCTGAGCCGCACCTGCCCTTCCAGACGGTCGAAAATCCCCCGCGCCTCGCCGGTGAACAGGGCGGGCGTGGTGGTGCAAAGCGTCGCTTCGGCGAGCTTCCGCGTCTTGCGGGTCGCAAGCCGGCGCGTCCCGCCTGGGCCCTCGAAGCGCGCCTCGTTCCCATCGGCAAAGAAGAGCTCGCCGGTGAAGGGCTGCGACATCATACCAGCGACGGCATCGCCCCCATCGGTGAGGCCGACCAGCGTGCCCCAGAGCGGCAGGCCGGAAATGAACGCGCGCGTGCCGTCGATCGGGTCGATGACCCAGACGAAGCGACTGTCTGCACGCTCCGCCCCCCATTCCTCGCCCAGGATGCCGTGCTCCGGAAATGTCTCGGTCAACACGCTGCGCAGCGCGCGCTCGGCTTCGCGGTCAGCTTCCGTCACGGGGTCGAAGCCGCTTTCGAGCTTGTTGAAGACGTCACCGACCTTGCGGAAGCGCGGCAGCGTCTCAGCGGCGGCAATCGCCGCCAGCCGGCGCATCAGGGCTGCATCAACGATCACAGGCGGCATCTTTTACTCCGTGGGCGATTGTGTTTCCACCAGCCAGATTGCGGAAGTCTGCATGCCCTTTAATCGTTTATAAAAACTGCTTGACATTTGAGCACCGCAAAATAGGTTAGCCGTTGAACGGTTCGCCGTTCATGCCCTCCTTGGGCGTTTCCTCCCTAGACTTGACCGCGCCGTGCAAACGCCGCGGTCTTTTTTTGCGCCGTTCGCGCCTTCTAGGATTGGCTTTAAATCAAACGGCGGAGCGTGCCGTTTTTTCCACGAGATCTGGTTCCGCTTCGATCACGCGGAGCAGAAGGCGCCCGGCCGGGTCCGGCTTTTGCCTGCCTTGTTCCCAATCGCTGATCGTGGCGGCCGGGATGCCGAAGCGGGCCTCGAACGCTCTCGCCGATTTCGCGACCTTCCTCCGGATGGCGCGGATGCGCTTCGCGGGCATCGAGTCGAAATCCATGGTTTCGAGCGCCAGTTCCCCACGCTTCCACTTACGGGCTTCTTCCAGTCCTTCGAGGAGAGCCTCGCCAAACGAGGACGCGTCAGCCATCGGTGAACTCTTTGAGGATTTCGAGCGCAGCCACGCGCTGTTCGGTCGTCAGGTCTTCTCGGTCGTTCTTGGCATAGGCAAACAGCATCACAGCCAAATCATCAGAGACCATAAGGAAGTAAATTGCCCGTCCACCACCGCGCTTGCCTCTACCACCGAAGCCGAACCGGATTTTGCGGATCGGAGCGAGGCCTGGAATGACGTCCCCAACCGTCGGGTTTGTGGCGATGCCATGCTCCAAAGCGGCAACCTCCTGGGCAGACGCGCCAAGCCGCTTCAAGTCTTTGTGATAACGTTTGGTGCGAACGATCCTCATACACCAAGACAACGCTGTTGGCGAAAAAAATGTCGAGGCAGGTTGCAACAACAGGCGTCGGCGCATCTGGAATCGCCGCAAGCTAGTTCGATCTGAGTGCCCCGCTTTGCCAACCGAGTCGGCTGAGAAGCGACCACCTATTCCGCCGCCATCGGCACAGGGCAGAAGAGTTCGTCCGGAAGCGCCATCAACTCGCGAAGGAAGCGGGTGATGTCGCCGGTCAGCGCCTCGAAGCCGGCGTTGCGCGTCAGGCAGCGCTCGTTCATGTAGAGGCCGCGGTTCACCTCGATTTGCAGAACGTGAAGGTTGCGCGCCGGGCGGCCGTAATGCTCGGTGATGAAGCCGCCGGCATAGGGCTTGTTGTGCGCCACGCGGTAGCCCATCGCGGCGAGCAGATCGATCGCCGTTTCCGAAAGGGCCGCGCAGGCGGATGTGCCGAAGCGGTCGCCGATGATGAAGTCCGGCCTGACGGTGCCTTCGCCGATCCGGACGCTGGCCGGCATGGAGTGGCAGTCGATCAGCACGGCGAAGCCGAAAGCCGTATGCGTGCGCATGACAAGCCGCCGCAGGGCATCATGATATGGCTTGTAGATCGCCTCGATGCGCAGCGCCGCTTCGCCCAGCGGCAGCCGGCCGGGGTAGATGTCGAGCCCGTCTCCGACCAGGCGCGGAACGGTGCCCAAGCCCCCGGCGACGCGTGCGGAGCGGGTGTTCGCATGGGCCGGCAGGGTTTCGCTGAACATGCGGGGGTCGAGTTCCCACGGCTCGCGGTTGACGTCGAGATAGGCGCGCGGGAAGTTGGCGCAGAGCATCGGCGCGCCGAGCATCGTCCCGCCGGCGAAAAGCTCGTCCACGAAAGCGTCCTCGGAGCGGCGGATGGTGGCCGGGTCGAGCCGGGACATCGCAAGGAAACGCTGGGGATAGAAGCGGCCGCTGTGCGGCGAGTTGAGAACGAAGGGCACATGCTGGACCGCGGCATGTGCACCGCGCAATTCAAAGGCCGGAACGGCGGAAAAGTCCTCGGCTGGGCTCAACGGGAGATCCGGCTTACGCTTACGGTCATGGGGTCACCGTGCCACCCTGCTGAAGGGCTGTCCAGCTTGGAAGGAGGGTAGCGCGGCTGGCGCGGGAGGCGAGCCTTCACTTGATGTTTACCATCTTTTCTTCATATACGCACTGGCCGCCCGGACTGCCTGCGGGCACCGTCCGGCCGGCGATACGCCCGATCCGTTGGTCAAGCATCGCAGGAACCCATGGCACGCATCCTCCTGGCTGAAGACGATGACGACATGCGCCGCTTCCTGGTGAAGGCGCTGGAGCGCGCGGGCTACGACGTGTCGGACTTCGACAACGGCGCCAGCGCCTATGAGCGGCTGCGCGAAGAACCCTTCTCGCTCCTCCTGACCGACATCGTGATGCCGGAGATGGACGGCATAGAACTGGCGCGGCGGGCGACCGAGATCGACCCGGACCTGAAGGTGATGTTCATCACGGGCTTTGCGGCCGTCGCCCTCAACCCGGACTCGAAGGCGCCCAAGGAAGCCAAGATCCTTTCCAAGCCCTTCCACCTGCGCGACCTGGTGAACGAAGTGGAGAAGATGCTCCAGGCCGCCTGACGGCCCTTTCATCTGGCCGCTTCCGCGCTTGACGCCTCTCGCCTTCTATGGTGTATGCGCGGGCCTTGGATGGGCGTATAGCTCAGCGGGAGAGCACTACGTTGACATCGTAGGGGTCCCAAGTTCGATCCTTGGTACGCCCACCATCCACCCCCTTCTTTTCCATCGTTTTGCCGGGATGACGCCGGCAGCAGCGTTATGCTAGGCGCGCCGCCAGAGGGGTTTTGGATGGCGAGCGCGAAGACTTTCCCGGAACGTGTGCTGGAGCGTGCGCGGCAGTGGCAGGACTCCCTTTCCCAGGACCGCCTGACGCGGCGCTTCAGCAAAGTCTATGACGAGAACGCCTGGGGCGACGATCAAAGCCGGTCGGGACCGGGGTCGCGCCTGGAGTCGGATTCGGTTCAGGAGGCGCTGAAGGCGCTCGAGCTTGTCGCACGCGAACACGCGGTACGCAGCCTCAACGACCTCCCCTGCGGCGACTTCAACTGGCTGTGGCGCTTTCTCGACCGTCATCCGGAGATCGCCTATCGCGGCTTTGACGTCGTGCCGGCGCTTGTCCGCGCCAACCGGAGAAAAGCGCCGGTCCGCCGCTTCGACGTCCTGAACGTGGTGACGTCGGTTCCGCCGGCCGCCGACCTGATCTTCTGCAAGGACCTGCTCAACCACCTGACTTTCCAGGACGTCGCAAGCGCGCTCCGCAACATGGCGCACTCCGGCTCGAAGCTGCTTCTGGCCAGCAACAATTTCGGGCATGTCAATACCGAACTGGCCGAAGACCTCGACGGCCACTCCCGCCACCTCGACATCACCGCCGCGCCGCTGAACTTCCCGGAGCCCATCTGGAACTCAGGCTATCTCGGCTTGTGGCGTCTGGCCGACCTTAAAGCCAGGTAACGACTTGACCGGAACTGGCGGAGAGGGAGTCCATACAACCTTAG
>CAXTCF010000224.1:0-5326 GCA_964242945.1 uncultured Rhizobiaceae bacterium | reverse complement strand
AAGGGATGGTGCCCAGAAGAGGACTCGAACCTCCACTCCTTGCGGAACACGGACCTGAACCGTGCGCGTCTACCAATTCCGCCATCTGGGCTGGCGGGGCTCGATGTAGGCGGCGCGCTTCAGCGTGTCAACGCGGTTTTTGTGGTGTTGGAGCTTGCAGACGACTGCCTGGGGCAACAGCCGCGGTGCCAGGGGTGGAAACATGGGGGCGCTCCTGAAAGGCCGCTTGCTGGAAGCTTCCGATCAGGCAGCAAGCACCGCCTTTTCGGCGACGGTGGAATCGGCGTTCAGCCGGTAAAGGATCGGCACGCCGGTGGCCAGTTCCAGCTTGACGATCTCCGGTCCCACAATCCCTTCCAGCGCCATGATCAGCGCGCGCAGGCTGTTGCCGTGGGCAGCGACGAGCACGGTTTCTCCCCGCAGCACGTGCGGCTGCATCACGTGCATGTAATAGGGCCAGACACGCGCGCCGGTGTCCTTCAGGCTTTCGCCGCCGGGCGGCTGGATGTCATAGGAGCGGCGCCAGACGTGGACCTGTTCCTCGCCCCACTTGGCCCGCGCGTCGTCCTTGTTGAGGCCGGACAGGTCGCCGTAGTCGCGCTCGTTCAGCGCCTGGTCCTTGACCGTTTGGAGATCGCTCTGGCCAAGCTCTTCCAGAATGATGCGGCAGGTGTTCTGCGCGCGCTTCAGAGCCGAAGTGAAGGCGATGTCGAAGTTGAGCCCGCGCTCTTTCAAGCGCTGCGCCCCGGCAAGCGCTTCCGCGCGGCCCGTATCCGTCAACTCGACGTCGCGCCAGCCGGTGAACAGGTTCTTCAGGTTCCAGTCGCTCTGGCCGTGACGGACCAGCACCAAAGTTCCCGCCATCTTTTTGTCTCCCAAGGAAAATTTCAGCCGAGTCCTAGCACGTCCAGCATGGAATACAGGCCGGGTTTGCGGTCGCGCGCCCAGCGGGCCGCGCGCAGCGCGCCGCGGGCGAAGATCGCGCGGTCCTCCGCGTGGTGGCTCAAGCTTATGCGCTCGCCGAAGCCTGCTAAAATCACCGAATGGTCGCCGACCACCGAGCCGCCTCGCAGCGTGGCAAAGCCGATCGCACCGGGGGACCGGGCACCCGTGTGGCCGTTGCGCGAGCGCACGCTGTGCTCTTCCAGCGCGATGCCGCGCCCACCCGCCGCCGCTTGGCCGAGAAGCAGCGCTGTACCGGACGGCGCATCGACCTTATGGCGGTGGTGCATCTCCAAGACCTCAATGTCGAAGTCTTCCGCAGGCAAAGCTTTTGCCGCTTGGGCGACAAGGCCGGCGAGAAGATTGACGCCGAGGCTCATGTTGCCGGACTTGACGATCGGCGCGTGGCGTGCGGCCGCAACCACCTTCGCTTCGTCTTCGGCGCCCATCCCCGTCGTGCCGATCACATGGGCGATGCCCGCCTGCGCGGCGTAGCCGGCGAACTCCACGGTTGCCGCGGGCTGGGTGAAGTCGAGCACGCCGTCGGCGGCGGCGAACACCGGCAGCGGATCATCGGAAATCGCGACGCCGAGCGGGCCGACGCCGGCGAGATCCCCGGCATCGCGGCCCAAAAGGTTCGAGCCGGGGCGTTCGAGGGCGCCGGAAAGTTTCACGCCAGGCGTCTCCACAATCATCCGGACGAGCGTCTGGCCCATGCGGCCGCCCGCTCCCACCACCACAAGCGCCATGTCGCCCATTGCCTGCTCCCCTGCGCGGCTCAGCCGGTGACGCGCCGCTTTTCCGCGCCCGCAGCCATAGCTTCTGCGGACGAGGTGTCGTCCACAAGCTCCAGACCGCGCGTGGTTTGCAGCCGGTAGAAGCGGCTGTAAAGGCCGAACGGGTCGGCGACGAGGCTTGCGTGCGTGCCTTCCTCCACCACGCGGCCTTCCTCCATCACCACGATCTTCGCCGCGTTGATCACGGTGGAAAGCCGGTGCGCGATGACGAGGGTGGTGCGGCCCTGCATGGCCTGGTCGAGCGCCGCCTGAACACGCGCTTCGGATTCGTTGTCCAGCGCCGAGGTCGCCTCGTCGAGGAGCAGGATCGGCGCGTTGCGCACGAGGGCGCGGGCGATGGAAAGGCGCTGGCGCTGGCCGCCCGAAAGGGTCGCGCCGCTTTCGCCGACGGCCGTGTCATAGCCTTCCGGCTGGCGCAGGATGAATTCGTGGGCCTGGGCGAGCTTGGCGGCTTCCTCGATCTCGGCATCCGTGGCGTCCTCGCGGCCGTAGCGGATGTTGTCCCGGATCGTGCCCTCGAAGAGGTATGGCGCCTGGCCGACATAGGCGATCGCGCCGCGTAAGGAGGCCTTCGTCACCTGCGAAACATCCTGCCCGTCGATCAGGATCCGCCCTCCGGGAATGTCGTAGAAGCGCTCCAGCAGCGCCACCAGCGTGGACTTGCCGGCGCCCGACGACCCGACAAAGGCCGTGGTTTTTCCAGCTTCCGCGACAAAGGCCACGCCGTGCAGCACGGGAATTTCAGGGTGATAGCCGAAGGACACGTTTTCGAAGCGCACCTCGCCTGCCGTCACGCGCAGCGCCGGCGCGCCGGCCAAGTCCTCCTGGCGCGGCACGAGATCGAGGATCTCGTAGATCATGCGCGCATTGACGAGCGAGCGCTCCAGGCTGACCTGTACCTTGGCCAGACGGCGGGCTGGATCGTAGGCCAGCAGCAGCGCGGTGATGAACGAGAACACGCTGCCGGGCGAAACCCCCTGCGTGGCCGAGCGGTATCCGGAATAGATGATCACCGCGCCTACCGCCAAGCCTGCCAGGATGTCGGTGACCGGCGTCAGGCGTTCGGATACGGCATTGATCTTGTTGGAGCGCTTTTCGACCGTGGCGATCAGCTTGTCCAGCTTCTTGGCAAGCTGGCGCTCCATGGTGAACGCCTTCACCACGGCGATGCCCTGCGTCGCCTCCTGCATGGCTCCGAACAGCTTGGCACTGATCTCCACCTGCTCGCGCGTCATGCGGCGCAGGCGCCGCATCAGCACGTTGACGGTGTAAACCAGCGGCGGCCCGATCAGCAGCGCGGAAAGGGACAGCACCGGGTCCATCAGCACCATGACGGCAACCAGGGAGACGAGCGAAACGAGGTCGCGCGCAACGGCCGTCACCGTGGTGTTGAGCAGGTCGCGGATGCCGCCGACATTGGAATTGAGGCGCGAGATCAGTTCGGCCGAGCGGTTGTCGGCATAGAAGTTCATCCCGAGCCGCATCAGGTGGTCGAAGACCCGGCGCTGGTAGCGGGCGACGAGGTTGTTGCCGATCCGGGCCAGGATCACCGATTGCGAGTAGGATGCGACGCCGCGTAGGGCGAAGGCGCCGAACATCGCCAGGGCGATCAGCACAATCAGGTCGCTGCGGCCCTTGTAGAAGATCTGGTCCACCACGTCGCGCATGATCCAGGCGACGGAGGCGGTGCAGCCGGCGATCAGGGCCAGGAAAAAAGCGGCGAGCAGATACTGCCCGACATAGTCGCGGCCGTTCTCGGCGGCGATGCGCCGGATGACGGCGATCACCTCGCCGGGCTCAGCCTTTCTGTGCGTCTTCTTGGAAGCCAAGCTGTTCGATCTAAGCCGGTTGCGATCGCCGGGGAAAGCGCCCCATCGGCGGCCCCTCATAGCCTCATCCGCCGGACTTGCCTACCGGCCTTGTTCCGGCTTGGGCAGCAGATGGTTCAGCCCCGCCAGCGCCGGCCCGCCGTCTCGATGCCGAACCGCTCGGGATCGCGCACATAGGCGGCAAGGCCGATCACCGCGGCCAGCGGATGCGTGATCACATAGACCGGCATGGCCTGCATCATCAAACGGTGCGGCGCCTTGTCTTCAAAAGCTTGGCGGAAGGCCGGCCCGTGCAGCGCCGGCGCGATCTTCTGGGCGATGCCGCCCGACAGGAACACGCCGCCCAGGCTCTTGAAAACCAGCGCCAGGTCGCCCGCCGTGCGGCCGAGATAGGTGGCGAAAAGCTCGACCGTCTCTGCCGCGACCGGATCGCTGCCGCTTAGGCCCGCGGCGGTCACCTGGGCCGGGAGCTTAAGGGGAGCATCCGCGCCGCTGGCTTTGGCCACCGCGCGGTAAAGGTTGACGAGACCGCGGCCGCAAAGAATCTGCTCGCCGGAAATGCGGCCCTCGATCGGCTCCAGGTGCGGAAACACCTCGCGGTCGCGGGGCGTGCGCGGGCCGATGTCCATGTGCCCGCCCTCGCCGGGGATCGGGATCCAGCGCCCGCGCGAGTGGATCAGCCCGGCGACGCCGAGCCCGGTGCCTGGGCCCAGCACCACGCGGCCCGCTTCCGGCTCAGGCTCCCGCGGGACGCCGATGGTTTCCATGTGCTCCGGTCCAAGCGCCACCACGGCCAGCGCCTGCGCTTCGAAATCGTTGAGCAGCACAAGGTCTTCCAGGCCCAGCCTGGTCTTCAAAGCGTCGGGCGCGATCCTCCAGTGGTTGTTGGTGTAAGGGATCACGTTGCCTTCCACCGGACCGGCCACGGTCAGCACCGCCGAGCGCGGGCGCGGCCCTTCGCGCTTGGCCAGCACGAAGAGGATGGCACTATCGACGTTCGGGAAATCCACCACCGGAACGATCCAGACCTCGTCCGAGCCGTCCGTCTCGTCCACCACGCGGAAGCGGGCATTCGTGCCGCCGATGTCGCCGACCAGCACCGGAAACGCAAAGCCTTCCGTGTTCAAGCCCAGGCTAGGCATCGCTTCGTTTCCACCCAGATGCTGTTTCGGCATCTTGGTAGCCGCAGCCGCCGGAATGTCAAATGGCGCCTGCTTTCCGGAAACAGCCCCAGGGAAAGCCGCCGGCGCCAGCCGCGATGACGGCCAGGGGAAAGCTCAGCAATCCGGCCGGCGGCAACATCGGCCCCTTGCATTTCCCGGAACTTTGCAGAAAAGCTGATATTATTAGTCATAATTAATCCCTGCCGGCGCGCCGGCTTGGATTCCAGCGAGAGTTCGGGGCGCCGATGGCAATGCAGGGCGGAAGCGGCCGCGCGATGCGTCTCGGATGGCTGAAGGCGGCGACCCTCGTCCTGCTGGTTCTCGCCTGCCTGCCGATTGGCGGAAAGGCATCTGCGCAGGAAGCCGCTCAGCCCGCTCCAGCGGCGCCGAGCGCGGCTCCGTCGCAACGCCCTGACGCGGCCGAGACCGGCGAGCCGCCGCCGGCAGACATCCCCGCGGAACCCGCCGGTCCGGCCATCCGGATCGCCCACAACCTGCCGTCCAACCTGTCGCCCTGGGGCATGTTTTTGGCCGCCGACATCGTGGTGAAGGCGGTGATGATCGGCTTGGCCTTTGCGTCGCTCGTCACCTGGAC
>CAXTCF010000223.1:0-5360 GCA_964242945.1 uncultured Rhizobiaceae bacterium | reverse complement strand
GCCGCGAAGCCGAAGCGACGGCCGCCCTTCACCACCTTGGCGACGCGGTTGATGTGGACGAGCTTATCCACCATCCCGTCATCGCGCTCTTCGCGATCGCGGCCGCGGCCGCCTCGCTCACGCTCTTGTGCCATGATCCTGTTCCTTATTCTTTTCCGGACAGCACGGGTTGCAGTTGATCCACCGCGGCCGATAAGCCGCGGCGGGGCTCGAAATCAGAAGCTCAGGCCGCCTTCGCGGGCCGCTTCAGCCAAGGCCTTGATGCGGCCGTGATAGATGTAGGCGCCACGATCGAATACGACCTTAGTGACACCAGCAGCCGACGCGCGCTCGGCGATCAGCTTGCCGATCTCGGTCGCAGCCGCCGTGTCGGCGCCCGTCCTGCCGCCGCCCTTGAAGCCGGCATCGAGGGTGGAGGCGGCAGCCAGCGTGCGGCCAGCCTTGTCGTCGATGATCTGTGCGTAGATGTTTTTGGAGGAACGGTGCACGGAAAGACGGGGACGGTCGCCCGCGACCTTCCTGATCTGACGGCGGATGCGCTGCGCCCGCTTCTGGATGGCTTCTTTGGTGCTGCTCATGGGATAAGCGATCCTTCTTCAGCGCCACCGACGGGAAAGTTCACCCATGATCGCGCGCTAAGATGAAGCGAGAGCCGGACCGACCGGCGCAAGCAATTACTTCTTCTTGCCTTCCTTGCGGACGATCCGCTCGCCGGCATACTTCACGCCTTTGCCCTTGTAGGGCTCGGGGCCGCGATATTCGCGGATTTCCGCGGCAACCTGGCCAACCTGCTGCTTGTCGATGCCGGTAACGACGATCTCGACGGGCCGCGGCACGGCGATGGTGATGCCTGCCGGGGTCTGATAAACAACGTCGTGGCTGAAGCCAAGCGCCAGCTGGAGGTTCTTGCCCTGCATGGCAGCGCGATAGCCCACGCCTGAAATCTCCAGGCGACGCTCGAAGCCCTTCGTGACGCCTTCGAGGATGTTGACGATCTGGGTGCGGGACATGCCCCACTTCGCCTGCGCGTCCTTCGACTCGTCGCGCGGCGATACGCTGATCTCGTTGTTCTCCAACTTGACCAGCACCTCGTCGTTGACGACGAACTTCAACTCACCCTTTGGGCCCTTCGCCGTGACGGTCTGACCATCGACGGAAGCGGTGACGCCCTGCGGTACAGCGACCGCCTTCTTACCGATACGAGACATGATGGTAGCTCTTGCTCTTCTTGGATGCGCCTGCCGGGTCAGAACACCTGGCAGAGCACCTCGCCGCCCACATTTTGCTCACGCGCGTCATGATCGGCCATCACGCCTTTCGGCGTCGAAAGGATCGAGATGCCCAAGCCATTCGCCACATGCGGGATTGACTTGACCGAAACGTAAACGCGCCGACCCGGCTTGGACACGCGCGAGATCTCGCGAATGACCGGGTTGCCGTCGTAATACTTCAGTTCGATCTCGATCTCGGACTTGCCGTCGTCGTGATCGGTCTGAGAGTAGTCGCGGATATAGCCTTCCGCCTTGAGAACATCCAGAACGCGGACGCGCAAGCGGGAGGCAGGCGTCGAAACGCTGCTCTTCTTGCGGCCGTAGGCGTTGCGGATACGGGTCAGCATATCGCCGAGGGGATCGCTTAGAGACATCTCTCGGCCCTCCTTACCAGCTCGACTTGACCAGACCGGGCACGAGGCCCAGCGAACCAAGCTCGCGCAAAGCCACGCGGCTCATCTTGAGCTTCCGGTAATAGGCGCGCGGACGGCCCGTCACCTCGCAGCGGTTGCGGATGCGGTTCTTGGCACCGTTGCGCGGCATGGCGGCAAGCTGAAGCTGCGCGCGGAAGCGCTCCTCGATCGGCTTCTTCTGATCCATGATGACGTTCTTCAGTTCGGCGCGCTTGGACGCGAACTGTTCCACCATCCTGCGGCGGCGGTTGTTCTTCTCGACTGAGCTGGTCTTTGCCATCTCGATAGGTCCTTTCTCGCTGCCGTTACTGCCGGCCAACTATTGGCGAAACGGGAAGTTGAACGCGGTCAGCAGAGCGCGCGCCTCTTCGTCCGTCTTGGCTGTCGTACAAACGATGACATCCATTCCCCAGATCTGATCAACCTTGTCGTAGTTGATCTCCGGGAACACGATATGCTCCTTGATGCCCATGGCATAGTTGCCACGGCCGTCGAAGCTTTTGGGGTTCAGGCCGCGGAAATCGCGAACGCGCGGGAGAGCGATGTTCACGAGGCGGTCCAGGAACTCGTACATGCGCTCACGGCGCAGCGTCACCTTGGTGCCGATCGGCATGTTCTCGCGCACCTTGAAGCCGGCGATCGAGTTCTTGGAGCGCGTGACCACGGCCTTCTGGCCGGCGATCTGGCTCAGGTCTTCGGCAGCGACAGAGGGCTTCTTGGAGTCAGCCGTCGCTTCGCCGATGCCCATGTTCAGCACGATCTTGTCGATGCGAGGAACTTCCATCGCGTTCTTGTAGGAGAACTTCTCCTGCATCGTCTTGCGGATGGTCTCGTCATAGACCGTGCGCAGACGGGGCGTGTAGGAGCTGTTCGCCGCCGGCGCTGCGGATGCTGCTTCCGGCGCGGGTGCCGCAGACGCGGTCTTCTTTGCAGCCTTAGCCATTGATGACTTCTCCCGTGCGCTTGGCAACGCGCACCTTCTTGCCGTCACGTACCTCGAACCCGACCCGCGTCGCCTTGCCGTCGGATGCGAGAACCGCGAGGTTGGAAAGATGGATCGGAGCATCCTTGGTGATGATGCCGCCTTCCTGGGTCTGGCTCTGCTTCTGATGGCGGCGCACCTGGTTGATGCCGCGCACCACGGCCTTGTCCTCGGACGGCATGACCTGGAGGACTTCGCCCTGGCGGCCCTTGTCCTTGCCGGTGAGAACGACGACGTTGTCGCCCTTGCGGATCTTCTGCATGGAACCGGCCTCCTAAAGAACTTCGGGAGCGAGGGAAACGATCTTCATGTGGTTCTTGGCGCGAAGTTCGCGCGGAACTGGCCCGAAGATGCGCGTGCCGACCGGCTCGCGCTTGTTGTCCACGAGGACTGCCGCGTTCTTGTCGAAGCGGATGACGCTGCCGTCGGCGCGGCGGATGTCCTTGGCGGTGCGCACGACGACCGCCTTCATGACGTCGCCCTTCTTGACGCGGCCGCGCGGGATCGCTTCCTTCACCGACACCACGATGATGTCGCCGACCGAAGCGTATTTGCGCTTCGAGCCGCCCAACACCTTGATGCACATGACCCGGCGCGCGCCCGAATTGTCGGCTACGTCCAGGTTAGTCTGCATCTGGATCATGACAAACTACCTTTTCCTCTTGTCGGATCCTCCCGCAAAGGATGATCCGACGCTTCACTAACGTTGTCTCAGGCTTCCGCGGAGGCGGTTGCCTGCGCCTCGGTCACGACGACCCAGCGCTTGTCCCTGGAAATCGGCTTGGACTCCTGGATGAAGACCTCGTCGCCGACCTTGAACTGGTTCGCCTCGTCATGCGCCTTGTAGCGCTTGGACATGCGAACCGTCTTCTTCATCACGGGATGCGTGAAGCGGCGTTCGACGCGCACCACCACCGTCTTATCGTTCTTGTCGCTGACGACAGTGCCCTGCAAAACGCGCTTCGGCATCGTGTTATCCTTAAGCCTTCTTGGCCGCGGACTGCTCCGCAGCGATGGTCTTGATGCGCGCGATGTCGCGACGGACTTCGCGGATGCGCGCGGTCTTTTCCAGCTGGCCGGTCGCCTTCTGGAAGCGCAGGTTGAACTGCTCCTTCTTCAGCGAAGCCAGATCATCGTTGAGCTGGTCGGCGGTCTTTGCCCGCACTTCGGTGGCCTTCATGGCGAAAATCCTTACTCGGCCCGATCTTTACTCGGCAATGCGCTGCATGAAGCGCGTCTTGACCGAAAGCTTGGCAGCACCAAGGCGAAGCGCCTGGCGCGCCGTCTCTTCCGAGACGCCGTCGATCTCGAACATGATGCGGCCCGGCTTCACGCGGGCAGCCCAGTAGTCCACGCCGCCCTTGCCCTTGCCCATGCGCACTTCCGTCGGCTTGGACGTGACGGGAACGTCGGGGAACACGCGGATCCAGACGCGGCCTTCACGCTTCATCTCGCGGGTGATCGCCCGGCGGGCCGCCTCGATCTCGCGCGCGGTGACGCGGTTCGGCTCCAGCGCCTTCAAGCCGAAGGCGCCGAAATCGAGGTTGGTGCCGCCCTTGGCATTGCCGTGAATGCGGCCCTTGAACTGCTTGCGGAACTTCGTGCGCTTCGGTTGCAGCATCTCATTTCACTCCAGTCACGACGCCCGTTCAGGCGTTTTCGCGTTCGCGGTCACGCTCGCGGCGGCGGGTCGAACCCTGGTTCTCGCCTTCCGTCGCACGACGCTCGGACGCCATCGGATCGTGCTCAAGGATC
Source organism: uncultured Rhizobiaceae bacterium (assembly GCA_964242945.1). Classification (GTDB taxonomy): domain Bacteria; phylum Pseudomonadota; class Alphaproteobacteria; order Rhizobiales; family Rhizobiaceae; genus Mesorhizobium_B. The sequence continues at coordinate 939 of CAXTCF010000223.1, read as the reverse complement.
TCGCCCTTGAACACCCACACCTTCACGCCGCAGGTGCCATAAGCCGTATGCGCTTCGGCCGTGCCGTAATCGACATCGGCGCGCAGCGTGTGCAGCGGCACGCGGCCTTCGCGGTACCACTCCATGCGGGCGATTTCCGCGCCGCCGAGACGGCCGGAGCAGTTGATGCGGATGCCCTCGGCGCCGAGGCGCATCGCCGACTGCACGGCACGCTTCATGGCGCGGCGGAATGCGATGCGGCGCTCAAGCTGCTGGGCGATGCCCTGCGCCACCAGCGTCGCGTCGATCTCCGGCTTGCGGACCTCGACGATGTTGAGGCTGGTGTCCGACTTGGTCATCTCCGAAAGCTTCTTGCGGAGCTTCTCGATGTCGGCGCCCTTCTTGCCGATGATCAGCCCCGGACGTCCGGCGTGGATCGTCACACGGCACTTCTTGTGCGGGCGCTCGATCACCACCTTGGACACGGCGGCCTGCTTCAACTCCTTCATCAGGTAGGAGCGGATCTTGATGTCTTCGTGCAGCAGCTTGCCGTACTCGGCATTGTCCGCGAACCAGCGGGAGTCCCAGGTCCGGTTGATGCCGAGGCGCAGGCCGATCGGATTGACTTTCTGGCCCATTATGCAGCCTCCTTCTCTTCCGCGACCTCACGCACGACGATCGTGAGGTGCGAGAACGGCTTCTCCACCCGGCTGGCGCGGCCGCGGCCGCGGGCATGGAAGCGCTTCATCACCAGCGACTTGCCGACATAGGCTTCCGAAACGATCAGCGCATCGACGTCGAGGTCGTGATTGTTCTCGGCGTTGGCGATGGCCGACTCCAGCGTCTTGCGGACGGTGCCGGCGATGCGCTTGCGCGAAAACTCCAGATCGCTCAGCGCAGCCGCGACCTTCTTGCCGCGGATCAGCGCCGCGACGAGGTTCAGCTTCTGCGGGCTGATGC
>CAXTCF010000222.1:0-5457 GCA_964242945.1 uncultured Rhizobiaceae bacterium | reverse complement strand
AGTGAATCATTGATCCGTCAGCCCGCAAACCGAAATCTCTCGGAGTCACGGTATATGAGCAGTTCGCGCCTTAAGGCGGGCCGGAACAGCCCTCAATGAAAGTTGCGGCCCTTTGGCATGACTCTCTGCGCTGTGGCGGCAAGCTCGCCGCCATCGGAACGCTGTTCAAGCGGGCGGCTGGCGCGCGAAGGAGGGATCGGCCGCTTGAACTCGTCGGCATGCGCCAGTTCAGGCCGGAGCGGTTCCCCGCAGCTTGAAAGCAAGCCGAGCCAAGAGGAAAAATCTTCCACTTGCTCTGCAATTAAGTGGATCACTCCGCCCTGCTTTTGCAAGCGGCCGTAAACGCGGGTCAGCCTCGCGCCCAACACCACCGCGCGGAACTGCTCGAAGCACTTTGGCCAGACGATGACGTTGGCCGCGCCCGTTTCGTCCTCGATCGTCAGGAAGATCACGCCGCGCGCCGAGCCGGGACGCTGGCGCACCAGGACCAGGCCTGCGACCGCAATGCGCTGCCCGCTGGGGAGGTGGAGCAGATCGGCCGCGGGTCTGGTGCGGGCCGCGTGAAGTTTTTGCCGCAGGAACGAAACGGGATGGGCTTTCAGGGAAAGCGACAGCGTGCGGTAGTCCTGCACCACATGCTCGCCGAGCGACATGGGAGGCAGCCGCGCTTCCGGTTCGTGATCGAAGAGGGTTGCACCCGCACGGTCGAACAGCGGCATGTGCTCTGCGGCGGCGCTCTTGTCCAAAGCCTGCGCCGCCCAGAGCGCCTCGCGCCGGTCCAGCCCCAGCGAGCGGAACGCATCGGCCTCCGCCAGCCGCGTCACCGTGCCGGCCGGCAGTCTTGTTCGCAGCCAGAGGTCGCGCAGCGAATCGTAGCCTCGCCCGCGCGCGCTGACCAGCTGCGTCATCTCCGCTTCGCGCAGGCCTTTGACCTGGCGAAAACCCAGCCGCACGGCAAAGCGCGAGCGGATCACGCCTTTCATGTCAGTGTGGCGGGCGTGGATGCTGCGGGCGCTGAAAGGAGAGCGGCCTCCCGGCTCGCGCCAGTCCTCCAGCGTGCAGTCCCATTCCGAATGGTTGACGTCCACCGGGCGGATCTCGATCCCGTGCTCAGCCGCGTCGCGCACGAGCTGCGCCGGTGCATAAAAACCCATCGGCTGCGAGTTCAGGATCGCCGCGCAGAACACATCCGGATACCAGGCCTTGAACCAGCAGGAGGCATAGACCAGCAGCGCAAAAGACGCAGCGTGGGATTCGGGAAAGCCGTATTCGGCAAAGCCCTTGATCTGCTCGAAGCAGCGCTTGGCGAAGTCCTCCGTGTAGTTGTTGCCGATCATGCCTTCGATGAAGCGCTTCTGGTGTGTTTCGATCGTGCCGGTGCGCTTGAAGGTCGCCATGGAGCGGCGCAGCTGGTCGGCTTCGCCGGGTTTGAAGCCGGCGGCGTCCACGGCGATGCGCATGATCTGCTCCTGGAAGAGCGGCACGCCTTTCGTCTTCCTGAGGATCTTTTCCAGTTCCGGCTTGGGATACTCCACTTCCTCCTTGCCCTCGCGCCGGCGCAGGTAGGGATGCACCATGTCGCCCTGGATGGGGCCTGGCCGCACGATCGCCACCTCGATCACGAGGTCGTAGAATTTTTTCGGCTTCAAGCGCGGCAGCATCGACATCTGCGCGCGGCTTTCGATCTGGAAGACGCCCAGCGTGTCCGCCCGCTGGATCATCGCATAAACGCTTCTTTGCTCCTTGGGGATCGCGTCCAGGTCGCGCACGCGCACGGCAGGATAGTGATCGCGCAAAAGATCGAAGCAGCGCCGGAGGCAGGAGAGCATGCCGAGCGCCAAAATATCCACTTTGAGCAGGCCGACCGCATCCAGGTCGTCCTTGTCCCATTCCACCATCTTGCGGTCGGGCATGCCGGTCTTCATCACCGGCACGATCTCGTCCAGCCGGTCCTTGGTGATGACGAAGCCGCCGACATGCTGGGACAAATGCCGAGGACTCCCGCCGAGCGCGTTGGCCAGCGCAAACAGGCGCCGCGTGTTGGCGTCAGCCATGCTCAAGCCGGAATCGCGGGCTTCGACGTCGCCTAAATCGTTCGCGCTCCAACGCCATGTGGAGGCGGCGAGGGCGGCAAGCGTGTCGGCGGAATAGCCCAGCGCCTTGGCGACCTCGCGCATGGAGGAACGCGCCTGGTAGGAGATCACGGCGCAGGCGAGCGCCGTGTGCTTCTCGTCGTATTTCCGGTAGATGTACTGCATCACCTCGCTGCGCCGCTCGTGCTCGAAATCGACGTCGATGTCGGGCGGCTCCTTGCGTTCCTCGGAGATGAAGCGCTCGAACAGGCAGGTGCCGAGTTCGGGGCCGACCTCGGTGATGCCCAGGCAGTAGCAGACCACCGAATTAGCCGCCGAGCCGCGGCCCTGGCATAAGATTGCCTGCTCCCGTGCAAAGCGCACGATGTCGTGCACGGTCAGGAAGTAGCGGGCGTAGTCTTGGCTGGCGATCAGCGCCAACTCGTGCTCCAGCGTCTTGCGGTGCTTCTCCACCGCGCCGGGAAAGCGCTTTTCCGCCCCTTCCCAGGTCAGCCGCTCCAATTCTTCCTGCGCGCTTGCCCCGTCGCGCGTCGGCTCGTCGGGATAGTTGTGCCAAAGCTCCTTGAAGCTGAAGGAAACCTCCTCGGCGAAGCGGAGCGTTTCCTGGATGGCTTCCGGATGGCCGCGGAACAGCCGGACCATCTCGGCCGGCGGCTTCAGGAAGCGCTCGGCGTTCGCTTCCAGTGCGAAGCCGGCATCCATCACGGTGGTTTTCAGCCGGATCGCCGTCAGCACGTCCTGGAGCGGACGCAGGTCGGGGGAATGGGCGAGCGCGTCGCCCGTCGCCATCAGGGGCAGGCCGGCTGCCTGTGCTAGTGCCGCGCCTTGCGCAAACCGCAGGCGATCGGATCCGTTGTAAAGCGGCGCGGCGGCAACCCGCGCCGCCTGCCCGAACCGTTCCCGCACCTCGCGGAGAAAGCCGAGCGACGTTTCAGCGCTCCCTTCTTCCAGAGGCGGCAGTACGGCCAGGGACATGCCGTCCCCCCACTCCCAAAGGTCGTCGCGCAGGAGCTTTGGTGCGCCCTTTTCACCCTCGAAGTTGGCATGAGTCAGCATGCGGCAGAGCCGGCCCCAGCCCGCGCGGTCGCGGGGATAAGCTAGAACGTCCGGCGTGCCGTCGGCAAAAACCAGGCGGGCGCCGGGATGATAGGCAAGATGGCCGGCGATCGGCTCGGCCTTGGCTTGGCTCCAGGCGCGCACCGTGCCGGAAACCGTGTTGCGGTCGGCAAGCCCTGCCGCGCGATAGCCGTGCTTGTAGGCCGCAAGCACCATGGCCTCCGGTCGCGACGCCCCCTCCAGAAAGGAGAAGTTCGAGCGCATGCCGAACTCGGCATAAGCCGGCTTGCCGGCGCTCATGCGAAGAGGCCGTGCAGGAACCAGCGCGGCTCGCGGCTTGCGCCATAAAGCCCCTCGCGGAACAGCCAGAAGCGGCGGCCGCTGAAATCTTCAACCCGGAAATAGTCGCGCGTGGCCGGCGCCTCGCTGCCCTGCGCCCGGTCGTCGCATTCGAGCGCAAGCGGCCCGAAGCTGCTTCCCCACCATTCCGGCGCGATGCGCTCCGGCCCTTCAACTGCCGCCACGCGGTAGAGCACGCGCCGCCAGCCGAACTGGATCGGCGGCCCTTCCGGCACTTCTGCTGTAACCTCGACCCGCTCCGGCGTGGCGAACAGGCGCAAAGGACGGTTGGACGCTTGTCTTTGACGTGGTTCCCCCACTCCGTCTCGGCTTCGCCGATCCAGAGCGGGGGAACCACGCTGGATCGAAAAAGCGTCAGATGACGGAAAACTTCCAAGCGGCACCCAGAGCGCGGCGCGCTCCGGGATGTGGCTTGGCACAGGTAAAGCCTGCACCAGCGCCTCCGGCCCCAGCCGGGCGCTCACCCGGTCGGCGAAACTGCTCAACGCCTCTGCGCCCCGGTCCGGTTCTCCCAGCCAATCCTCCTGTTCGGCATCGAAGGGCGCGGCTTCCCGCACGGACAAGCGAAGCATGTCGAAGCCGAAGCCCGCATCCACCTTGCCTTCCAGGGCGCGGAATTTTTCGCGCAGGATGCGCCGGATTTTTCCGGGATCACGGGTCGGGCTGGAAAGCCGGACTTCCACTCGGAAGACAAAACCATCGACCCGGAACAGCGCCAATTCCAGCCGCCGCGCCCCTTCTCCGCGCCGTTCCAGGCCGGGTTCGAGCGTCTGCGCGAGCCGGCCGGCGATGTCCTCCACCGCTTCCACGTCGGTGACCGGCTCCGCCAGGTGCCGTTCGGCGGAAAGCAGGCCGGGAACGATGCGCGGGCTGATCGCTTCGTCCGCATCGCCTAGGGCTTGGTCGATCCGCCGGAGCAGTTCCGCGCCGAAACGGCGCGCCAGCGGAGCGCGGGGCGTGGCCAGAACGTCACTGATGCGGCGCAGGCCGACGCTTTCCAGGTTTTCCCGCACCGCCTGCTCCAGGCGCAGCGCGGCGAGCGGCAGGGGCGCCAGTGCTTGTCTCTCGCCGCCTGGAGAAATTGATGCGGAAGGGCGCGCTCCGAAGCGCGCAAGCGCCCAGGCTGCGCCCGGCGTGGAAGCCAGGCCTGCGCACGCGGAAAAGCCTTGGCGCAAGAGCCGGGCCAGGCAGTCGTCCAGCAGCGGCTGCTCCCCGCCGAACAGATGGGCGCAGCCGGAGATATCGAGAAACAGGCCGTTCGCACCGTTAAGCGCCACCAGCGGCGTGGTGCGGTCGCACCAGTCGGCCAGCGCTTCCAGCAGGCGGAGTTCGGCCCCGGCATCCGCTTCCAGGATTTCCACCGCGGGATATCTGGCGCGCGCATCCGCAACGCCCGTGCCAACCTTGAGACCGAGGCGCTCAGCCTGCTCGTCGGCGGCTGCGATCGTCCAGGTGTTCCCCGTCTTCGCCGAGAGCGCCAGGGGCTTCCGATCCCGTCCAGCGGAGCGCCAGGACGGCCCCAGCCTCAGCCGGAAGATGCGTTCCGTGCCGAGATAGGGGAACCACAGCGCGAGGATCCTCCGGTCGCTCGGAAAAGCGGCGTTCATGGCTGTTCCATTCGAGAAGCAAGGGGACGGGCGGGGCGGCGCGGTTCTTGGAAACCGTGACGGTGAAGGCCGGCGGCCCGATCGTGCCGCTGAGCGGCCCGGACAGGATGCGCCGCGGCGCGGCTGGGGCTGGGCCGACCGTGAGACGGAGCGGGGCGGCGGTGGGCGCCGGTCCGGCTGCGCTCTGGCGGATCAGCAGGAGCAGACGCCGGTGCTCGCGCGCCCTGGCGCTGAGCCGCAGCGTCGCGGTCAGGTCGAGCCGGGGCGAGGCGCCCAGCACCTCAAGGAACAGGGCGCCGCGCCCGCAAATGATCATGGCGTCTTCCCCGAGGCAAAGCGCG
>CAXTCF010000221.1:0-5493 GCA_964242945.1 uncultured Rhizobiaceae bacterium | reverse complement strand
TGCATCCCGCCCCCAACCACCAGCCTGCATCCGATTAACCGTCCGATGCTCTAGCACAAAACCCGAACGTGTCGAACAAACTTTGGCAAGGAAAAGTCGCTTGAAGACTGCGAAATCGCGCGGGAATTGCAGAAAATCGGCAGCTTCAGGAGAAGCCGCCGGACGCGAGGACCGCGCCGATCATCAGAAACCCGAATCCGGCGCTCAAAGCGCCCCAGAAGCGGATGGAAGCGCGCTGCCAGAAGCGCCGGACGAAGCGGTCGAAGAAGCCCGGCGCAATCAGCAGCGACAGCCCCTCAAGCAGCGCCGCGCAGCCGAGGATCGTAACGGTGCCTGCAAGCCAGCCGTTCCAGCGATGGTGAAGCAGGAGCGTCGCCGCGCCGATGAGGTAAACCACGATGCCGGTGGTGTAGGAGGCCGCCGCCCGGTCGCGCAGGCCGTCCAGCATGCGCATGAAGCGGCCGGGATCGCGCAGCACGCCGAGGCCTGCGGCCAGGGCATAGCCGCCATAGGCGAGCGCCAGCGCCTGCGTGGTGTCAAGCTCCGCCATGACCGTTCAGGCCTTCAGGATTTCGGCGGAACTTCAAACTCGGTGATGGCCGCATAGCCGCCGCCCTGGAAGCGCACCGCCGGGTCGTCCGGGTCGCCCGGCTGCGTGGACGCAAAAACCTTCTCGCGAAAATCGTCCGCATTGTCCTGCGGCTTGTATCCCAGCACGCTGGCCGCGGAATTGTCCCAGAAGCGCTGGCTGTTGTTCGAGGTGGCGAAGGCGATCGTGTGGCCGACGCGCTCGGCCGACAGGCTCAGTTCCACAAGCCGGCGGCAGTCGCGATAGGACAGCCAGGTGATGAGGTGGCGCCGGTCGGTCGGTTCGGGAAAGCAGGAGCCGATGCGCAAGGCTACCGTCTCGATGCCGAACTTGTTCCAGTAGTAGGAGGAAAGGTTCTCGCCGAAGGTTTTGGACACGCCGTAGAGCGTATCTGGCTTGGTGGGCGCGGAAGCGTCGATCGTCTGGTTGCGCTCGTAGAAGCCGACTGCATGGACGGAGGAGGCATAGATGACCCGCCTGACACTGTTTCGCCGCGCCGCCTCGTAGATGTTGTAGGTGCCGACGATGGAAGCCGGGAGCACGTCCTCCCACGGCCCGTCCGCGGAGCGCCCGCCCATGTGGACGATGGCGTCGCAGCCCTCCACGATGCCCATCACCGCGTTGAAGTCGCTGAGTTCGCAGACCCGGTCCTCCTCGTGCGGCTGAAGATCGGCGCAGGGAACGCGGTCGGAAAGGCGGATTTTCTCGCCCATCGCCGGGCCGGATCTTCGGAGCTGCGTGCCGATGGCGCCAGCGGCGCCGGTGATGAGGACGCGGGACCAGGAGGGCTTGGCCGCCGCGGGCTGGCTTTGCGCCGCGTCGGCTGGCCCGCTCGCGGCTTCAGAGGACGAAGCGCCGTCCTCGTCTTTCGACAACCAGTTCCAGAGCTTGTTCGCCATCCCGTGCTGCCTCCGTTTCCACTGCGCCGGACACCCGCAAGTCGGCGAGCGTCCGGTCGAGCCACGCTTTCGCACGATGGCGGACGCTGAGCGAGCGGAAAGCGAAGCCGGCATCGGGCATGTTCGCGGCGGGGTGCACGCCCTCCGGCCACTGGATCAGGTGCGGCACCGCGCCGCCGGCCGGCAGCGCCCCGTCGGCACGCACCGTCAGCTTCCAGCGCAAGGCTCCGCGTTCGCCGTTCCACACTTCGCCGACGAGGCTGCCGAAGCGGCTTGCTGCGGCATCGATGTCGTCCGTCGTTGCCATCCAGCAGACGAGGCGGGGGCTTGCCCGCAGAGCCGCCTGCATCGCGGGGTCGTCCAGCGCCATCCAGCGCGGGCGGCCGGGCGGCGGCGCTCCCGGATTGACCGCGATCACTTCGAGGTAGAGCTTTTCGCCCAGGCGGAGCACGGCGTTGTGCGTGCCCATCTGCGGATGCTCGCCGCCGGGCGCCGGCGTGTGGCCGAGCCTGTCCCGCACAAAGGCGCAGCCCTCCTCCAGCGTGCGTGCCGCGAGCACGACATGGTCGATCGTTCCCAAGCTTCCGCCCCTCCGCGCCGCACCGTCATCAGCCCGTACAATATTCGGCGCAAATGCGGCGGCAACACCATTGCCCTTTGTTCCGGAGACGCCAAAATGGCTGCACCGGCTGGGTTGGAGAGGGAAGTGGCATGGTTCTGACGGCGACGCAGGCAAGGAATTCCATGCGGGTCGGGCCCCGCTATCCGCAGGTGGTGGTGCTGTTCGGCGCCACGGGCGACCTTTCCAAGCGCAAGCTGCTGCCAGGCCTGTTCCACCTCGCCAATATGGGCTTCATTCCGGGCTGCCGGGTCATCGGCGTTTCCCTGGACGACATGGACACGGATGCCTTCCGGACCCTGGCGCGCGGCGCGCTGGAGCAGTTCAGCACGCGCAAGATCGAGGAGGAGGAATGGCACAAGTTCTCGGACTCGCTCGAATACGTGCCGATCTCAGCCGGGCCGAAGGCTTTGAAGGACGCCGTGGACCGGGCAAAGGCGGCGCTTGAAGGCGAGTCGCGCCTCATGCATTACCTCAGCGTGCCGCCTGCGGCCGCGCTGTCGGCGGTGAAGATGCTGTCCGATGCAGGCCTCGTGGAAAACTGCCGGATCATCATGGAAAAGCCTTTCGGCACCGATCTGGCAAGCGCGGTGTCGCTCAACGCGAGGCTGCATGAGGTGTTCGACGAGGAGCAGATCTTCCGCATCGACCATTTCCTGGGCAAGGAAGCCGCCCAGAACATCCTGGCCTTCCGCTTCGGCAACGGCCTGTTCGAGCCGATCTGGAACCGCAACTTCATCGACCACGTGCAGATCGACGTGCCGGAAACGCTGGGCCTGGGCCAGCGCGCCGGCTTCTACGAGGCGACCGGCGCCTACCGCGACATGGTGGTGACGCACCTCTTCCAGATCCTCGGCTTCATGGCGATGGAGCCGCCGACCGCGCTGGAGCCGGCACCCATCTCGGAAGAGAAGAACAAGGTGTTCCGCTCCATGCTGCCGATCGACCCGCGCGAGGTGGTGCGCGGCCAGTATATGGGCTACCGCGAGGAGAAGGGCGTCGATCCCGTCTCGGAAACGGAAACCTTCATCGCGCTGAAATGCCAGATCGACAACTGGCGCTGGGCCGGCGTGCCCTTCTTCCTGCGCACGGGCAAGCGCATGGCGGAGGGCCAGCGCATCATCTCCATCGCGTTTCGCGAGCCGCCGAAGTCGATGTTTCCCGTCGGCTCCGGCGTCAGCGCGCAGGGGCCGGACCACCTGACCTTCGACCTCGCCGACGCCTCAAAAATGTCGCTGTCCTTCTACGGCAAGCGCCCCGGCCCCGGCATGCGGCTGGACAAGCTTTCCATGCAGTTCGCCATGCACGACACCGGCCTGATCGGCGACGTGCTGGAAGCCTATGAGCGCCTGATCCTGGACGCCATGCGCGGCGACCACACGCTGTTCACCACCGCCGAGGGCATCGAGCGCCTGTGGGAAGTCTCGACCCCGCTGCTCGATGCGCCGCCGCCCGTCCGGCTCTATTCGCCCGGCTCCTGGGGGCCGAAGTCGATCCACCAGCTTGTCGCGCCGCATGCCTGGCGCCTGCCGTTCGAGCGGGCCTGGCGGGAAGGCGCGACGTCGAACGCGGGTTGATTGTTTCCGCTTCCTCTTTCCTGCGCCATCCCGAACGCGGTCACGTCCGCTCGCGGCGCTGCGCGGGCGGCCCGTGCTGTCGATTATGGCTCACCATCCACCACGAATGTGGCTTTGGGAACCTTGACGTTGTTCGAGTTGGGGAAAGCAGCGCCTGAGAAAGCCTGTAGGTCGGCGATGATCGCGATGACCCTGCGAATGCTCCCCGACCATGTGATCATTTCCTTCTCGTCCGGCAGCGAAGTGCAGGGATTGAAGCAGCCGATGCTGGAAAGGAAGTTCACGCCGGGGTGAAGCAGAATGCCTCCGCGCTTGTCGGTATCGAGAAATTTAAGCGACGGCTTCCGGTCGCCGTTCGGCGTCGCGTCCGGATCGAAGCCGTGGGTGACATAGGTCGGGTGTTTGTGCTTTTTCTTGGTCGCACCCGAATGGGTCGCGACGGGATAGCGTCCTTCTTCGATGCGAAGTCCATTGTTCGCAGGCTTGTTCGCGCCGGGTCCCTTGGACTCGGCGATCATGCCCGACAGATCCGCCCCAGTTTGGGCGACGCCATCGTGAAAAATCTGGTACTGTCCGACGGTCCTTTTCTTGCCGTCGGAAGCACGACGCTGGACTGACTGGCGCGTGACCACGAATTCCCAGCCTGAACCACTTGCCGGCATGCTGTCCTCCTCGCAACATACAGCTCCAATTCCTTTTGGTAACATGCCAAGCAAGAGCAGACAAGAATAGTGTCGTGCCTATTGGCCTCGCCACTACTTCGAAATTCATGAACTTCGAAGCACGGTCCACGCATTGTTTTTACAAGATAATCTTGTTCCGAAACGCGATCTCAAAAGGGTCAGGCGCGAGAGCCTTCATTGATAAACCCGTCTTCCTTCAGATCATCCCCCTTCGTCCGGGATTGCCAGCACATGGCCGCAGGCCTTGCAGTGGACGGCGTCGTAGTCGTGGCGCTGGAGGGCGCATTGGGGGCAGGGGAAGAAGACCTTGTCGGGCCGGAACAGCGCCTGGGCCAGCCGCACGAACAGCGTGATGCCGATGATCATGGTGACGATGGAGGTCAGCTTGCCCGCCGGGCCGGGCAGCGTGACGTCGCCGAATCCGGTCGTCGTGACCGTCGCCACGGTGAAGTAGAGCGCGTTGATGTAGTCGTCGAAGCCGGCGCCGGTGCGGAAGAAGAAGGTATAGACGAAGCCCGTCACCACGAACAGGAAGGTCAGCAGGCTGGCGACGGACCGGGCGGCCTCTTCCCAACGCTGGAGGCCGAGCCGCTTGAGCGGCCGCCACAGGAAGCCGGTGCGCGACAGCGACCATAGCCGCAGGATGCGCAGGAAGCCGAAGGGCGCGAGCGCGGCGGGAAAGAGGAGGGTCAGCAGAATGAAGACGTCCACCCAGAAAGTGGGGCGCCGTAGCCGCCGGGCCATGTTGAGCGAGGCCAACGCACGTCCCATGATGTCCAACGCCAGCACCGCGGCGATTGCGTAGTCAAGCCACAGGAAGGAACGGGACTCGCGGATCAGCGGCGTGGCGATGAAGAAGCCGATCAGCGCGAGGTCCATGACCAGCACGCCTATGCGGAAGCGCACGGCCGTTGGCGAACCGCCGTGGTAGAGGTAGCGGAGCAGGGAACGCAGGCGCGAGCCTGTTCGCAGTCGGGGCATCCTCCAAAGATGGCAGGCGCTTGGGCTATTCCAAGGTGGGCGCTGCCCCTGGCGGTCCGACGCACCGCGCGCTAGAGCATCGGACGGTTAATCGCACGCAGTCTGCCGGCCGGGGGCGGGCGCAGGCTTTGTTGTTGGCCTCGGC
>CAXTCF010000220.1:0-5529 GCA_964242945.1 uncultured Rhizobiaceae bacterium | reverse complement strand
GGGGAGAGAGGGGCAGCTTCGGCCACATCGCACCTTCTGCATCGCTGAAGGTTGGCGAAACCAGCAAGAACAGCCCTTCTCTCCCCTTGTGGGAGAGATGTCCGGCAGGACAGTGAGGGGTGCTGGACGGAACGCAGCGCCTGAGGATGCCGGATGAGCGCTCAAGCCCCACCCGCTGCAACTCTGCTCCATTCAGGCGGACCAGCCAGCACCCTCTCCGACCTCTTCTGGCGCCGCCCGCGTTTCCTGCTCGCCCTCCTGCTCATCCCCCCGCTGCTCTGGCTCGGCATCGTCTATGTCGGCTCGCTGTTCGCGCTGCTCGCCCAGAGCTTTTTCGCCATCGACGAGTTCTCCGGCCTGATCGACCGCACGCTGACGCTCAAAACCTACCGCGACCTTTTCCAGCCCGGCAATCTCGACATCATCCTCCGCACGGTGGTGATGTCGGCCCTGGTCACGATCGCCGCCGCATTGCTCGCCTTCCCCATCGCCTACTACGCCGCGCGCTATGCGAAGGGCACGACCAAGGCGCTGTTCTACCTCGCCGTGATGCTGCCGCTCTGGTCGAGCTACCTCGTGAAAATCTACGCCTGGAAGCTGATCCTCGCCAAGGAAGGCATCCTGAACTGGCTGTTCGGCAAGCTCGGCCTTCTGCCCGCCCTCGATGCCTGGCTGGCGCTGCCGGTCGTCGGCGGCAACTCGCTGTCGATCAGTCCCACCGGCACATTCCTCGTCTTCCTCTATGTCTGGCTGCCCTTCATGATCCTGCCGACCCAGGCAGCCCTTGAGCGCGTGCCGGCGAGCCTGCTCGAAGCCTCCGCCGATCTCGGCGCCGCGCCCAGCCAGACCTTCCGCACGGTGCTGCTGCCCCTGGCGCTGCCGGGCATCGTCGCCGGCTCGATCTTCACCTTCTCGCTGACGCTCGGCGACTACATCGTGCCCCAGATCATCGGCGATTCCCGCCTGTTCCTCGGCCAAGCCGTCTATGCGCAACAGGGCACGGCCGGCAACGTGCCGCTCGCCGCCGCCTTCGCCGTGGTGCCGATCCTCGTGATGGGGTTTTACCTGACGGTCGCGAAAAGGCTTGGAGCCTTCGATGCGCTTTGAGGCCATAGTTCTCGTTTCGACCCCCACCCCTGGGGACCGCACCCATGCGCTCTGAACGCGGCGAGAAGGCGCCCTTCCTGCTGAAACTCGCGGCGGGCGGCGGGCTGCTCTTTCTCCACCTGCCGATTCTCCTGATCTTCGTCTATGCCTTCACGACGGAGGAGCGCTCCTACCAGTGGCCGCCGCCCGGCTTCACGCTGCGCTGGCTTTCCGTCACCTGGAACCGGCAGGACGTCTGGGCCGCCCTCCAGCTTTCCCTGAAAGTGGCATCGGCCGCCACGCTGATCGCCCTGATCCTGGGCACGCTGACCGCCGCGGCCGTTTCCCGTGCCAGATTCTTCGGCCGTGAGGCCGTGTCGCTGCTGGTCATCCTGCCGATCGCGCTGCCCGGCATCATCACCGGCATCGCCCTGCGCTCGGCCTTCAACCTCGCCGAAATCCCGTTCTCGTTCTGGACGGTCGTGCTGGGCCATGCGACCTTCTGCATCGTGGTGGTCTATAACAACGCGGTGGCGCGCCTGCGCCGCACGTCCGGCTCGCTGCTCGAAGCCTCCGCCGACCTCGGCGCCAACGGCTTCCAGACGTTTCGCCATGTCGTCCTGCCGAACATCGGCACGGCGCTGCTCGCCGGCGGCATGCTCGCCTTTGCGCTGTCCTTCGACGAGGTGATCGTCACCACCTTCACCGCAGGCCAGCAGCAGACGCTGCCGATCTGGATGCTGGAGGAACTGATCCGCCCGCGCCAGCGCCCCGTCACCAACGTCGTGGCGATGACCGTGGTGCTGGTAACGCTGCTGCCGATTCTCGCCGCCTACTGGCTGACGCGCGACGGCGATAAGGTGGCAGGCTCAGGCAAGTAGATTTTTTCTGGGAGATTTTTGCGCATGGACACGCAGTTCGACACGGAAATGCTGATCGGCTCCGGCTTCGAGGGCGGAACGGAAGAGGCCGAGACGATTTTCAACCCACGCACCGGCAGCACCATCCTCGAACTGCCGGAAGCCTCTTCCGCGCAGATCGACCTCGCCGTCTCATCCGCCGAAAAAGCTTTCGTAACCTGGTCGCGCACCACGCCGGCCCAGCGCTCAGGCTGCCTCCTCAAGATCGCCGACCGCATCGAGGCGGAAGCGCAGGAATTCGCCCGCCTCGAAGCGCTGAACTGCGGCAAGCCGATCAACGCCGTGCTGAACGATGAAATCCCCGCCATCGTGGACTGCTTCCGCTTCTTCGCCGGCGCCTGCCGCACCATGCCGGGGCAGGTGGCGGCCGAGTACCTGCCCGGCCACACCTCGATGATCCGGCGCGATCCGGTCGGCATCGTCGCGTCCATCGCGCCATGGAACTATCCCCTGATGATGATGGCCTGGAAGCTGGCGCCAGCGCTCGGCGCCGGCAACACGGTGGTGTTCAAGCCCTCCGAGCAGACGCCGCTGACAGCGCTGAAAATGGGGAAAATCCTGGCGGACGTGCTGCCGGAAGGCGTGGTGAACATCGTGCTCGGCCGCGGCTCCACCGTCGGCAGCGCTCTGATCAACCATCCCAAGATCGGCATGATCTCCATCACCGGCGATGTCGGCACCGGGCGCAAGGTCATCCAGGCAGCTAGCTCCACGCTGAAGCGCACGCATCTCGAACTCGGCGGCAAGGCGCCGGTGATCGTCTTCGACGACGCCGACATCGATGCGGTCGTGAACGGGTTGCGCGCCTTCGGCTACTACAATGCAGGGCAGGACTGCACCGCCGCCTGCCGCATCTATGCCGGCGAGAAGGTCTATGAAAAGCTGGTGGCGGACCTCTCCTCCGCCGTTTCCACCATCCGCTTCAACCGGGAAGACGACGCAGAGAACGAGATCGGCCCGCTGATCTCGGCCAGGCAGCGCGACCGCGTGGCAGCTTTCGTGGAGCGCGCCACCGAGAACAGCCATGTGGAGATCACAACTGGGGGCAAAGTCGGGCAGGGCAGCGGCTTCTTCTACGAGCCGACCGTGGTGGCCGGCGCGCGCCAGGACGACGAGATCGTGCGCCGCGAGGTGTTCGGCCCCGTCGTTTCCGTGACCCGCTTTTCCGACGTGGAGGAGGCGGTCTCCTGGGCCAACGACTCCGACTACGGCCTTGCTTCCTCCCTCTGGACTCGCGACGTCGGCCGCGCCATGGCGACGGCGGCGCAGCTTCGTTACGGCTGCACCTGGATCAACACCCACTTCATGCTGTGCAACGAGATGCCCCACGGCGGCCTGAAACATTCCGGCTACGGCAAGGACATGTCGCTCTACGCGCTGGAGGACTATTCCGTGGTGCGCCACGTGATGGTGGCGCACGGGTGACTTCCCTCTTGGCGCCGGGCGGCACCGGCGCCATATCCCGCAGCGCACAATCAGCGGGAAAGGCGAGGCTCTTGGCCCTCAAGCTTCAAACGATCATCTCCTCGACGCGGCCGGGCCGGCAGGGGCCGGCCATCGCGCAGTGGTTCCATGCGCAGGCCGAGGCGCATGGCAAATTCGATCCCGCGCTGGTGGACCTCGCCTCCTTCAACCTGCCTGTCTTCGACGAGCCCAAGCATCCCCGTCTGAAGCAATACGAGAAGCCCCATACGCATGCCTGGAGCCAAAGCGTGGCAAGCGCAGACGCCTTCGTGTTCGTGATGCCGGAATACAACTACTTCGCCCCGCCAGCGCTGGTGAACGCGCTGAACTTCCTCGTAGCCGAGTGGGCGCACAAGCCGGCCGGCTTCGTTTCCTACGGCGGCATCTCCGGCGGCCTGCGCGGCGTGCAGAGCGTCAAGCCGCTGATGACGACGCTCAAAATCATGCCGATCCCGGAGGCCGTCGCCGTGCCGCTGTTCAGCCAGCACATCGGCGAAGACGGCGCGTTCCGCCCGCCGGAACAGATCGCGCGCGGCGCCGCGCCGATGTTGGACGAGTTGTTCCGCTGGGCGGAGGCGCTGAAGCCGCTGCGGGACTGAGGCAGTTCTGCACTGCCGGAACGCCCCAACTGCCGCCACGGTTAAGAAGCCTTGCCGGCCCTCCGCATGGCTCCGGGCGTTCGAAGCTCCAAGAGCCATCTCTATGGCTCTTGGCCGGCCCTCGCGGGCCGTCGCTCGTCACCCCTGTGAAGCTGCGATGCGCGAGGGCGTCTCACCCGCGGCTGGCCCTTTGTCGCCGGGCACGCGCCCGGTGGCCTGAACGGCCTCCGCAGGGCTCACCTTCTCGCCGGGCCGGCGGATCGTCCTGGCCGCTTCCAGCACCAGCGGCTTCAGGCCGCTGCCGCCGCCTTCCAGGATCTCGAAGAACTTGCCGCGCATGCGCGGGTCCCAGAACTTGTTGATGTGCTCGGCGACGCCCGCCACGCCGAGATCGTGCGGCTTGGACTCGAAGAAGGTGGCGATCTGGTTGGCCATGCGGATCAGCTTGGCATGCGGCCCGTGGCCAGGCTCGGCTTGCGCCCCGCGGTCTTGCGGCTCGGCGTCCGGCGCATGGTCCGGAACCAGGTCCGATCTGAAATCAGGCTGCATGGCCGGACATCTCCAACTTCTCGAAGCCGATGCGTTCGGGATGCGTGAACGCGTCGAACTCCGCTCCGCGCACCAGCGCCACCAGCGTCATGCCGGCCTCGTCGGCCGTGCGGACGGCCAGCGCCGTCGGCGCGGAAACGGCGAGAAGTACGGGCGCGCCGATCGCCGCCGTCTTCTGCACCATCTCCACGGAAACGCGGCTCGTCACCACCACAGCGCCCGATGCGCCGTCGATGCCCGCCTTCGCCAGCGCGCCGGCAAGCTTGTCCAGCGCGTTGTGCCGCCCGACATCCTCGCGCGCCATGACGATGCCTTGGCCGGGAAGGTAAAACCCCGCCGCGTGAACCGCGCCCGTCGCCGCGTGGAAAGGCTGGAGCTTCGACAGAGCTTGCACGGCTTCCGCGATCTGCGCCTCCGACAGCCGCAAAGCGCTCTCCACCTTTGATGCGCGCCGCATCGCTTCGTCGATCGACTCGATCCCGCAAAGCCCGCAGCCCACCGGCCCGGCCAGCCGCCTGCGCCTTGCCGCGAAGCGGTTGTCGGCCGCGTCGAAGAGCCGGATCTGAATGTCGATGCCGGACTCCAGTTCCTCGACCGTGATCTCCTCGATCTCGCCCGAAGACCCGACGATGCCTTCCGTCAGCGAGAAGCCCAGCGCAAAATCCTCAAGGTCGGCGGGCGACGCCATCATCACGGCATGCGTCGTGCCGCGGTAGGAGAGGGCGACGGGCGTCTCCTCCGGAATGGTGCGCTCGGCGGCAAAGGTGTTCGCCGTGCGCCGGGCGATGCGGGGTGCGTGGCTGAGGGCAGGGGGCATCTTACCCTCCCTCATGTGGGGGTGAGAAGCGGCGGCCGGAGGCCGGCGAAAAGCCATGGAGATGGCTTTTCGAGCTTCGAACGCCCGGAGCCAT
>CAXTCF010000219.1:0-5698 GCA_964242945.1 uncultured Rhizobiaceae bacterium | reverse complement strand
ACCTTCTTGCCGCGGATCAGCGCCGCGACGAGGTTCAGCTTCTGCGGGCTGATGCGGAGCGTGCGCAGCACCGCGCGGGCCTCGTTGTCGGGCAGACGACGGGGGGCCTTGGGCTTGGCCATGATTACTTCCTCTTCGCCTTCTTGTCCGCGCCGTGGCCGTAGTAGGTGCGGGTCGGCGCGAACTCGCCGAACTTGTGCCCGATCATCTCCTCGTTCACGGAAACGGGGATGTGCTTCTGCCCGTTGTACACACCAAAGGTCAGGCCGACGAACTGCGGCAGGATCGTGGAGCGGCGGCTCCACATCTTGATCACTTCCGAGCGACCGCCTTCGCGGACCTTGTCGGCCTTCTTCAGGATGTAGCCGTCAACAAACGGCCCTTTCCAAATCGAACGCGTCATGCGCCTAACCTCTTCTTAGCTCTTGCGCGCGTGGCGCGAGCGCATGATGAACTTGTCGGTCGTCTTGTTGGACCGCGTCTTCTTGCCCTTGGTCGGCTTGCCCCACGGCGTGACCGGGTGACGGCCGCCGGACGTGCGGCCTTCACCGCCGCCATGCGGGTGATCGACCGGGTTCATGGAGACGCCGCGATTGTGCGGGCGGCGGCCGAGCCAGCGCGAGCGGCCGGCCTTGCCGAGATTGATGTTGGCGTGGTCCGGATTGGACACCGCGCCGACCGTGCCGAAGCAGGTGCCGTGCACCAAACGCTGCTCGCCGGAGTTCAGGCGCAGGATGACCATGCCCTGATCGCGGCCGACGACCTGCGCATAGGAACCGGCGGAGCGCGCCAGCTGGCCGCCCTTGCCTGGCTTCAGCTCGACATTGTGGACGATCGTGCCGACCGGCATCGCCTGGAGCGGCATCGCATTGCCCGGCTTCACGTCCACGTTCGCGCCGGCCGTCACCTTGTCGCCGGCGGACAAGCGCTGCGGCGCCACGATGTAGGAAAGCTCGCCGTCATCATAGCGCAGCAGCGCGATGAAGGCCGTGCGGTTCGGGTCATATTCCAGCCGCTCCACCGTCGCCGAGACGTCGAGCTTGCGGCGCTTGAAGTCGATGATGCGGTAGGTGCGCTTGTGACCGCCGCCGATGAAGCGAGCCGTCACGCGGCCATAGTTGTTGCGGCCACCGGAAGCAGATAGCCCCTCGGTCAGACCCTTCACCGGCTTGCCCTTGTAGAGGCCGGCGCGATCAACGATCACCAGCTGGCGCTGGGACGGCGTCGTCGGCTTATAGCTTTTGAGTGCCATTGTTCTTGAACCTCAATCTCAAAGGCCGGTCGAGACGTCGATCGAGTTGCCGTCGGCAAGCGTCACGACAGCCTTCTTGACGTTGCTCAAGCGCCCGACCGTGCCGCGGAACCGCTTCACCTTGCCCTTGCGGATGAGCGTGTTGACGCCGATGACCTTGACGTTGAACAGGGCTTCGATCGCCGCCTTGATCTCAGGCTTGGAAGCGGTCTTGGCGACGTTGAAGACGACCTGGTTCTGCTCGGAAGCAATGGTCGTCTTTTCCGTGATCACCGGCGCGACGATCACGTCGTAATGGCGAAGATCAACCATGGAACCGCTCCTCAAGCGCCTGGACCGCTGCCTTGGAAAGAACCAGCGTGCCCCGGCGCAAAATGTCATAGACGTTGATGCCCTGGATCGGCAGCACGTCGATGTTCGGGATATTGGTAGCCGCGCGGGCGAAGTTCTGGTCGAGTTCCGCACCGCCAATAACCAGCGCGTTGGAAAGGCCGAGCGTAGCCAGGTTCGCAACAAGCGCCTTCGTCTTGCCCTCAGTCAGAACGAGTTCGTCCACCAGCACGATGCTGGCGCTCTTCGCCTTGGCCGACAGCGCATGCTTCAGGCCGAGCGCGCGCACCTTCTTCGGCAGATCGTGCTCGTGGCTGTGCGGAACCGGCCCATGAGCCTTGCCGCCGCCGCGGAACTGCGGGGCGCGCGCGGAATGGTGGCGGGCGCGGCCCGTACCCTTCTGCTTGTACATCTTGGCGCCGGTGCGCGCGATCTCCGCGCGGCCCTTCGCCTTGTGCGTGCCCTGCTGGCGCTTAGCCATCTGCCAGCGAACGACGCGCTGGAGAATGTCCTCGCGCGGCTCCAGCCCGAAGATCTCAGCGTTGAGGCTGAGCGTGCCGGCATCCGCGCCGGCGAGCGTCTTTACGTTCAGGTCCATCACTCAGCCCCTTGCGCTTCTGGCGCGGCGGAAGCGGCGCGAACGGCACCCGGCTTCGGCGCATTATCCGGCAGCGGCGCCTTCACGGCGTCACGCACATAAATCCAAGCGCCCTTGGAGCCCGGAACCGCACCGCGGATCAGGATCAGGCCGCGATCGAGGTCAGTCGAAACCACTTCGACGTTCTGCGTCGTCACACGCGTCGCGCCCATGTGACCGGCCATCTTCTTGCCCTTGAACACCTTGCCTGGGTCCTGGCGCTGACCAGTCGAGCCATGCGTGCGGTGTGACACGGAGTTACCGTGGGTCGCGCGGCCACCGCCGAAATGGTGGCGCTTAATGACACCCTGGAAGCCCTTGCCCTGCGTCGTGCCGGTGACGTCCACCTTCTGGCCGGCGACGAAGTGCTCCGCGGTGATCTCCGCACCGATGTCGAGCAGGTTCTCGGCCGTCACGCGGAATTCCGCGACCTTTGCCTTGGGCTCCACGGATGCGGTCGCGAAATGACCCCGCATCGCCTTCGGCGTGTTCTTCACCTTCGCCAAGCCGACGCCGAGCTGCACGGCGGTATAGCCGTTCTTCTCCTCGGTGCGCTGAGCCACCACCTGGCAGTTCTCCATGCGCAGCACGGTCACAGGAACATGCTCGCCCGCATCGTTGTAGATGCGGGTCATCCCGACCTTCTGTGCGATTACCCCTGAACGCATCGGTTCATCTTCCTTCAGAGGAGCCCGGACCCTAGTCCAGCCGGCTCATAAACGGCTCTTAGAGCTTGATTTCGACGTCCACACCCGCGGCGAGGTCGAGCTTCATCAGCGCGTCCACCGTTTGCGGCGTCGGATCCACGATGTCGAGAAGGCGCTTGTGCGTGCGCATCTCGAACTGCTCGCGGCTCTTCTTATCGATGTGCGGCGAGCGATTGACCGTGAACTTCTCGATGCGGGTCGGCAGCGGGATCGGTCCACGCACGTTCGCGCCGGTGCGCTTGGCCGTGGAAACGATCTCGCGCGTGGAAGCATCGAGCACGCGATGGTCGAACGCTTTCAAGCGGATGCGGATATTTTGTCCGTTCATGCGACAATTCCTTTTCTGCCGGGGGGCGGGAGGTTTTCCCGCCCCGCCGCCAGATGCACCTGCTTATGATTACTCGACGATCGAAGCGACGATGCCGGCGCCCACGGTACGGCCGCCCTCGCGGATAGCGAAGCGGAGTTTCTCTTCCATCGCGATCGGCACGATCAGTTCCACGTCCACCGTCACATTGTCGCCGGGCATCACCATCTCGGTGCCCTGAGCCAGCGTGACGATGCCCGTCACGTCGGTCGTGCGGAAGTAGAACTGCGGACGGTAGTTCGTGAAGAACGGCGTGTGACGGCCGCCCTCTTCCTTGGTGAGGATGTAGGCCTCTGCCTTGAACTTCTTGTGCGGCTTCACGGTGCCGGGCTTGGCCAGAACCTGGCCGCGCTCGACGCCTTCGCGGTCCACGCCACGAAGCAGCGCGCCGATGTTGTCGCCCGCCTGGCCCTGGTCGAGCAGCTTGCGGAACATCTCGACGCCCGTGCAGGTCGTCTTGGAGGTCGGACGGATGCCGACGATCTCAAGTTCCTCGCCCACCTTCACGATGCCGCGCTCGACACGGCCGGTCACGACGGTGCCACGGCCGGAAATCGAGAACACGTCTTCGATCGGCATCAGGAACGGACGGTCGATCGGACGCTCCGGCGTCGGGATGTAGTCGTCCACCGCGGCCATCAGCTCGCGAACCGCCGTCTCGCCGAGCTTCTTGTCGGAGTCTTCCAGCGCAGCGAGCGCCGAGCCCTTGATCATCGGGATGTCGTCGCCGGGATACTCGTACTTCGACAGCAGCTCGCGAACTTCGAGCTCCACCAGCTCAAGCAGTTCCGCGTCATCGACCATATCGACTTTGTTCAGGAACACCACGAGCGCAGGCACACCCACCTGGCGGGCCAGAAGGATGTGCTCGCGGGTCTGCGGCATCGGGCCGTCGGCGGCCGACACGACCAGGATCGCGCCGTCCATCTGCGCGGCGCCTGTGATCATGTTCTTCACATAATCGGCGTGGCCGGGGCAATCGACGTGCGCATAGTGACGGGCGGTCGTCTCATACTCGACGTGGGCCGTCGAGATGGTGATGCCGCGCGCCTTTTCTTCCGGCGCCGCATCGATCTGGTCGTAGCGCTTGTACTCGCCGAAAAACTTGGTGATCGCTGCGGTCAGCGAGGTCTTGCCATGGTCCACGTGACCGATGGTGCCGATGTTTACGTGCGGCTTATTCCGCTCGAATTTACCTTTAGCCATAACGTTGTCTCCGTTTTGTCTGCCTGGGAAAGGCTAGGTCCTAGAACCGGCTGCTGCCGACCCTCAGGCGTACTTCTTCTGGATCTCTTGGGCGACGGCGCTCGGCACCGGCTCGTAGTGATCGAACTGCATCGTGTAGGCCGCGCGGCCCTGGCTCATGGAGCGCAGGTTGTCCACGTACTTGAACATGTTGGCGAGCGGCACCATCGCGTTGACCACGACGGCGACGTTGCGCGACTCCTGCCCCTGGATCTGCCCGCGGCGGCTGTTCAGGTCGCCGATGACGTTGCCGACGTAATCCTCCGGCGTCACCACCTCGACCTTCATGATCGGCTCCAGCAGCTGGGCGCCGGCCTTCTGCGCACCCTCTCGGAAAGCCGCGCGGGAAGCGATCTCGAAGGCCAGAACCGAGGAGTCCACGTCGTGGAAGGCGCCGTCGATCAGCGTCGCCTTGACGCCGAGCATCGGGAAGCCTGCCAGAGGACCGGAGGACAGCACGCTCGCGATGCCCTTCTGGACGCCCGGAATGTACTCCTTCGGCACCGAGCCGCCGACGATCTGCGACTCGAACAGGAAGTCTTCGCCTTCCGGGTTCGGCTCGAACACCAGCTTGACGCGGGCGAACTGGCCGGTGCCGCCGGTCTGCTTCTTGTGAGTGTAGTCCACTTCGGCGCGGCGGGTGATCGTCTCGCGATAGGCCACCTGCGGCGCGCCGACATTCGCCTCGACCTTGAACTCGCGGCGCATGCGATCGACGATGATGTCGAGGTGAAGCTCGCCCATCCCTGCGATGATCGTCTGGCCGGACTCCTCGTCGGTCTTGACGCGGAAGGACGGATCCTCGGCGGCGAGGCGATGCAGCGCGAGGCCCATCTTCTCCTGGTCGCCCTTGGTCTTCGGCTCGATGGCGATCTGGATGACCGGCTCCGGGAACTCCATGCGCTCCAGGATCACGGGCTTCAGCGGGTCGGACAGGGTGTCGCCCGTGGTCGTGTCTTTTAGACCGGCAAGCGCCACGATGTCGCCCGCAAACGCTTCGTCGATGTCGGCGCGCGAGTTCGCATGCATCTGGAGCATGCGGCCGATGCGCTCCTTCTTCTCCTTCACCGTATTGTCGAGCGACACGCCCTTGGTGAGCTTGCCCGAATAGATGCGGCAGAAGGTGAGCGAGCCGACGAACGGGTCGTTCATGATCTTGA
>CAXTCF010000218.1:0-5809 GCA_964242945.1 uncultured Rhizobiaceae bacterium | reverse complement strand
TTCAACACGGCGGCAAGTGCGGCCAACTTCGACACGCTGACCGACTTCAGCCATGCCGACGACACGATCAGCCTGAGCAAGACGTCGTTTGCGGCCCTGACGGGAGCAGCGGGTGCCGGCATCGATCCCAGCCAGTTCAACGCGGTGCTGAGCAGTGCAGCCTACGAGGCGAACGACCGCATCATCTACCAGACCGACACGGGCAAGCTGTTCTACGATGTGGACGGCTTTGGCAGCGGCACGCAGGCTGCCGTGCAGATCGCCCTGCTCACAACAAAGCTCCAGGACATAGCAGCAAACGACTTCCTGCTCATCGCCTGAGGCCGAAGTCCGCATGCAAAAGCGACCTGCGAGCCCTGACGCCGGGCTTGCGGGTCGTTCGGCCCCATGCAACCCGGTGAGGCCTCTATCTTCGAGCCTGTCGTTTGCCTGAAGCCAGTTCCCGCTTTCGGGCGACATGCTTTGACCGGTAGGCCGTTGGCTGCAAATCCGGTCACGAAGGGGTTAGGCCGCCTGTAGCACCGGATTTCCCGAAAACCGCGGCGCACTTCTCGCGCCGGTGCTCTGGAAAAATCAGCCCGCGCCGAGACGATGCGGGGCGCTCAACGGCAAAGCGTCCCGGCCGGCTTGCAGAGACGGCCCAATCCGGCATTGCGGCCGGCGGCGCAGATTGACTTGGGCGGGACGCCTTTCTATAGACCGCGCCACGCAAGAGGTTTTCACTTTCGGGCGCGTTTTGTGTTGTGCCTGTAGGGAGGCTTGAAGCCGGAACCGCTTGCGGCGCTCCTGTTCCGAAAAAAACAGACCCAAGAAGGGCCGCACGCCGCGGTATCACAATAAATGAAGCGTACCTACCAACCCTCCAAGCTCGTCCGCAAGCGCCGCCACGGTTTCCGCGCGCGCATGGCCACCAAGGGCGGCCGCGGCGTCGTCGCGGCGCGGCGCAACCGGGGCCGCAAGCGGCTTTCCGCCTGACACGTCTCCTCCCGCCTTGGCCGGCGGCAAGGCGCTCGGGCGCCTGAAAATCGGGCGCCTGAAGAAGCGCAGGGAGTTTTTGGCCGTGCGCGCCGGCGAGGCCCGCCGCGGAAAGCTTTTCCTGCTGGAAACGCTGGACCGCGGCGCTCCCGGCGAGGGTCCGCGCGTCGGCTTCACCGTCACCAAGAAGGTGGGCAACGCGGTCGTGCGCAACCGGGTGCGGCGGCGGCTGCGCGAGGCGGTGCGCGTTCATGCTGCCGATGACATGGCTGGCGGCCATGACTATGTGGTCGTCGGCAAGCGCGAGGTGCTCGGCGCCGGGTTCGCGGAGTTGGCCGCCGAGCTTTCGCGGCGGGTCAGGGGCAAGGGGCGCCGTTGAAGCGGCGGGCCAAGCCGAAGGCCTCATTGCCGCCCCAAGATTGGTTTGAAGGACGGGCATGGAAAACAACCGCAACTTCCTCATCACCATTGCGCTGTCCGTGCTGATCCTGACGCTCTGGCAGGTGTTCTACATGAACCCCCGCGTCGAGCGCGAAAAGGAGGCGGCCAAGATCGAGGCCTCGCGCGTCGAGGCGCAGAGCCGCGGCCAGACGCCGGCCGCGCCGGCCGCGGTTGCCAACGAGAACGGCGTGAAGGTCGCTCCGAACGCGGCAGCCGCCGTGCCCGGCCTGCCCGGCACCGACGGCGCCGCACCCCAGACGCGCGCGCAGGCGCTGGCGCTGACGAGCCGCGTTGCGATCGACACGCCGAGCGTTTCCGGCTCGATCAACCTGACCGGCGCGCGGCTCGACGACCTGCGCCTCAAGCACTACCAGCTCACCGTAGAGCCGGATTCGCCGATCATCGAACTGCTCAACCCGGCCCAGCTGCCCAACGGCTACTATGCCGAGATCGGCTATGTCGCGGCCGCAGGCGCTCAGGTTGGGCCGCTGCCCGGCCCGGACACGAAGTGGACGGTCGAGGGCAAGCCCACGCTGACGCCCGCCTCGCCCGTGACGCTGACCTTCGACAACGGCCAGGGCCTCGTCTTCCGCCGCACGATTTCCGTCGATGCCAGCTACATGTTCACGGTTTCCGACGCCGTCCGGAACAGCGGGGCGGCGCCCGTTTCCCTGCTGAACTACGGCCGCGTCACGCGCTTCGACAAGCCGTCCACGCCCAGCATCTACGTGCTCCACGAGGGCCTGATCGGCGTCACCGGCGAGGACGGCCTGAAGGAGATAAAATACCACGACCTGGAAAAGGAAAAGCAGGTCAAGCCGGCCAAGTCGAGCGACGGCTGGCTGGGCATCACCGACAAGTACTGGGCCGCAGCGCTCGTGCCCGCGGCCAGGCAGCCCTTTCAGCCGACCTACTCCTATTTCTCCGACAACCGCCCGCGCTACCAGGCCGACTTCCTGTCGGACCCGATCGGGATAGCGCCAGGCCAGTCCGCCACCGAGGAGTCGCTGTTCTTCGCCGGCGCCAAGGAGGTCGCGACCATCAACGCCTATGAGAAGGACCGGCAGATCCGGCAGTTCGACCTTTTGATCGACTGGGGCTGGTTCTACTTCATCACCAAGCCGATGTTCTGGCTGATCGACAGCCTCTACAAGCTGCTCGGCAATTTCGGGCTGGCGATCCTCGCCACCACCGTCATCGTCAAGGCCATCTTCTTCCCGCTCGCCAACAAGTCCTACGCCTCCATGGCGAAGATGAAGACGGTGCAGCCGAAGATGGTCGAGATCCGGGAGAAATACCCCGACGACAAGATGAAGCAGCAGCAGGCGATGATGGAGCTTTACAAGACGGAGAAGATCAATCCGCTGGCCGGCTGCTGGCCGGTGCTGATCCAGATCCCCGTCTTCTTCGCGCTCTACAAGAACCTCTATGTGACGATCGAGATGCGGCATGCGCCATTCTTCGGCTGGATCCACGACCTCGCGGCGCCCGACCCGACCTCGCTGTTCAACCTGTTCGGCCTGCTGCCCTTCACCGTGCCGCATGCGCTGATGATCGGCATCTGGCCGCTGATCATGGGCGTCACGATGTTCCTCCAGATGCGGATGAACCCGACGCCGCCCGACCCGACCCAGGCCATGATCTTCACTTGGATGCCGGTGATCTTCACCTTCATGATGGCGGGCTTCCCCGCCGGCCTCGTGATCTACTGGGCCTGGAACAACACGCTTTCGGTGATCCAGCAGGGCGTCATCATGAAGCGTTCCGGCGCCAAGATCGAGCTTTGGGACAATCTGACCGGCCTTTGGCGCAAGAAGCGCGCAACACCGGCGGAGTGAAGAGACAGTAAATTTCCGGATCACGGGTGCGTGAAGGCGAAACTTAAGTCTCCGCGTTCCCGTGTCTCCTCTTTGTCAGGCTCATCTGAACCTTCCAAGGAGGAAGCCCTATGATTAAATCTTTCAAGGCGTTTGCCGTCGCCGCCGCGCTTGGCCTTACCGCTGTTGCCGGTGGCGCCGCTTTCGCGCAGGACAACCCGATGGTCGGCGGCGCCCCGATGTACGCCAACAAGAACATCGTCGAGAACGCCGTCAATTCGAAGGACCACACCACGCTGGTCGCCGCCGTGAAGGCAGCCGGCCTTGTGGACACGCTGGCCGGCCCCGGCCCCTTCACGGTGTTCGCGCCGACCAACGAAGCCTTTGCCGCCCTGCCCGCCGGCACGGTGGATACGCTGCTGAAGCCTGAGATGAAGGCCGACCTGACCAAGGTGCTGACCGCGCACGTCGTTCCCGGCAAGCTCTCCTCGGCCGACCTGCTGGCCGGCATCAAGAAGGGCGGCGGCAAGTACAACCTCACCGCTGCCAGCGGCGATGCGCTGACGGCAGAGGAAAAAGGCGGCAAGATCTACATCGTGGACGAAAGCGGCGGCTCGGCGGAAGTGACGATCGCCGACGTGAACCAGTCGAACGGCGTGATTCACGTCGTCAACAAGGTACTCCTGCCGAAGTAACGGCCTTTCGGCCTGCGCGAAGGGAAGCACGTCGCCGCAAATGCCGTGCTTCCGGCGCCTTCCGGGGCGCCTAGCGTGAACAGACGAGGGGGCTGTGCTTCGGTGCGAGGCCGGGGCCCCTTTCGGGGCGGGGGCCTTCTCAAGGGGCCCCGGTGTCTTCATAACAGATGCGGTTTTGAACTCAGGCTGCCGGCAACCCCGGCAGCCTTTTCTTTATGCTTGGCTGGCGTCCGCCCGAAGGCCCCTGCCCTTTGCAGAAGCTTTGCCCTATAGGCGGGAGCATGTACGGATCCACTCCCGCTCAAACCTCTCCGATGCCGCAAATCCCGTGCCCTGTTTCCAAGGCGGGAGCCGGCACTGAGGGTTTGAAACTCGGCCGTTCCGCCCATGGGCGTGCCGCGTCGTGAGCGAGGCATCGCCTGATGCGATGTCCGAAGCGGTCTTCGCGAAGCCCTGGGCGTTCATCCGCGGCGTGCCGGCGATGCAGTTCCTGCCGCCCGAAGGTCCGGCCGAGATCGCCTTTGCCGGGCGCTCCAACGTGGGAAAATCGTCGCTGATCAACGCGCTGGTCAACCGCAAGGGCCTGGCGCGCACCTCCAACACGCCGGGCCGCACGCAGGAGCTCAACTTCTTCGTGCCGGAAGGCTATTCCGGCGAAACCGGCGACCTGCCGCCCTTCGCGCTGGTGGACATGCCGGGCTACGGCTACGCGCAGGCGCCCAAGGAGCAGGTGGACCGCTGGACGGAACTCGTCTTCGACTACCTGCGCGGCCGCACGACGCTGAAGCGCGTCTATCTGCTCATCGACGCCCGCCACGGGGTCAAGAAGAACGACGAGGAGGTGATGACGCTGCTCGACAAGGCTGCGGCGTCCTACCAGGTCGTGCTGACCAAGGTGGACAAGCTGAAGGCATCGGATGCCGACAAGGTGCTCGCCGCCACGCGGGGCGCGATCGCCAAGCGCCCTGCCGCCTTTCCGGAAGTGCTCGCGACATCCTCCGAGAAGGGCGCCGGGCTGGACGCGCTACGCAGCGCGATTGCCGCAGCGGTCTTGTGAGTCATGGCGCTAAGACATTGACGATTCGCGCTACGCCCCCTCCGCTGCCTGCGGCGGAGGGGGCGCAGTGGCACTTGTCGGCGAGCACCTAATAGTTGATGGCCTCAGGATGCCGCGGCAGCAGGCTTGAAATTCATCGCCACGCCGTTGATGCAGTGGCGCTTTCCGGTGGGCGGCGGGCCGTCGTCGAAGACGTGGCCGAGATGCCCGCCGCAGTTGGCGCAATGCACTTCGGTGCGCGTCATGAACAGCGAGTTGTCCTCCTTCAGGCCGACCCCGTTCGGGATCGACTCCCAGAAGCTCGGCCAGCCCGTGCCGGAGTCGAACTTCTTGTCGGAGGAATAAACGGCCTGGTCGCAGCCGGCGCAGGTGAAGGTGCCCTTGCGCTTTTCGTGGTTCAGCGGGCTGGTGCCCGGCTGCTCCGTCGCTTCCTGGCGCAGCACGGCATATTGGTCGGGCGTCAGCGCCTTCTGCCACTCGGCATCCGACTTGGAAACCGGAAAGGCGGCGGCAGCAGCGCTGTCGGCTTGCCCCAGGCGCAGCAGCAGGCCCGAGCCGGCAAAGAGCGCGAGGCCGGCGACCGTGTTGAAGAGGAATGTGCGGCGGTTCATGGCGGGTTACTCCCTGTGTCAATTGCCTTAGCGGGACGGCGCCGCCGCGGCAAAATCAAATCCGTTTGACTCGGCTGGGAAAGCCTCTGCGGCCTCCAGGAACAAACAGTGGTACGGGCGCTCGGCGCGCGACGTTCCACAACGCGCGAAAAGTCTGAGCTAGAGCATCGGACGGTTAATCGCACGCAGTCTGCCGGCCGGGGGCGGGCGCAG
>CAXTCF010000217.1:0-5852 GCA_964242945.1 uncultured Rhizobiaceae bacterium | reverse complement strand
GAGGGCGACACCACGGCCACCGGCGGCGGGGCGGCGTGTTCGCCGGGCTTGAAATCCTTGTAGGTCTTGATCCAGGTCATGCAGTCCTTATCGGTGCCGGCGAGCACGTTGGCGCCGCGCACGGCTTCCATCTCCTGCGGGCGGCAGGGGTTCATGATGGCGGACGTCATGCCGGCGCCGATCACCATCGGGATGAACGAGGCGTTGATGCCGTGGCGGTGCGGCAGGCCGAAGGAGATGTTGCTGAGGCCACAGGTCGTGTTGACCTTCAGTTCCTCGCGCAGGCGCCGCAGCAGCGCGAAGACTTGGCGTCCGGCATCGCCCAGCGCGCCGATCGGCATCACCAGCGGATCGACCACCACGTCCTCCGGCTTGATGCCGTAGTCGGCGCAGCGCTCGACGATCTTCTTGGCGACCGCGAAGCGCACGTCGGGGTCCATGGAGATGCCGGTCTCGTCGTTGGAGATGGCGACCACCGGCACGTCGTATTTCTTCACGAGCGGCAGAATGGCTTCGAGCTTCTCCTCCTCGCCCGTCACGGAGTTCACCAGCGGCCGGCCCTTTGCCACCTTCAGCGCGGCCTCGATCGCCGCGGTCACGGAGGAGTCGATCGACAGCGGCAGGTCCACCAAGCCCTGCACGATCTCCAGCGTCTGCACCAGCAGCGCCGGCTCCGTGGCGTTGGGATCGACCGCGGTCACGCCGGCGTTGACGTCGAGCATCGTCGCGCCGGCCTGCGCCTGCTCGATGGCGTCCTTCCTTACCGTGTCGAAGTTGCCGGCCACCATCTCCGCCGCCAGCTTCTTGCGCCCCGTCGGGTTGATGCGCTCGCCGATCACGCAGAACGGCTGGTCGAAGCCGATGACGATCTCCCGGCTTGCCGAAGCGACGATCGTGCGGGTCATGCAAGTCTCCCAAAAGGCATAAAGAGTTGTTTATATCGTGATATGAGGCGAGGCAAGCGCCGCGCGGCTCAGTGCGTGGCCTTTTCCAGAGCCTGTCCGGGTTCTTGCGCGCCGCGGTTCCGCAGGTCTTCCAGGCGTTCGGCCACGATGCGCTCGTCGGAGCGCGCTTCCCGCTGCCAAGGCTTCCTGCCCTTCAACACGCCGGAATCCCGCACGATCTCGGCGACATATTCTTCCTGGCGGTAGGCCATTACATGCACGCCGGCCACGCCGGGGATTTCCTTAACCTCGTTCAGGATGTCGATGCAAAGGCGCTTGCCCTCGGCCTTCTGGTCCTGCGCCCCTTCCAACCGTTTGATGACGTGGTCCGGAATGTGGACGCCCGGCACATTCGACCTGATCCACTTCGCCGTCTTGGCCGACGCCAGCGGCCCGACACCGCACAGCACAAAGCACTTCTCCGTCAGGCCGAGGTCGCTCGCCTTAGCCATGAAGCCGCGGAACATCTCAACATCGAAGCAATACTGCGTCTGCACGAACTGCGCGCCCGCCGCGACCTTCTTGCCGAATTGCAGGGGACGGAAGTCATAAGGCGGCGCAAACGGGTTCACCGCTGCGCCCAGGAACACTTCCGGCGGCGTCGTCAGCTTGCGGCCGGAAAGGAATTTTCCATTGTCGCGCATCACCCGGATGGTTTCGAGCAGCGACATGGAGTCCAGGTCGAACACCGGCTTGGCGCCGGGCTGGTCGCCGGCCTGCACGCCGTCGCCGGTCAGGCAGAGGATGTTGGCCACGCCCATCGCCGCAGCGCCCAGCACGTCGCCCTGGATGGCGATGCGGTTGCGGTCGCGGCAGGAGATCTGGAACACCGGCGCATAGCCCATGCGGGTCAGCAGCGCGCAGATGCCGACCGAGGACATGTGGCAGTTGGCACCGGACGCATCCACCGCGTTGATCGCGTCCACCCAGCCGTCGAACACTTTTGCGCGCTCATAGACGTCCTGCGGGTTGGCGCTGTCCGGCGGATTCAGCTCTGTGGTGACGGCAAACTCGCCGCGCCGCAGCACGCGCTCCAACCGGCCCCGCGAGGCGTGGCCGGG
This sequence comes from uncultured Rhizobiaceae bacterium, assembly GCA_964242945.1. Taxonomy (GTDB): domain Bacteria; phylum Pseudomonadota; class Alphaproteobacteria; order Rhizobiales; family Rhizobiaceae; genus Mesorhizobium_B. Next base: position 3,847 of record CAXTCF010000217.1, on the reverse strand, counting down.
CAGGGGGTCGAGCGGCAGGTGGATGCCGGCCGGGTTTTCGTCCCGGTAAGCGAGCGGCGGCGAATGCCCGTTCATGCCGCGGCCTTGTCCTTCAGCTTTTCCTTGGCAGCCGCAGTCTGCGCGGTGACCCGCAGCCAGGCCGACGTCTCGCGGAAACTCTGATCGACCGGCTTCTGAACGTTCAGGATCGCGTCGCCATGCACCATGTTGCGCGAGCCTTCCCAGGCCTTGACCCAAACGCAGGGCATGTTCGGCTCCACCTCGCAGTTGCCGTTGGCGCGCACGCCGCCGCACGGGCCGTTGCGCAACTGCTTCGGGCAGTTCATCGGGCACGACATGCCGGTGGAGGAAAGCACGCATTGCCCGCACATGCGGCAGTCGAACATGAAGCCCTTGACGTGCTTTTCCACGAACTTCACGGGCGCTTCCACCCGGCCGTAGCCGAGCCTGTGCCATAGTGGGTGGAGGTGCAGAAAAGCGCTGGCGAACTTCGCGTAGAACCATTCCAGCGCGCGCGAGTGGCGCACCGACCACAGCCGCACGGCAAACGAGCGCTGGACCCGGCGCTGCGGGCTGACATCTGCCGGCCTGTAGTCGGATTTCGGCGCAGCCTTTTTGACCAGCGTCGCCTGGGTCACGATCGGCTTTGCGTCAGACATCTTTGCGTCCGCCTGCCTTTGCGATGGCAACAAGCTTGTCCTGGGTCCACTCGGCGTCCAAGGCGGTCGCGGCTTTTTCGGCCTCCGCTTCGAGGTCGTCACCGACCGGCACCGGAGCGGCCTTGCGCCATTCCGCAAGGTAGGCGTCGGTTTCGCGCGCGCCGGCCCGCATTGCCGCCATGTCGATGGCCTGCTCGAAGCGCTCCGGCAACTGCCGCTTGGCGCTTTTGCGGCCTTGCTTGACGATCACCTGGGCGGGGATGTCGCGCCAGAGCACGATGACGAGATCGGCCATTCCTGCTGCCTCATGAACTCCGGGAGAGCAATGCCCCAGGGCGATTAGATGTGCTTGCTGCGGGACGACGCCCCTGCGCTCCAAAAGCGACGGATGTTGCGACACGCAACGACGTTACAGGATCCAGCCGAAAAGGAACTGCGTGACCGCGGCGCCCGTGCCGACCACCGCCGCAATGACGGCAACCGCCACGATGCCGATGAGGCTGCCGATCACCAGCAGAACGCCGTCGCGCTCCGTCAGCGCTAGGCCGAGAAGGGCCGTGCAGCAGGCTGGCAGCCAGTTGCCCAGCGGGATGGGCAAGGTGATCATGACGCCCATGAGGAGCGCAACGCAGCCGATGACGCGGTCGCCGCGCTTGCGCCAGAAGGGCCAGTAGCGCGGCCGGATATACTGCTCGATCCGGATCAGCTGCGGCACGACCCTGTCCATGAAGGCGCGGAACTGGTCGGCCGTCAGCGAGCGGTTGATCAGAAAACCCGGCAGCCACGCCCGCTTGCTGCCATACACCATCTGCGCGGCTATGATCATCAGCGGCGGACCGAGAAAGGCGGAGGCCGGCGGCGGCAGCGGGATCATGTTCAGCGCGGCGAAGATGACCAGCAGCGCGGCAAAGGAGCGGTCGCCCAGCGCGTCGCGGATGGCGCCGACCGAGATGTCGCCCTTCGCGTCATGCGCAAGCTGGCCGAACATCTGGGACAGGCGGCGGGGCCGGCGGCGGCGCGGCGCGCTGCCTTCCCCCGGAAATCCCGCCCCTTCCTGCATGCCGGAAACCTTCAACTATCCCTTCCCCGTGCGGCAACCGCTCGCCAGCCGAGCTCCGTCCTAACCCGTCTAGTCCGGCTTAATTAAGCCGCTGTGACGCAGCTGCGGGAAAAATCGATCGTGATTCATGCAAGCGCGGATTCAAGGCATGTCGTTGCCAAGCCCCTGAAGGGCAGGAACGAGGTCGCCATAGCCGGTCGCGCGCCGCTCGAAGCGCAGGCCGAGCATGTCAGCGGCATCTTCCGCGACGCGGTCCAGAGCGGGATCATCGGTCTGCGCGAGATAGACCAGCTTCTCGTAGTGGCCGAAATAGTCGGCCGCGAGTTCCGGATGGCGGTCGAGCCCCAGCGGGCGGATAAAGAAGGCGTCGAACTGCCGGCACAGGAAGTCGGTCATGTAGAACGACCGCATGTCGTCCTCGCCGAGTGCCTCGAAGGCTTTCGCGCCCTGGTAGAAGGCGAAGCAGTGCGGGCCAGGAAGGCGCTCGACGCCGAGCTTTGCGCAGACGCGATCGAGCGCCCCGCCGGAGCCGCAGTCGCCATAGCCGACCAGGATGATCCCAAAACCTTCCGCCTGCGCCTGGATCACGGCCTTCTCGACAGCGGGCGCGATGCGTTCCGGATGAAAATGGAACTCGGCCGGCAGGCAGCGCAACTCCAGGTGGGACAAGCCGTATGCCGACTTCACCGCCAGGATTTCGCGCGCCAGCATACCGCAGGCGAGGACCAGCACGTTCTCCTTACGCAAATGTGTCTCTGTTGCGATGTCGGGCATGGAACCAGTTCCATCAACAGTCGTTGAACATCGCCTTTTCCATCGAAGGAACAATCACGTCATGAAGTTTCTGCGTTTCGCATCAGTCGCAGTGTTGATCGCGGCTGTATTTTCAGCTGGTTGTGCCAACACGGTCCGTGAGATCAAGAGCAATACGAAGAAAACCGCCGACGCTATAGTGGAGTAATTAGAGTCAGCGTTCTGCCAGGAGGCTGATGGGTACTACTACGAAGACCATCTAGGAGATGCGCCGGACACACTGCTCAGCGCATTTCAAGTTTTCTAAGCCGAGGCGCGGACGTTGTGCCGCCGCTTCATGAAGTCCTTGGCGGTTTCAACAGCCACAGCAGCATCCCGGCAATAGGCGTCGGCCCCCACCGCCTTGCCGAACTCCTCGTTCAGCGGCGCGCCGCCGACCAGCACCACGTAGTCGTCGCGGATGCCCTTCTCCTTCATCGTGTCGATCACGACCTTCATGTAGGGCATGGTGGTCGTCAGAAGCGCCGACATGCCGATGATGTCCGGCTTCTCCCGCTCGATCGCATCCAGATATTTCTCGACCGGGTTGTTGATGCCGAGATCGACCACGTCGAAGCCGGCGCCCTCCATCATCATGCCGACAAGGTTCTTGCCGATATCGTGGATGTCGCCCTTCACGGTGCCGATCACCAGCTTGCCCTGCTTCGGCGCGCCGGTCGCGGCGAGCAGCGGGCGCAGGATGAACATGCCGGCCTTCATGGCGTTGGCTGAGAGCAGCACTTCCGGCACGAACAGGATGCCGTCGCGAAAATCCTCGCCGACGATGCGCATCCCTTCCACCAGCGCCTCGGTGAGCACGTCGTAGGGAATCCAGCCGCGTTCGAGCAGGATGTTGGTGCCTTCCTCGATCTCCTCCTTCAGCCCGTCGTAGAGGTCGTCGTGCATCTGCTGCACGAGTTCCTCGTCGGAAAGTTCGGACAGGATGATTTCGTCGTCGGCCATATCTCGTGCTCCAAGGGGCAGGGCCGGGGGCCGTACCGCCGGTGTTTCGCGCGACCCTTACCTAACCTTGGCGGGGGAAAAAGCCATAGCCGATTTGCGACCGCGCGCGCGAGGAAAGCGACTGCTTGGCGGTGCCGTCGGCCGTGTCGATATTGCGACAGGGCTTGCCGTTGAAAAGCCGTTGAAGAAGCGAGTGGCGGCTACGATCCCGCGAACCATTTAAGCGTTGCAGTTTCCCGCCATCGAATCCGGCGGCGCGGGCGTATCGGGAGCGATCGGAATGGAAGACAGTGCTGCAACCGGCGCGACAGGGGAAACGGCCGGCGGCCGGCGGGGCCGCGGCGACCGGGCAAGCGGCGGGGCCGCCGCGCGG
>CAXTCF010000216.1:0-5907 GCA_964242945.1 uncultured Rhizobiaceae bacterium | reverse complement strand
CTCGCGCACCACCGACGGGGGCACGCTGGTGCCGCCGTGCAGCACGAGCGGCATCCGAAGCGCGCTCGACAGGCGCTTGACGAGATCGACGTCGATCGGGGCGCCGTCGCCGAGCACGCCCGGCGTGTTGCCGATCGACACCGCGAGGTAGTCGACGCCGGTGTCGGCCACGAAGGCCAGGGCCTCCTCCACAGTGGTCTTGCGTTCAACGACCTCGCCGCCCTCCTCGGCGAGCGTTTCCCCGATCTGGGCTTCCACGCCCACGCCGTGGCGCCGGGCAAGCGCGACCACCTTGCGCACGAGTTCGACGTTCTCGTCGTAGGAGGCGCCGGATGCGTCGATCATGACGGAGTCGAAGCCCGCTTCGATACATTCGCGGACGGTCTCCAGATTCGCGCCGTGATCGAGATGCAGGATCAGCGGCACGGACACGCGCCTGCGCGCGACATAGGCCATGGCCGCGAAATAATCGAGGCCGACATGGCGGATGCCGCCCATGGTGGTGCTGAGCATGACTGGCGCGCCTGCCTTGTCGGCGGCCGTGGCGACGGCCTGTACGGCTTCCAGGTGATGGGCGTTGAACATGCCCACCGCCCAGCCCTCCCGGTAGGCCCGGCCGATCCAGTAGGCGGCACTTTCCCTCATCATCGTATCTCCGTGCAAAGAAGCAGCGCGCCGCGAAGGTTGGGGTTGGCGATCGTCGATCGGACGATGCGCGGCAGGCGGGCGACGGGGTAGGCGAAGGGGTATACCAGCGGCACAAGGCGTTCGAGATCGAACCAAGGCTGGTTCAGCGCACCGCCCGAAAACACGACCACCTCGGGCTCGAACAGCGTCACGGCCGCTCCGATACCGCGCGCCAGGGCCTGAAGGGGAACGAGGCTGGGGGGGCGATTGTCCTGGGCGAGGCCCGACGCGCTCTGGCACAGGCAGCCGCGATTGCCGCAACAGCAGGTCTCCCCCGCCGGATCGAGAACGAGGTGCCCGAAAGCGTTGGCGCCGCCATGGGCGCCGCGCCAGACGCGCCCGTCGAGGACCAGAGCATGGCCGACGCCCGTGCCGACACCGATATAGAGCGCCGAGGATGCCCCAAGCGCAGCGCCCTCGCGCGCCTCGAACAACGCTCCGCAATGGACGTCCGTGTCGACGTTCACCGGGCATCCGAAAGCCTCGCGGAGCAGACATGCGAGCGGGACCCCTTTCCAGCCGAGGTTCTCGCTTCCCTGCAGGACGCCGTCATTGTCGACCACCGCTGCAACCGAGACGCCGATCGCCATCGGACCGGCCGGGGAGAGATTCCAATCCTCCGAAAGCTTTTGCAGCAGCGCGATGAAGCCCTCGACGCAGAACCCGTCCGGTCGCCTGGCGGAATAGGAGTGCTCCCAGTCCTGCCCGGGATAGCACGCCGCGATCCTAACCTGCGTGCCCCCGAGATCGACCGCGACGATCATTTCACGCCCGCGGCGAGCGCGCCCTCGACGAAGTAGCGCTGCAGAAGAAGGAAGAAGATCGCGGTGGGCAGCGCGCCGAACACCGACACCGCCATGACCTCGCCGTACTGCGTCTGGAAGCCGGCCTGGAAGGCGGCCATGCCGAGCGGCAGTGTGCGCAGCGTGTCGTCGGACGCGACGATCAGGGGCCAGAGGTAGCTGTTCCAGGCGAGGTTGAAGGTCAGCACCGCCACCACGACCACGGTGGGTATGATCATCGGAACGATTATCAGCCATAGGATTCGCGGCTCGCTCGCGCCGTCCATGCGCGCGGCTTCCACATAGGCGTCGGGTATGGCGGCGATCGCCTGCCGGAAGATGAAGACGCCGAGCACGTTGAAGGCGGTCGGCAGAATTAGGCCGGCATAGGTGTTCGTCCAGCCGAAGGCGTGGATCTGCAGGAAAAGCGGAATCACGATCGCCTCGAGCGGAATCATGACCGACACCAAGACGACGAGCCAGAGCACGGGGGCCAGACGATGGCGGAACTTCGCGAAGCTGTATCCGGCGAGCGCGCCGAGCACCACCGTGACGACGACCGACGTGCCTGCGGCGATGAGCGAGTTCAGGAGGTAGAGGAAGAATGGCCGTTCGGCGAATGCATTGAAGTAGTTGGCGACGCCGCTGCTGCCCAAGCTGAGCACGGGATGCGTGAACACCTCGCGCCCGGCCTTGAACGAGGCCGAGATCATCCAGGCGACGGGATAAAGCGTCAGAAAGGCGGCGAGCGCCAGGATCGCCAGCGAGGCGGCGCGGGAAAACAGGCTGCTAGGCATTCCGCTCCCTCATGAACCAGATCTGCGAAAGGCTGATCGCCAGGATGCCGAGGAACAGCACGACCGAATAGGCGCTGGCGCGCCCCATCTCGAGATAGCTGAAAGAGGTCTTGTAGATCAGCAGAGTCAGGATCTCGGTCGAGCCGGCGGGGCCGCCGTCGGTCACGATCTGCTGGAAGGCGAAGGTCTTCAGCCCGTTGATGGTGGACAGGACGAGCGCCAGCGCGATCGTGGGCTTCATGGCGGGAAGCGTGATGAAGCGGAGCATGCGCCAGCCTCTCGCGCCATCGAGCGCGGCGGCCTCGAAGTAGTCCTTGGGGATGGCCAGGAAGCCCGCGAGGAAGATGATCATGTAATAGCTGGTCGCGTGCCACCAGCTCATGACCACCAGCGCCAGCGGCGCGTAGGTGCTGTTGTTGAGCCAGGGCAGGGGCGAGGCGCCGAGCGCGGAGACCACGGAATTGATTGGGCCCTGGACATTGAAAAGCAGTTTCCAAACCAGCGCTACGGACACGATCGGCAGCACCGAGGGGATGAACAGGAGGGTGCGCCAGACCCCGCGCGAGCCGCGCCGCTGGGTCAGCGCCCAGGCGCACAGGAAGGACAGGCAGAGCACCGGCCCGATCGTGTAGGCCACGTACAGGATCGTGATACGCAGCGAAGCGAGGAAGGCCCTGTCGGATGGCAGCGCGGCGAAGTGCTTGAAGCCGACGAACACCGGCTCCGACAGGAGATCGTAATCCTGAAGGCTGATGTAGAAGGAGAACAGGACGGGATACAGCTGGAACAGCAGAATGTAGGCGAGCGCCGGCAGGGCGAAGAGAAGCCCCCATCCTGCCCGCCCGAACCGCCGTCCCATTCCCGACCCCGTCCCTACGGTCGCCCGCCTCAGCGCTGACGGACGTTGTCGATCTCAGCAGCCGCCTGATCGAGCGCGTCCTTCACCGGCACGCCCTGGGCGAACTGCTCGATGGCGGTCTTGATGGCGTTGCCTTCCTGGCTCCAGGTAGGCGAGCGCCACACGAACGACCCGTGCTTCTGGCCTTCGGCGAAGATCGCCGAGCCGCGCGTCTTTCTGGCGACTTCGCTGTCGGCCCAGTTCGTGCGGCCCGTGACGTACCCCGTCGCTTCGAGATAGCCATCGCCGTCGGCTGTGATGAAGCTCAGGAACTCGAAGGCTTCCTTCCGATGCTTCGAACCCGCCGTCACCGCCAGGGCATAGGAGTTCAGCAAGGTCTTCGGGTTGCCGGGATCAAGCTGGGGCAGGGCTGCCACCACGTAGTCTTTCTGGACTTGTTCGGAGAAAAGCGGAGGAGCCCAGATGCCGGCGATGGCCATGGACTGGCGGCCTTCGCTGAAGTCCTGCAAAGCGTTGACCGGATTCACGGTCGCCTTTTCCGGGCCGCCGATCTTCCTGTCGATCAGGGCCTGCCAAGTTTCGGTGAAGGCCTTGACGCAGGCCGGGGAGTTGATCGCGGCCTTGCTTCCCGCATCCACGACCTCGCATCCGTACTGCGTCAGGATCGGCCAGTACTGCTGAGCGTACCAGTAGGGATCGAGGTTCCACACCCAGTTGAAGCCGACCTGGGTGCCGTCTTCCTTTGTCAGCTTCGCCGCTAGGTCAAGCAGGTCATTCCATGTCTTGGGCCAGTTCGCCCGGTCCTCGGCCTCGAGGCCGATCGCCTTGAAGTGCGCCTTGTTGAGGAAGAGCGCCAGCGTGTTGAACTCCTCGGGCACGCCGTAGACCTTGCCGTCGATGGTGAGGCCGGAAAGCGCTTGCGGCTGGTAAAGGGCTTCCAGCTCCGCCGCCGAAGCGGCTCCAAAGGCCTGCGGATCGACCTCGGCCAGGATGCCGCGCGTCGCATACTGCGGGAAAAGGTAGTCCAGCACGTTGACGATGTCGGGGGGATTGCCGGCCGCGATAGCCGCCAGCAGCTTGACCTCGTAGTCGCCATGCGGGTCGTCGTGTAGCTTGATCGTCACGTCGGGATGTTGCGCCGTGTATTCGGCCGCCTTCTTCTCGATGAAGGTGCGCGCAGGCGGATAGGTGTGGTGCCAGAACGTCAGCTCCACCGCAGAGGCCGTGCTGGCGCCGGCGAAAAGCGCGGCGGCCGCCAATGCCGACGCCAGCAAAGTCTTTCTCGATTTGGACATGATCTCCTCCTTGACCTGGACGGCATGCTCGTGATGCCGGACAAGCGATGGCGTAGCATGAAGCTTTATGCACCGTAAATAACTGCAATGATATTATTATGAAGCATATTGTCTCAAAAAATGAAGGTATGGAGGAGATGGAGGAGAGACAGAGCGCGCAATCGCTGCTGGGACGTATCTCGCGGATGACGTTCTCGTCGGCCGAGCGGCGCGTCGTGGAATGGCTCCTGAGCGTGGCCGAGTACGACGTTGCGGGCCTCTCGTCCGAGCGCATCGCCGAGCAGACGCGAACCAGCCGGTCGACGGTGGACCGGCTTTGCAAGCGGCTCGGCTATTCCGGCCTGAAGGAACTGCGGCGCGCCCTCCTTGGCGAAAGCCGGAACATGCAAGGCCCTATCAGCGGCAGTGGAATGTCGGGACGGATCGACCCGTCCGACAGCTTCAGCGAGATCGCCTACAAGGTCTTCCACAGCGCCTCTGTCCGCGCGCTCCGCTTCGCCGACCTCCTGTCGCAGTCAACCGAGCTCGAACGCATGGTGGGCGCGATCCGCGATGCCAACTCGGTGCAGGTGTTCGGCGTCGGCGCCTCCGCGGTTGTTGCGCTCGACCTCCACCAGCGCCTCCTGCGCCTGGGTGTGCGGATCAATTTTTCGGAGGACCATCACAACCAAATCGCCGCCGCCTCCGTGATGCGGCCTGGCGACCTTGCCATTGCGATCTCGTTCTCAGGACGCACGCGCGCCACGCTCCACGCCGCTCGCACCGCCAAGGCGACAGGAGCCACGATCGCGGCCGTAATCGGAGTCCCCGGTTCGCCCCTTGAGGATGTCGCCGACATCCCGGTGCTAACCCCGCCAGGCATCAATCTCTTCGGCACGGACGCAGTTATGACTCGCGTGCTCGAGCTGATGTTCAACGAGGTGCTGTTCCACTGCCTCGCCTTCGGCAATCCGAGCATGATGGAAAACGTCGCCAGGGTTGAAACCGACCTTGGAAACGAGCGGATCTAATCATCATAGCCCAAGTGAGGTACGCATGGAACGAAGCTTCTTCGATCTCGCGCCAGGAGCTGAAGTCGAGCATGGGATCCGAAGAACCCCGTGGACGAGGAGCCGGCCGTGGCTCACGCGTCGCACGAAGCCCCGCGCGGGCCTTTCGCCGGAGCTGCCGCTTGCCACGCGCAGAAAGGGACGAGCGATCGCAAAAAAAAGGCCGGACCCTGAAGCCCGGCCAAACGCGGAGGACTGAACCTCCACTGGGAAGCCATCGAAAAGCAATGGGAGGAGAATCGATCCGACGGCGGGCCTTTGGTAGTTTGACCGGAGACCTTCAGCCAACGATGCCGATCTAAAATGCTTGGCTTAGACAAAAAATCTTTCGGTCGTGGCCCGGGTGCGCCGCCCGTTCCCGAGCGACGGTCGGATCGCCCAGGCTGCGGCCGTGGCGCGGGTCACGTCGGCCAGGTCCCGCCCGGCACCAGTCCTGGC
>CAXTCF010000215.1:0-5927 GCA_964242945.1 uncultured Rhizobiaceae bacterium | reverse complement strand
AGCCTGCATCCCGCCCCCAACCACCAGCCTGCATCCGATTAACCGTCCGATGCTCGCACCCTTCTCATGAATCCGGCGATTTCGCCACAGGGAAGGATGGGAAACAGGGACAGCGCGATTGTCTGCAACGATTCTGCGCCAGGCGAAGCGCTCGGCTCCGAGGATGCCCGAAAACGAAATCAGGCAGCTGCTTGGCGGTAATCAGTTGTGCTCTTCGGGAAAAACCGGCAGCGGCAGGAACTCCACGCCGTCCTCGTGCAGGCCGGCTGCTTCCTCCGGTGTGGCGCGGCCGTAGATGCCGCGGCCTTCCGATTCACCGAAATGAATCTTGCGCGCTTCTTCCGCGAATTTGTCGCCGACGTCCTCGGCATTCGCCCGCATCTTCTCGCTCAGCGCCTTAAGCTCGCCCATGACGCGCTTGGCCTCCGCGCCTGCGGCAAGCGCCATCTTCTCCTGTTTGCGCGCCGTCGAAACCGCGGGCGCCATCAGCGCCTTGGCCACCTCCGCCGAGCCGCAGACCGGGCACTGGACCACGCCCGCCGCCTGCTGCTTTTCCCAGTCGGCATTGTCGCGGAACCAGCCCTCGAATTGATGCGCGCGCTCGCAGTGGACGGAAAAACGGATCAAGAAGCCGCTCCCTGGAGCGCGGGCTCCGGCGCCCTCGCATGCTCCACGGTGAAGTCGCGGGCGTTGCGCAGGTTGGGAATTTTTTGGCGCGCGCCAGCGGAAGCCTCCGTGTCGATCTCGGCAAGCGCCACCCCCGGCTCGTCCCCGTCGATCTCCGCAGCGATCCTGCCCCAGGGATCGACGATCAGGGAATGGCCGAAGGTCTCGCGTCCGTCTTCGTGCAAACCCCCTTGCGCGGCCGCGATCACCCAGGCGCCGTTTTCGATAGCGCGGGCGCGCAAGAGCACGTGCCAGTGCGCCTCGCCGGTCTGGCGGGTGAAGGCTGCGGGGAGCGTCATCACGGCAGCGCCGGCCAGCGCCTCGGCGCGGAAGAGTTGGGGAAAGCGCAGGTCGTAGCAGATGGCGAAGCCGAATTTTGCGCCGGCCACCTCGGCCACGAGGCCGCAGCGGCCCGGCTCGTAAGTTGCGGACTCACGCCAGCTTTCGCCCTTGTCGAGATCAACGTCGAACATATGGATCTTGTCGTAGCTGGCTGTCAGCAGCCCATCCGGCGAGAACAGAAAGCCGCGGTTGGCGACCTTGCCGTCGGGCCGCGCGACCGCCGTGGAGCCGACGTGCAGCCAGATCCCAAGCTCCGCCGAAAGCTTTTCCGCCGCGCGCACCACAAGGTCGGTCTCCTGCGGACGCAGGCTAGCCCGCAGCGCGTCCCGGTCGCGCAGCAGCGCTCCCGTCATCTCCGGCGTCTGCACGTAAGCAGCGCCCTTCGCAGCCGCATCGCGCACCAGCGATTCCATCGCGGCAACATTGCGGACAACGTCGGCGCCAGAGCGCATCTGAACGACGGCGGCGGTGATCCTGCTCATTGGCGAAGCCTCAGACCAGTTGGCCAGTGGCGAGCAGGCCGTCGAGCTTGCCCTGCCGCTCCAGCGCGTGCAGGTCGTCGGAGCCGCCGACATGCACGTCGCCGATGAAGATCTGCGGAAAGGTCGAGCGCCCGTTGGCGCGCGCGATCATCTCCTGCCGCAGTTCGGGCGAAAAGCTCGCATCGTGCTCGGTGTATTCGACGCGCTTGGAGTCGAGCAGCCGCTTTGCCGCGGCGCAGTAGCCGCACATCATGCGGGTGTAGATGGTGACATCGGCCATGCCGGAACCCCTTTGTCTCACCGTCATATAAGCTCGGCCTCCGAAGGCAGGAAGCCCCCTTCGCCCAGGTCGTGCGGCAGCACCCGCGCGAAAGTCAGCACGCTCACCTCGGCAGCACCGGCCCGCTTCAGGATGCGCGCGACCGCGCCGACGGTGGCGCCTATCGTATACACGTCGTCCACCACGACCACGCGCTTGCCGGCGATTTTATCCTTCATCGCAGGCGGTACGCGGAAGGCGGCGCGCACGTTGCGCTGCCGTTCCTCCGGCTTCAAGCCCACCTGCCGGCGCGTGTGTCTGACGCGCTCGACGCCGAGCGGCTCGAAGGGGATGCGGGCGAGCTTCGCCAGCGGGCGGGCGAGTTCCGCCGACTGGTTGAAGCGCCGCGTCCAGAAGCGAAGCCGGTGCAGCGGCACGGGCAGGATCAGGTCGGCATCGGGCAGGAACTCCGCGCCGGCACGCAGCATCCATCGCGCCATCCAGGGGCCGAGATCGGTGCGGTCGGAATATTTGAGCGCCTGCACCATGCGCCCAGCCAAACCTTCATAGACCACGGCGGAGCGCACCCGGTCGAAGGGCGGCGGACAGGCGATGGCTTCCGCGGACAAAAAGCCCTCCCCCATGTCATAGGGAAACGGCGTGCCCATCACCGCGCACCAGGGCTTTTCCAAAAAGCGCAGCTTAGGCCAGCAGGCCGCGCACAAGGCGCCTGGCTGCGACACGTGCCGCCGGCAGCCCGCGCAGGTCGCGGGAAACAGGACATCCTGCACGGCGCTGAGGCATTGGGCGAGCGCAGTCTTGAAGCCGGCCATGTTCGGTTCCACGTGGCGGTCAATCGTGAACTCGTAGCATACGGATGACGCCGGAGATGACAGCCCTTTTCGACTCCGCACTGGTTGTTGCCCGCAAACGCCGCGCGTGGAAGCAGGGAACTGCCGGGGCGGACTTCCTCCTGCGCCGAGTCGCGGAAGACCTGGGCGAGCGCCTGCTCACCGTGTCGCGGCGCTTCGAACAAGCCGGCGCGCTGTTTTCCTGGACCGGCGCCGCCGCGCAGGCGTTGCGCGAGAGCGGCAAGGTGGACGGTGTGATCCGCGTTGAAGCCGATCCGCGGTTTCTTGGTGCCGACGAGGGCAAAGTCGCCGAACCTGAAACCGTGCCGCTTGCCTCCCAAAGTCTCGACCTCGCCGTGTCACTGCTTTCGCTCCACGAGGTGAACGACCTGCCGGGTATGCTGATCCAGATCCGGCATGCTTTGAAGCCGGATGGCCTGTTCCTCGCGGCCCTGCCCGGCGCAGGCACGCTGGCCGAATTGCGGGAAAGCCTGCTTGCGGCGGAAAGCGAGACGGGCGGCGCCAGCCCGCGCGTGATCCCTTTCGTCGATGTTAAGGACGCTGGAGCCTTGCTCCAGCGGGCGGGCTTTGCGCTGCCGGTCGCCGACGTGGAAACGCTGACAGTCCGCTATGACTCGGCGCTTGCGCTGATGGCCGACCTGCGGGCGATGGGCGCTGGGAATTCGCTGCTGGAACGCTCGCGCAAGCCGCTGACGCGGCGCACGCTCCTGCGCACCGCCGAAATCTATGCCGAACGTTTTTCCGATCCGGATGGGCGCGTGCGCGCGAGCTTCGTCTTGCTCTGGCTTTCCGGCTGGGCCCCTGCCCCGTCACAGCCAAAGCCGCTCAAGCCGGGTTCGGCGAAAGCGTCGCTCGCGGAAGCGCTGGCGCCAAAGCCTGACGATTGAGGCCTAAGGCTTGAAGCTCTCGATCACGCGGTTGGAATTGTTTTCGTACATCTGCTTGATCGCGCTGGCGAAGCCGGAAAAGCCGCCGATTGCGATCAACGCGAACATGGCTGCAAGCAGGCTGTATTCTATGGCCGTCGCCCCTTTGCGGTCCTGCCGCCAGCGCCTGACAAGCTTCATCGGCGTTTCTTTCCTGACCCTCAGGCATTTCGTCGCGCAACCGTCTTAAGCAATCGCTAACGGAAAGCCCTTTCCGGTATTTCCTCAACAGTCGCCGTCGGTCGAGCCGTCCTGGTGGATGACGCAGACCGCATCCATCGAGGACTGGAGCACGCTGCGGCGGATCGTGTAGCGCTCGCCGCCTTTGCGGATCGAGCCCGTGGCCGTCATGTCCAGCCCGTCGGCAAAGGCGGTGTTCGTCACCGGCCCGCGCGTGCTGCGATCGACCATCGGGGTAACGACGAGCGCCAGCGCGATGGCGCCGGACCCGAACAGGAGCGCCAGCCTGAGCGCGCTCATGCCGGCCTCCGCGAGGGGCGAAACGCGATGCGGCGGCATGTAATCCCACTCGTCGTTGCGCTGCATGCCAGGCCTCCCGCTGAAAGTCGCCGAACAGCGGGGACACCGCCGTTCCATTCGCTTCAACTTTTCACGAGTCCGTAAAGGTCGGCTTAACACTGCCGGCCCGTCAACGGGCGCCGGTTCAAACGAGGAGATCGAGCAGGAACGGAATCAGCGGCGCGTCCGCTTCCGGCATGGGAAAGTCGCGCAGGCGGTTTGGGCGCACCCATTTCAGCGCCTGCCCCTCGCGCCCCTGTGCTTGGCCGCAGTAGCGGCGGCAGATGAAAAGCGGCATCAGCAGGTGGAACGTTTCGTAAGCGTGGCTGGCGAAGGTTAAAGGCGCCAGGCAGGGCGCCTGCGTCTCAACGCCCAGTTCCTCCCGCAACTCGCGGATCAGGGCGTCTTCCGGCGTCTCACCCGCCTCCACCTTGCCGCCGGGGAACTCCCACAAGCCTGCCATCGGCTTGCCCGGCGGGCGCTGGGCCAGCAGCACGCGGTTGTCGGCGTCGATCAGGGCGCAGGCGGCGACGAGCAGAATCGGCTTCATCAGGCGCCGCGCGGCCGGCGGTAATGGTAGCGGTAGATCTCGCGGAAGCCGAGCGAAGCGTAGAGGTGGCGCGCCGCGCCGTTGTCGGCTTCCACCTGGAGCCAGGCCTGCCGCGCACCGCGCAGGCGGGCCCATTTCAGCGCCGAAAGCACGAGGCGCCGGCCGAACCCTCGCCCCCGAAAATTCTCGTCGGTGGCGACCTCGAACAATCCCGCCAGTTCGCCGTCATGCACGCAGATGGCGGTGGCCACCGGGTCCACTTCCCGTTGGAGCACGAAAAGTCCGGCATCCGGCTCGATCGCGTCGATGATCTCCGACAAGCCCGGCCGCAGCGCCGGGCTAACCGCGTGGATCGTCAAAGCGGCATTGATGAAGCGGGAAACGTCGCGCATCGGAATCTGGTCGAGCGCATCCGCAACGGACGCTTCCGTCAGTTCCATATGCATGACGAGGGAGTGGGCGAAGCTGCTCCAGCCCTGGTCGTCCAGGTAGCGTGAGAGTTCGGCACCGCTCAGGGGCGAGATGCGGAAGGTGAGCGGCCTGCCATAGGCTTCGAAGCGCTTGCCTGTCCGTGCGATGCGCTCAGGCAGGTTGGCGTTGTCGCCGGGATCGAGCGGATTGACCGAGTTCAGGCGCTTGGCGGGATAACCGGCCGTCAGCCGGATCGCCCAGGTGCCGTCATAATGGACCGAAGCCGCCGGCCACGCGCGGAAGCCTGCCGCTTCGAAGCGGCGGACGGTGGCGAATGGAGGCAGGGGTCCCGGAGCGGCCAAAGGGCGTCAGCTCCGGTAGTCGCCGTTGATGGCGACATATTCCTTGGTCAGATCGCAGGTCCACACCGTCGCCTCGCCCGTCCCTAAACCCAGATCGGCGCGGATGGCGATCGCCTCGTTCTTCATGTAGGCGGAAGTCTCCGCCTCGGAGTAGGCCGGGTCGCGCTCGCCCTCGTGCGCCACGCGGATGCCGCCGAACCAGACGGAAAGCCGGTCGCGGTCCGCCGGCTCGCCGGCCTTGCCGACGGCCATGACGACGCGGCCCCAATTGGCGTCCTCGCCGGCGATCGCGGTCTTGACCAGCGGCGAGTTGGCGATCGACAGCGCGATCCGGCGCGCGCTCGCGTCCGACGCAGCGCCTTCGACCGTGACCTCGATGAACTTGCTCGCACCCTCGCCGTCGCGGACGACGAGGTGGGCGAGCTGGAGGCAGAGGTCGGCCAGCGCGGCGCGGAAGGCGTCGGCGCCGGCATCTTCGGAAGAGGCGAGGGGCGGATTGCCCGCCTTTCCGGTGGCGAAGGCGAGGACGGTGTCGGAG
>CAXTCF010000214.1:0-6145 GCA_964242945.1 uncultured Rhizobiaceae bacterium | reverse complement strand
TGCATCCCGCCCCCAACCACCAGCCTGCATCCGATTAACCGTCCGATGCTCTAGTCTAATCGCTGCGGGTGCTATTCTCGCCAAGCTTACGCTTGCCGCGAATATGGGAGCCTGCGGAAAATCTGCTGAATCTTGCCTGCGCCGCGCCGCAAAGCGGCCGAACGCCTGACACGGTTCGCCGTCAATCTCCATCGTGTCAAAAACCGTCGGGAGGCGAAAATGCGCAAGCCGGCGCTTGGAGGCGAACGGCAGCTGGTCGATCCCGTGCTCGCCCTGCGCCGGGCGGTCGTCGTCTCGCTCGGCTACGGCGTGGCCGTGCTAACCGCCAGCGCGGCGACCGTCATTCATCTCGCCGTGCCCAGCGTCTTGCCCGATGATGGCGCTTGGGGTTCGATTCACGCCTTTCTGCGGGATTGGCCGTCGATGTTCTTGGGCGGCGTCATGATCACAGCGCCTTCCGCTCTCCCCGGCTTCCTCGTTGCAGTAGCGATTGCAGCTTTCTCCGGCTGGCGCGACCGCCTGTTCTTCACCTTCGCGGGCGGGCTGAACGCTTTCGCTGCTTTGGGCTTTTCCGGGTTCCTCGGCGGCGGTCCGGGTGGAGGCGGCACGTATTTCACGTTCTGCTGCTTCGGCGGCGGCTTGGCCGGCGGCTATGCCTACTGGCTTTTTGCCGAGGTCTGGCAACCGCCGGTTCGTTTCCTGGTGCGCGGGGTCGAGCCGCACCCGGATGCCCCTTCGACCAGCGCGCCCGCGCCGTGAGGATCTTCAGCGCGAATTGCGCGAGGACCGGGCGTCAGCTACGTCATCCGCGTTCCCTTCCAGCCCTTGTTCGCCGGCGCTCCCGCTTGTAATCCCGAAGCGGCAAGCGATGGAGAACGGGCCGGCATGGCGAAATGGTCGAACGTCAAGAAGGTGGTGCTCGCCTACTCCGGCGGACTGGACACTTCCATCATCCTGAAATGGCTGCAAACCGAGTTGAACGCGGAGGTCGTCACCTTCACCGCCGATCTCGGCCAGGGCGGCGAGCTGGAGCCGGCGCGCGCCAAGGCGGAGATGCTCGGCATCAAGGACATCCGCGTGATGGACGTGCGGGAAGAATTCATCGCCGACTTCGTATTCCCGATGTTCC
This sequence comes from uncultured Rhizobiaceae bacterium, assembly GCA_964242945.1. GTDB lineage: Bacteria > Pseudomonadota > Alphaproteobacteria > Rhizobiales > Rhizobiaceae > Mesorhizobium_B. The sequence continues at coordinate 5,016 of CAXTCF010000214.1, read as the reverse complement.
GCGCCAACGCGCTCTACGAGGGGCTCTACCTTCTCGGCACCTCGATCGCCCGGCCGCTGATCTCCAAGCACCTCGTCGCCATCGCGCACGAGACCGGCGCGGACGCCATCGCGCATGGCGCGACCGGCAAGGGCAACGACCAGGTGCGCTTCGAGCTTTCGGCCTACGCGCTCGACCCCAACATCAAGGTGATCGCGCCCTGGCGCGACTGGTCCTTCAAGTCGCGCACCGAACTGCTGGAATTCGCAGGGGATCACCAGATCCCCGTCGCCAAGGACCGCCAAGGCGAGGCGCCTTTCTCCGTGGATGCCAACCTTCTGCACTCCTCCTCCGAGGGCAAGGTGCTGGAGGATCCGTGGAGCGAGCCGCCGGAGTATGTGCACCAGCGCACGGTATCGCCGATGGATGCGCCGGACCGGGTAACGGAGATCACGCTGGAATTTGCCAAGGGCGATCCGGTGGCGCTGAACGGCGAGAAGCTGTCGCCGGCAACCCTGTTTGCCAGGCTGAACGATCTCGGCCGCGACAACGGCATCGGCCGGCTCGACCTCGTGGAGAACCGCTTTGTCGGAATGAAGTCGCGCGGCGTCTATGAGACGCCGGGCGGCACGATCCTTCTAGCCGCGCACCGGGCGATCGAGTCGATCACGCTCGACCGGGGTGCGGCGCACCTCAAGGACGAGTTGATGCCGCGCTACGCGGAACTCATCTACAACGGGTTCTGGTTCTCGCCGGAGCGCGAGATGCTCCAGGCGCTGATCGACAGGAGCCAGGAGAAGGTGGAGGGCGAGGTACGCCTCAAGCTCTACAAGGGCAACGTCTTGCCCACCGGCCGCCGGTCCTCCCAGACGCTGTATTCGGACGCGCTCGTCACCTTCGAGGACGATCGCGGCGCCTACGACCAGAAGGACGCCGAGGGCTTCATCCGGCTCAACGGCCTGCGCCTGCGCACGCTCGCCGCGCGCGACCGCAAGGGCTGACAGCCTTTACTCCGCGGCGACGTTCGCCCGCTGGCGGGGCAGGCCGAGGCCGGTGTCCGGCGCCTCGCCGCCTGGGGGGCGGACGTTGCCCTCGGCCATGTGGGCTTTTCGCCAGCCGCCGAAGCGGTAGTAGGCGATGGCCAGCAGAACGGACAGGGTGGAACTGACGGGAAAGCTCCACCAGATGGCATCGACGCCGAGCCGCCCCTGCATGCCGTAGGCGAACAGCACGCGGCCGAGCAGCAGCGTGAAGGTCAGGATGATCAGCGGCGGCATCACGGCGCCCGTGGCCCGCACGGTGCCGAACAGCACAATGGTGATGCCGAACAGCACGAAGCTCCAGCTGGCGATCCCATTGACGTGGGCGGCGATGCCGATCGCCTGGCTGTCCGTGCCGAGGAAGAGGCGGAGCACGGAACGGTCGAAGACGTAAAGCACCAGCACGAGTGCGCCGGTAAGCCCGATGTTGAACAGGATGCCGGAGGCGGTGATCGTGCCGATGCGGTCCCAGCGCCTGGCGCCGACATTCTGCGCGGCCATCGAGGACACGGCCGCGCCGATGGCCAGTGCGGGCATCTGCACATAGGTCCAGAGTTGCGCGGCGATGCCGTAGGCTGCGGCCGTCCGGCTGCCATAGGAGTTGACGATCCCCATCAGGATCAGGGCGGAAGCCGAGACCACGATCATCTGCATCCCCATCGGGATGCCCTTGGCGATCACCGTGCGCAGCAGCGCCGGATCTGGCTTGAGAAAGGCGAGGTCGCCGCCGGCCAGCCGCAGCGGGTGCTTTTTCGCATAAAGCAGAACCAGGATGGCGGCGAGGCTGACCGTCTGGCCGATCAGCGTGGAGAAGGCCGCGCCCGCGATGCCGAGTCGCGGAAACGGGCCCCACCCCTCGATCAGCGGCGCATTGAGGCCGGCATCCAGCACCACCGCCAGAGCCATGAAGAAGAACGGCGTCTTGGAGTCGCCGGCACCGCGCAGGACGGTCATCACGAAGGCGAGCAGGTTCATGAAGGGAACCGCGACGAAGATCACCTTGAGATAGGTTTCGGCAAAGGGCAGCGCATCCTCCGGCGTGCCGAGCAAGCCCAGGATGTTGCGGGTGAAGACGAAGCCCAGCGCCGAGAAAAGAATGGAGATGGCAAGGAAGAAGGTGGCGGAGGTGCCGACCACGCGGCGTGCCTGGCGCAGGTCCTTCGCGCCCGCCGCCTGCGCCACAAGGATGGTCGCCGCCATGCCGATGCCGAACACGGTGCCGAGGATCAGGAACAGCACGAGGTTGGCGTTGGAGGTGGCGGTCAGCGCCTGCTCGCCCAAGAAGCGGCCGACGAACACCGCGTTGACCGAGCCGTTCAGCGATTGCAGCACGTTGGAGCCGAGAACGGGCAGCGCGAAGAGCAGCAGCGTCGAGCCGATCGGCCCGCTGGTCAGGTCGCGCGTGCGGGAAGGCGCAGCCGGCGGAGGCGAAGGCGATGTCTGCTGGTCCATGCGGCGGCAACGGGTGGATAAAAAGTTCGTTCCGGGAAGGCTTTAGCGTAAGGGGCCGAGCGGGCGGGGTGGATCAACGATCATACGCGGCGTTGGCGACCCGTTCCCCTTTCGCGGTGGGGGTACAGCACCGCTGAAGCCGTCTAAAAGCAATCACCGGAAATGCGAGACAGCGGCAGTTTCGCCGTTCCTACCCCCACCCTTTATCCCTCCCCTCAAGGGGGAGGGGGTCGCCGGCGCCGCGCCCGGACTGCATGCCACAGCCCAGCTTAGAGCGTTCCGGGCAGCGCCTTTTCCACCGCGGCCCAGACGCCGGCGGCCGTGCTGCCGCGCACGCCGGACATCAGCTGATTGTCCGACCGGCCGATCCACAGGCCGGACAGGTGGCGGTCGGTCATGCCGATGAACCAGGCGTCGCGGTTGAACGGCTCGCCTGCTTCGCCGTTGGTGCCGGTCTTGCCGGCAGCAAGCTTGATGCCTTGCGCGGGCCAGCCGGTGCCTTGCGTGACCACGGCGCGCAGCATGGCGTGGACGGCATCGGCCGTGCGGACGGAGAGGACGCGCGCCTTTTCCGGTCTGTGCCAGGCGACGAGGCGCCAGTCCTGCACGAGGCCGAGATAGCCGAATGGTTTGGCGGCGATGCCTTTCGTGCCGAAGGGCATGTAGGCGCTCGTCAGTTCCAGGAGGCTCACCTCGCTGGCGCCGAGCGCCAGGCTCGCCGCAACGTCGGTGAGCGGGGCAAGGATGCCGAGCCGGCGCGCCGTCGCCACGATCTTTTCGCCACCCACCTTCTGCGCGGCGTTCACAGCCGTTTCACGGTCGGACACCGCAAATTTTCCGGTCAGGAACGGCGAGGGTTTGAGCGCCTTGTTCTCGAAGGCGCTGGCGAACACCAGGGCCTTCATGGTGGAAGCCGGCTGGCGCTTGGTCTGGGTGACGAAGTTGAGCTGAGAACGGGCGAAATCGCGCTGGCCGACCATGGCGACCACGCGCCCATCAAAGCCGACCGTCACGAAGCCGGCTTCGGCCTGGGCCAAGGCGTTGATCCGGCCCATCGTGCTTTCCAAGGCGTTTTCGGCGTTGGCCTGCGTGACGACTTCGAGGGTAAGCGGAATCCGCGTCGTCCGGCTGAAGCGGAAGCCGGGCATGCCGGCCTGCAAATCGGCCAGCACCCATTGGACGAAGCTGCGAGTTTCGGGGAAGACCGGCTTCAAAGACCCTTTCGCGCGGCGGTTTTTCAGCGTGGCCCGGGCGTCGCGCCGCGTGATCATGCCCTGCTCGGCCATGAGGCCCAGCACCGTTTCCGCGCGCTTCTTGGCGCGATCGGGATGGGTGAGCGGATTAAAGGCCGCGGGCGCCTTGAGCAGGCCGGCGAGTTGTGCTGCCTCGCCCAGGTTGAGGTCGCTCGCGCGCCGGCCGAAGAAGAAGCGGGCCGCGTTTTCCACGCCGACCACCGGCCGGCCGCGGTCATAGGCGAAGATCACCTGGTTGAGGTAGGCGGCCAGAACGTCGTCAGGGCTCATCGCGTCCTGCAATGCAAGCGCGAGCCGCCACTCCGTCCACTTCCGGCTGCCCTCGCGGTCGGATGTCAGCACGGTGTTCTTGATCAGCTGCTGCGGGATGGTGCTGGCGCCTTCCACCCGCTTACCCGCTGTCAGCACCACGCGGAGCCCCGCGCGGATCAGGCCGTTCGGGTCGATGCCTCGGTGGCGGAAGAAGCGCTTGTCCTCGACGGCCACCACCGCATCGCGCATCGGCTTCGCCACCTGGGAAAGATAGACTTTCGGGCCGCAGCGGCAGATCGGCTCCAGGTTTCCGGCACCGCCCGCGAAGACGATCTGGTTGGCCGTCACGAGGTCGCGCAAGCGTTCCGGCTGGCGCAGGAGGTCGAGCGCCGCAGCAGTGGGTGCCGAAGCGCCCGGCTGCGCGCAGCCGGCCAGGACGATCGTCCCGACGACCAGAGCGGCGGAGCCCAGAAACCATTTTCGGGCGGTGCGCGCGAGCGGCTGGCCGGGCTCCCGGCGCTGCGTGCGCCGCGCGCCGATCGCGCCTGCCATGGCCGCGAGACCGAGAGCAGTCGGCGTGCCCGGAAGCTCTTGCAGCGAGCGGGCCATTTCCACCAGCATCGTTCCCCAGGCTTCCGGCTTGTAGAAGACCAGAAAGGCCGCGGCATAGGCGAGCACGGACAGGATCGCGGCGCCCTTGACGAGGGCGAAGCCGATCTTGCCTGCCGGGAAGCGCAGAGCGTAGCGCGTCAAAAGGAAGGCCGCCGCCCCGCTCAGCAGCAGAAGGACCAGCAGCCTTTCCATGGTTTCCTCCGAAGTGCCGCCGCAGCAAGCACGGGAATTGAAGTGTGGAGAGAAACAGAGCCGTTCAAGGTACTCGATTTAAGGCAATGTTAATAAATTTCGCGGCATCGGCCGCGCAGCGGTTTGCGGGCGCGAAGGCGCCTGCGTTGCCACGGACGTACGGGGTCAGCACCGCGCCTTTTGCGAAGGCCGGATTTTGTCATCCTTCGACAGGCTCAGGATGAGGAGCCAAGCGG
>CAXTCF010000213.1:0-6179 GCA_964242945.1 uncultured Rhizobiaceae bacterium | reverse complement strand
CTTTATAGCTGTGTGGAATTGAACTTTGCAACGCCTTGCACCGGCAATCGGCACACTTGCCGGTATGCCGCTCTAAGACCCCGTTTCATAATTCGAACGGGTCGGTCCGGCGGTTCTTTTTGGCCCTCGCTTCGTTGCCAATACTCGCCGATGCAACCAGCATCGGCTGCGTTTGGCGCCTCGCCAGGGCGCAAAAATCCCTCGCCGGCCCTCCGCCGTCGAATTATGAAACGGGGTCTAAGCCGATAGCCGCTTGCCTGCCAGACCCGGCAGTTCCTCAATCTCTGCCTCCGCGACCGGCTTGGAAAGGAGAAATCCCTGGATGTCGTCGCAGCCGATGCGCTTGAGAACCTCGCCCTGCGGGGGCGTCTCGACGCTTTCTGGGGTCGTCTTCAGGCCCGCGGCCCTGGCCAGGCTGACGATCACCTGGACGATCGCCTCGTCGCTGCCGGACTGGCCGAACCCCTGGGGAGGAAGCTCCGGTCGATCTTGATGCGGTCCACCGCCAGATTTCGTAACCGCATGATCGGCAGCGCGGTTCTGCCGAAGAACTGCCGGAGACCGGGCTCGAAGTTGACTGGCGGCATGTGCAAGTTTCCAGCGCCTCTGCGCGGGGATGTTGCACAAGAAAGCTTAAGACCGGGATTCACTCGGATCGACCGGCACCAGGATGTCGGCCCAGCCGCTTTTGTGCACGCCGCCTTTGCTACGCCGCGCGGGCGCTCAGGAAGAGCATGCCGGAATAGCCGCTGCGCACCTCTTCTTCCACGAAGCCCACCAGTTGCAGATGCATGTCCGTGGAAAGCTCGCCGAACACTTCCCTGATGTCGCCTTCGTCGATGGCAACGGCCGGGAATCTTCGTTTCGCCACGTCATAGCCCTGCGAGCCCGCAAGGAATGCGGCGATCAGCGCGCCTCCCGGCCGCACGCTTCCGGCGAAGCGCTTGCAGGCCGCTTCGAACTCGTTCCGGTCGCGGGTGATCGACTCGGCGCAGAAGAACATCGTCGCCGCATCCCAGCGGCGTTCCGGCAGGTCGAAGATCGACCCGTTGCAAACGCTCGTCCTGCGTCTCAGTTCGGGCAGCGGATCGAGCGGGAGAACGTTGCCATCGGGATAGGTTTCCCGCGCGACCGACCAGAAGCGGGCGAAGGCGGGCCGCAGTTCGGCGCGCGCCAATTCCCCGCGCAGCCAGTCGGTGTTGGCCGCGGAGTATTCCCAGGCCGTCAGGCTGGCCGCCCGCGGCAAGGCGCTGAGCAGCGGAAACAGGTTCGGTCCCGTTCCGACATCGACGACATCCAGGGATGCTCCGGGCGCGTGAGCCCGCGCGAACGCTTCGCAGGTCAGCCGCACGGCCCGCTCATCGTCCGGATGCGGATCGGCGTAATAGTGGCGGAAATAGGCTTCCGGATCGAACTGCGACCAGTCGAACGCGGTGTTTCCTTGCTGCTTGTCGTCCATGGCCGATGGCTGTTCCAGTGCGGTCCTCAATTCTGACCCTGCAACAGCCGCCGGGGCTGCTTCGCACCTGCGTCACCGGCCAGCGCATCTTCGGCTTCCTCGTTGAAGGATTGCACGAAGGCCGTCAGTTCGTCGAGCGGCACCGGCTTCGAGAAGAGATAGCCCTGCATGTGGTCGCAGCCGAACGCCTGCATGAGCGCTGCTTCGAACCGCGTTTCCACGCCCTCGGCGACCACTTCCATCTTGAGCGCGCGGCCAAGCTGGATGACGGAGCGCACGATCGCCTGGTTGGCGGGCGCGTCCGACAGGCCGCTTACGAAGGAGCGGTCGATCTTCAGCTTGTCGAAGCGGAAATCCACGAGATACTTCAAGCTGGAAAAGCCGATCCCAAAATCGTCCAGCGCGATCCGGCATCCAAGCGCATGGATCGCGTCAAGGGTGGCGAATGTATCCTGCGAGCGGTCGAGCAGCAGCCCTTCGGTGATCTCGAAGGTGAGGCGGGCGGCATCGACCCCGCTTTCATGCAGGAGGTTCCGCAACAAAGCCGGCAGGTTGCCTTGCCTGAACTGCGCGGGCGAAAGGTTGATTGCGACCCCAAGCCCTTCCAGACGCGGCGCGCAGGCGATGGCTTCGCGCAGAACCCAGTCGCCGAGATCGACCATCAGGCCGGACTCCTCCGCGACCGGAACGAACACGGAAGGCGGAATCGGACCTTTGGTCGGGTGCGTCCAGCGCAGCAGCGCCTCGACGCCTTCGATCTTCCGGCTGCGCGCGCTTACGATCGGCTGGAAGTGAAGGTTCAAGCCCCCGTTTGCGAGCGCCTTCCTGAGTCCGACTTCGATTTCCCGCTTTTGCGTGAGGTGCTGGGCCATGTCGGCATCAAAGCAAACCGCCTGATCGCGCCCGTTCCGCTTGGCCACGTAAAGGGCGATGTCGGCGTGCCGCATCAGTTCCTGCGCGTCGGTGCCGTGCTCCGGCGAGCGCGCGAGCCCCAGCGACACCGTGACCTTCAGCGTGGTGCCGTCGGTCGGCAAGGGTTCGCGGAAGGCCTGCATCACCAGCGGACCGAGGTCGTGCAGTTCACCGGCGCGCAAATGCCTGAAGAGCGCGAATTCATCGCCGCCGAAGCGGGCGATGAAGCACTCCGAGCCCAGATGCTGGGAAAGGCGGGCCCCCACCGCCACGATGAGCTTGTCGCCGACGGCGTGGCCCGACGTGTCGTTGATGTCCTTGAAACGGTCCACGTCGAGATAGCCGACCACGAGGGAGGACCCGTCCCTAGCTTCAGCCCGTTCGTTCAAAGCCTGGGTAAGCCGCAGAAAGAAGAGGCTCCGGTTGGGCAGGCCGGAGAGCGCGTCGTGCGTCGCGTCATAGCGGGCCGAAGCCTCGCTTGCGGCGAGCCTCAATGAGGCCAGCGACAAGCGCCGCAGCATCTTGGCGGAAAGCAGCCACATGCCGACCACGCCGAGCAGAACAAGCGGCAGGATCAGCGTCAAAAGCGGCTGGCCGGGCTGGCTCGTCTTCCAAACGAGGGTGCCGGCATCCTGGCCGTCGTCGGTGGAAAAGGCCTCGGCGACGCTGTTCTCCGCCGCGCTTCCGTCCTGGGACAGACGCAGGTTGGGGATAAGGAGGGATTTTCCGACTTCCGCGAGGAACGCATCGTCGATCCGCACCACGCTCAACAGCAGGTAAGGCGTGCTTTTGAGAACGTTGAGATCCACGTTCGGCACGATGGTGATGGCCGCGGCGATAGCCGGCTTGCCGTCGACCAACGTGATCTTGGCGCCCCACTTGGCCGGCCCCAGCGCGCCTTTCAGGAAGTTGTAGGCGGTCTGCTTCTCCGTGAAGCGGTCCGCACGCCTGACCCCAAGTCTTTCCGGCGTTCCCCGCGCTTCAGTGATCACCCCGGCGAAAGCCGCCTTCTCCTTTTGGAAAGCTGCAACATCCAGCCTGCTGCCGTCGGCAAAACCATAGATCGGCTTGTTCTGCCCATCCAGGATATAGATTTCGTCGTGGCTGAAGGTCTCGGTGAAAAAGAAGCCGAAATTGGCATCCACGAATGCGCCGTCGAAGTTGTTCGAGATCTTCTCGACGGCGTCGTCCCACCATGCGCTGCTCTTCAGCTCATCGAGGATGCGGACAACGCTCTGCGTCAAGGCGTTCTCGATCCGGGAACGCTCCGAGAGCTGCTCGTGCCGGTTCGCAGCCCAGCCGATATAGGCGATGATCGCGATCAGGATGCAGCCGGAAACGACCAGCGCCGCGGCGATGCCGGAAGTCAGCCGCCGCAGCGAGGCGCCTGGGGAGATCACTTGGGGTAAAGAGAGCGTCATGACGCTTGCCTTGATTTGAAGGCATCTTGAAGCGTTTACGCTAAGGATGAATGAACCCGCCGCGCCGTTCGACACCGTGGCGGGGCGAGTCTCAGGATTTCTTGACCAGTGCGCTGTTCCGGCGCTCGCCTCAGTTAACCCTGTATCCTTTTACAAACTCTTTCAGGTTGCAATTAATCAGAAAGTTACACCCGGTTGCGAGATTCAAGGCGATCCGTGCCACTCCTGACTGGATGTATGCCTTGTCCCCGATTTCCACCGAGCGGCTTTCCGCCTTTGTCCGCAACAGTTTCAGCCTGTCGCCCAGCGCCCGCGAGCCGAGCGAGGCTGAGATCAGCGCGCATCGCGGGCTGATGATGTGCGACAAGCTTTCGGTCGGCAACGTCCTGGTGCTTGCCTCCTACATCGATGAAACGGCGCGGCTGCGCTCAGCAAATTGCTTCGATGAAGGGGAGCCCGCTGCCGGCGCAATGGCCGCAGGCCTTGAGCAGCTTCTCGCCCTTGCGAATGCGCGCGCCGTTACGGCCGACGAGCTGGTTTCGCTGTTCCAGCTTCTGCGCGCCCTGACCGCAGCCAACGGCCGGTGCGCGCGCGCCCTGTGGCTGTGGCGCATGGTGAGGGGCTCGGACGCCGACAGGCGCGCCCTGCATGCCTGCTCGCCTGCGGAAGTCTGGATCAAGCGGGAAAAGGCGCCGGTGTTCCGGCGCGTGGCCTAACAGTCCGCCAGGATACGCCTGACGGCCCGTCGTTCCTCCGGCGGCAACGCGGGCCGGGTCGGGCTCAGATGGCGTAGCCGACCCACACGTTAGGCTCCTGGTAGCGGCCGGTCTGCCGCTCCAGGTCGATTTCGACATGGGAGAGAGCCCCCGCGATGGTGTAGCTGCCCGACACGCCGAAGCGGCGGCCGGACCAGGTTTCCCAGAAGGCGACATGCTCCTCCACGACCATCGAGCGCTCGCAGGCGTTGATGATGCGGGCGCCTTGCGAAACGTGGCTGCGCAGCCAGGGATCGTAGCTGGCCCCGGCATCGTTGCGCCAATGCATGTATTCGGCCATCGGCACCTGCGGATGCCGCCACTTCGACGTCGGCCGCACCGGAACCACCAAGCCTTCGAAGCCTTTGCGGATGGCAAGGTCCTTCAGGGCCCTGATGAGGACGCGGGCAAAGCCCCTGCCCCGGTGCCGTTCCGGCACGGACACGGCCAAAGCGCCGAGCATGTTCGCATGCGTGCCGCGGCGTTCGCCGCCGGTTTCGACGAGCCAGTCCCACCCTTCCTGCGGCAAGGTGTCCAGGCCACCGGAAAATGCAAAAGGCACGCAGTTGGCCAGCGCGACCGGCTCCTCCGTTTCCTCGTCCACCAGGCAGAGCTGCAATTCGGCGAAGCGGTCGAGGATGCCGGAATAGTAGCGCTGGTGGGCCCTGGTGCTGCTCAAGAAGCCGAACGGCTCCCACACTTCTTCTTCCAGGCGGGATGCGGCTTCGCGGAGACCTGGGCTGCTTGCGCGGCTTCGGACGATCAGTCTGGCATCAATGGACAACGCAAACTCCGGATTCCGCACGCAACAACACAAAATGAGGGAACTACGATCACGGTTAAAAATCGGTGAGCGTCTGCGTCTCATGCGGGACTGCCGACGAAGCTGGCGAAACGCCGGGTTGCAGGCAGTCCCGGCCCGCCGGCGGGGCTGGCGACCGAGCGCGGAGGCTGTTCCGGGATCACGAGCTGCCGTCGTCGTATTTCACCACAGCCCGCCTGAATCTAACGGCGCCGGCATCTTCGCGACGAGCAATTGAACCACGGCTGGGTGTAAGAGCCCGTTTCATAATCCGGTCGGGTCGGTCCGGCGGTTCTTTTCGGCTCTGGCTTCGTCGCCGATCCTCGCCGATGCAACCAGCATCGGCTGCGTTCGGCGTCTCGCCAGGGCACGAAAAGCCCTCGCCGGCCCTCCGCCGCCGGATGATGAAACGGGCTCTAAGACAGGCACCGGGTTCAGGGCGAGCGTGTCCGCTGGGCTCAGTTTCCCGGAGGGGCATTGGACAGGCCGGCGGAAGACTGCACAGGTGCTTAGCTTTTCTTTGCATTGCGCAGAAGTTTTTTGCTGGATCGTCTCGGTCGCGGAGTCGAGCAGCGGGCTGATTCAGGATTTCTCCTGATTTTTGCCTTTATCTTGTTTGCCAAGCGCTGTGGCGCGGGAGACAACGATCGGGAACATGGTGCCGGGCGCCATTGCGCGCAAAGGCGGCCGGTTCCGTTGAAGGGCTGCGCCGCCGCTCAGGGCTTCTTGCCTACGGGTTTGCGCGGGCCAGCGGATGACGCGTTGGGGATCGGGGGGCATCATGGCGCAGGAAACGGACGGAACGGCCACGGTCGGCGGAGCTTTCGCGC
>CAXTCF010000212.1:0-6199 GCA_964242945.1 uncultured Rhizobiaceae bacterium | reverse complement strand
CGCCCGCCCCCGGCCGGCAGACTGCGTGCGATTAACCGTCCGATGCTCTAGGCTCCGTCGCCTTTCGCAAACAGGACGGTATGGGGTTCACGAGTGTTGCAGGGCCGCAACGCTGCGCATTCCACCGTTTGGATTAAGGCTGCTTTAACCATCTGCTGGCCTGATGGCCTGAAGGAGGCGTGGCGTTTCTGCTCCGATCGTTCCCCAGGAGAGCTTGCTCGTGTCTGCTCAAATACTTCCCTTCTCAAGCCAGAACCGCAGCAGAAGCTTCACCCGCAAGACTAGCGACGCGGATTTCATGCCGACCGTGGTTATCCTCCCCTGTGTGCGCTATGAGCGCTGGGGGGACGAGGACCGGCGACAAGATACAAGCGCCGCGGTGCAGGCCGCCGCACCGGCGCGTCACTGACCTTCAGCGGCTCGCTGACAGGCTGCCGACGATAGGAATGCCTCGGTTGCGGCCGACCAGCTCTTGTCCGGCACGAAAACTTCCAGCACCACCAGCGCTTCTTCCGCATCCACCTCCAGCGGCGGGTTTGCAGGAGGCGCGGCTTCAGCAGAGACGCCGCGAACAGGGGACACAAAGCGTAGGTCCAATAAGGCTGCTGGCGCGCTGCGGTCGTTCAAACTCGCCAGGCCGCTCCCATCCGGGGCGTAAACCGAAAGAGACCAGGCGGAAACGGAACCGGACGCGGTCACACGAACGGCGCCTTCGCGCAGATCGACGCGACAGGCCGCGACGCGAAACAACGGATCCGGAGCGAAGACCGGCAAGCCGGATCGCACCATCCGGTCCCGCGGGAGCGCTTGTTTCACGCCGTTCCAAGTGTTCTCCGCGGAAACGGCCGGCAAAGCGAGAACGATCGCCAAGTGAACCAGCCCGGCCCCTGCCGCGCCGACGACGAGGCTGTAGCCCAAGCGCCTCATTGCGGCATGTCCCGGCAGGCTTCGCGCCTGATCGCCAGCAAGGGAAGGTCATTGAGGGCGCCGCTGTCCACCGAGGGCGTGTCATACAGCCCGACCAGAAGAACGAAGGGTCGTGCCTCACCCGACAGGCGCAGCCAGTTCCCTGGAGCAGGTTCGAACCCCATGCTGATGGTGATGCTGCCGTCCGGATGCCACACCGCGCCAGTTGAAGAGAGACCGGCAGGGGATGCTCCTGGTGACGCCAGAGATGTGTCCAGCGCCGCGATCGTCCAGATTCGGGAAGGCGGCATGCGGCCAGAGAGCTTGTAGGTGCAGTCCGATCGCAGCGGGGCGCCGCTGTCGCTCTGCGTTGCAACGAGAAGCAGCTTCTCGCCCGCCTTCGCATCGAGCGCGAAGCGGCGGCCTGCGGGATCGCGGCGGTAGGGATTGCTCGCCCGCGCCGCCCGATCCGGCAGCGCGTGCCAGCCGGGACCGGACGACACCGGATCAAGGCTCCGTGCTGCGAGCCAGGCGCTTGCCGCGCCGCCGCCGACGGCGATCAGCAGGGCAAGGGCGGCAAGCACCGTTGTTCGCAGCAGCGAGACAGCAAAGCTGGGCGAAGGTCGTGTCAAAGCGCGGATAGGATCGCGGTGCCGGGCTGCGGTTCCGGCGCGGGCGCGTCGCGGAAGCGACTCTGAAGATCCTGCAGCATGCGGTTCGTCGCGTCGGAAAGCGTACGCGGCGGAAGCGGGGCTGCCGTCGCAGCTATCTGCGGCCCGGTCGGTTCGAAGGTTTCGACGCCGGGGATCGGCTTTCGCCCGGCATTGCGCTGAACATCCGTCATCAGCCTGTTCCACACAACCGCAGGCAGCGTGCCGCCGGTCATCTCGCGGCTGGGAGAAAAGTCGTCGTTTCCGAGCCAGACGGCTGCCGTGTAACTGCCGGTAAAGCCGACATACCAGGCATCGCGGTAACTTTGCGTGGTGCCGGTCTTGCCGCCGGAGCGGATGCCGGGCAGCGCCGCGCGCTTGGCGGTGCCGATTTCGGGAACCTGCACCAGCATGCCGTTCATCGCCGCCACCGCATGCTCCGACAGGACGCGGCGGGGCGCAGGCGCGTCGCGCGCGTGATCATAGACCACCTTGCCGTCCAGCTGGGAAAGCTGGGCGATGCCGAAGCGCGTGCCGGCATAACCGCCGTTGGCGAAGACGCTGTAGCCCGTCGCCTGGTCCATCACGGTCATCCCCGAAGTGCCGAGCACGATCGAGTGCTGGTCCTCGATCGGCGTTTCCACGCCCATCGCCGCCGCAAGCGCGCGGATCGGCTCGATGCCGAGCTTCTCCTTGGCGAGGCGCACGGGCACCGTGTTGACCGAATGCACCAGGGCGGTCGTCAGCGAGATCTTGCCGCTGAAGGAGCGGGAATAGTTGCGCGGGGTCCAGCCGTCCCAGGTGATCGGCGCGTCCGAGATCATGGACGTCGGCAAAAACCCTTGCTCCATCGCCAGGGCATAGACATAGGGCTTAAAGGAGGAGCCCGGCTGGCGGGCGGCGCGGGTTGCCCGGTTGAACTGGCTGCGGCCATAGTCGCGCCCGCCCACGACCGCGCGCACCGCCCCGTTGTTCTCCAGAAGCACGACCGCGCCTTCGTCCACGCGATACTGCTTGCCGAATTGGCGCAGGCCAGACTCCAGCGCCGCTTCCGCGTCGCGCTGGAGGTCCAGGTCGATGGTGGTTCGGGCGACCATGGCGTGCAGCCCAAGCGGCGCGGCGATGCGCTTGGCTTCGGCGTAGGCCCAGTCGAGGAAATAGTCGGGATGTTCCGGGTCGCCGCGGTCCACAACGTCGGCGGGATGGAGGCGGGCGGAAAGCACCTCGCCTTCGGACATGAAGCCGCTCTGCACGAGGTTGGTCAGCACCTCGTTGGCGCGCGCGCGGGCCGCGGGCAGGTTGACGTGCGGCGCATAGCGCGAGGGCGCCTTGAACAGGCCGGCAAGCATGGCCGACTCGGCGAGCGACAGGTTGCGGACATTCTTGCCGAAGTAGAACTCGGCCGCAGCGGAGACCCCGAAGGTCGGCCCGCCCATATAGGCGCGGTCGAGATAGAGCTGGAGGATCTCCTTTTTCGACAGGTTGGCTTCCAGCCAGAGCGCCAAAAACGCTTCCTTGATCTTGCGGTCCACTGTGCGCTCGTTGGACAGAAACAGGTTCTTGGCCAGTTGCTGGGTCAGCGTGGAGCCGCCCTGGACGACGCCGTTGGCGCGCAGGTTCGTCATAAGCGCGCGGGCAAGGCCGAACTGGTCGATGCCGTAATGGCTGAAGAAGCGGCGGTCTTCCGTCGCCAGCACGGACTGGATCAGGTGCTCCGGCATCTCGTCCACCGGCACGGAATCGCGGCGGAAGGAGCCGCGCCGGCCGATCTCATTGCCGTAGCGGTCGAGGAACGTGACCGCGAAATCGCCCTCCGCGCGCCAGTCGCTTTCCGTCGCCTTGAAGGCGGGCATGGCCAGGAGAAGGAGGACGACCGAGCCGGCCGCGCCCAGCGTCGCGCCTTCGCTGGCAAGCTCGACGGCGGCGCGCCGCCACCCGAAAAGTTTCATGCGCGCGGACATCTCAGATGAGGCGTCCCATGCGCCGAGCGCGTGGAAGCGGAACTCGGCGGCAGCCGCATCGACCCATTCGCGAAGCACGGCGACGGCCAAGCGCAGCCGCGCAAAGACGCGGGATCGAGAAGTTGGGGCAACGCTCGACACTGGAACCGGCAACCTCATCCGCCTGCCCGGATTGTTCTCGCTCCACCCAAAAATCCAGGGCGCGAGGACAACACGGCACGCAATCATTGCGCCGGCCGGTTTTCCCTTAACTTTTCGCTTACCACAAGCGGCTCGCCGCTCGCTCCCACGCTTATGTCGGCGGATGCTTAATCCGCCGCATGAGGAGAAATGCGGGGATCACTCCCCGCCGTCGTCCGAGCCGCCGCCGCCGTCGTAGGCGGGCTCTTCCGCCGCGGGTTCCGGCTCCGGCGCCGCTTCCTGGTAAACCGGCTCAGGCTCCGGCTCGGCTTCCTGGAGGGCAGGTTCCGGTTCGGGTTCCGGCGCCGCTTCCTGGTAAGCAGGCTCAGGCTCGGCTTCTTGGAAAGCGGGTTCCGGTTCGGGGGCGGCCTCTTCGAACGACGGCTCGGCTTCCGGCGCGGCGTCCACCTCAGGCTGGGCTTCTTCCCCCTGGCTATCGTCCGGAGCTGTCTCTTCTGGAGCAGCCTCTTCCGGTGCGGCTTCTTCCGGTTGAGGGTCGTCTGGCGCCTCGGCGGAGGAACCGTCCGGCTGATCGGGCTCCGCTTGATCGCCATCCGGGCTCGCGTCGTCCGGCGCGGCGGTGTCGGGCTCGCCTTCGTCGGGCTGGTCGGCCTGCGGGTCGTCCGGCGCCGTCGTACCGTCATCCCCATCCGCCGGCGTATCGACGGCGCTGCCGTCGTCGTCCGGCTGCGCCTGGTCGGCGTTGTCGTCGGAGGGCGAAGCTGCACCGTTTTCATCCGGCGCGGTCGTGGCGGCATCGTTATCCGCCGGTGCCGTGTCTGCGGCATCGTCGGCAGCCGGTGCGGCGTCGCCCGCTGCATCTCCCGTCGAAAGGGCGAAGGCGTCGTCTTCGTCGATGGGGGCGGCCGATTCGTCCAGCGTCTGGGCGTCGGCTTCCGGGTCGGCGATGGCGGCGGGGTCCTCGACGGGTGCGGCCGAGCCGACGTTCTGCTCTTCCTGCTGGAGCGCGGCTTCTTCCGTTTCCAGGACCGACGAGGCTTCGGACTCCTGGTAAAGCGTCTCGACGGAGGTTTCGACCTGGGTTTCCTCCGTGGTGATCAGGGTTTCCTCCTCCGAGGTGAAGGAAACGCTGTACTCCTCCTCGACCGTATAACTCTCCTCGTAGGAGGTGAAGGAGTAGCTCTCGTAGTAGCTCTCGTACTGCACGTCGTAGTAGGTGCTGACGTCGCCCCAATAGGCATAGACGTCGCGGTAGTCGGCGGCGTAGGCGGGGTCATAGACCACGACATAGTCGTAGAAGCCGCCGTACCAGCCGAAGACCTCGTCGAGCATGGCGAGCGCCAGCCACTGGCTGGCGGCGATGCGGTTTGCCGCTTCGGCGCGCTCCAGCGCGCGCTGCATCCGCTGCAACTCGCGCTTCTGCCGCGGATCGACGTTCCCGCGGCTGCCGAGCTTGGACAGCCTGCCCTTCAGGGCGGAGATGCGGCGGGCGTTCTCCTTCGTGCTCTTCGGCGTGGCGGCGGTTTTGGCGCCGCCCACCCGCTTGAAATAGGCCTTCCAGCTCTTGTTGAGGTCGCCGACGCTCTTCTTGACCGGCTTGTCGGTCAGGCCGGACAGGCGGTAGGCGCCGTTGAACCGGCCGACCGCGCGGTTGGCGGCCGCCAGCGCGCGGGCGAAATCCTTCGGCCTCTTCGAGGCGGCGGCCTTGCGCAGGGCCTTGAAGGCCTTGTCGGCCTGCCCAAGCGCCTTGACGAACGGCCCCGCGGCCTTGGTCTTGATCCCAGGCGAGCGGCGCGCGGAAGCCACCGTCAGCGCCAGGCTCTTCTGCGCCTGAACCAGCAGGCCGTCGGCGGTTGCCTTTCGCGCGGCCGGCGCGGCGAACGCCTCGAAGCGCGGGGGCAGCAGCAGGCTCGGCGCGAGCGTGAAGTGGAGGACGGCCGCAGCCGCCAGAAGGCGATGCGCCAGACGCTTTCGTGCAAACAACATTTTCTTTGAGGCCCCTCAGCCCTATGCTTTCTCCGGAACCGCCGCGCCTTCCCTTGGCCGGCGATCCCGCGCGCAAGGGTTAGAGCCCGGCCGACGCGGACGCAAGCCGGGAAGAGATCGTTTGCGCAAAGTTCGCGGCAACGGCCCGCAGCCCTGCCCGCCGTTGGAAGGGCCTGCCTGCCGGCGGGGTGCGCTACTTCATCACGCCGGCGGCACGCAGGGCGTTCTCGATCGTGCTCTGGAGCTTCGAGGGCGCAGCGGCAGGCGGCGGCTCGACCTTGACGTCGCGCAGCAGGCGCGGGGGCTCGCGATGCGCGCCCTCGGTCTCTTCCGCCGCACGCACCAGGCTGGTCTGCGGCTGCGCCGCCGCGGCTTCGGGTGATCGGCTAGCCTTTGGCGCCTTGCGGCCGGCGATGCCCCAGAACTCGGCGATGCGCAGCGTGGACGAGATGCCGACGTCGAGCATGTAGGGGCCGCTTGCGCCATAAGCCTCGCCGCCGCTTACAGCCAGCGGCGTGCCGTGGCCCATGCCGGCAACGCGAAAGCTCTCGATCA
>CAXTCF010000211.1:0-6278 GCA_964242945.1 uncultured Rhizobiaceae bacterium | reverse complement strand
CCCGTCAGCATCGCCGCCACGTCGGACAGCATGTCGCCGAACAGGTTGTCGGTGACGATCACGTCGAACTGCTTGGGCGCCCGCACCAGCTGCATGCCGCCGGCATCGGCCAGCATGTGTTCCAGGTGCACGTCGGTGTAGCCGTCGCGGTGGGTCTGCGTGACCACCTCGTGCCACAGCACGCCGGACTTCATGACGTTGCGCTTCTCCATGGAGGTCACATGGGAGCGGCGCGTGCGGGCAAGCTCGAAGGCCGCGCGCGCGATGCGCTCGATCTCGTAGCTCTCGTAGACCTGCGTGTCCACCGCGCGCTTCTGGCCGTTGCCGAGGTCGGCGATGGTCTTCGGCTCGCCGAAGTAAACGCCGCCGGTCAGCTCGCGCAGGATCAGGATGTCCAGCCCCTCCACCAGTTCCCGCTTGAGCGAGGAGGAAGCGGCAAGGGCGGGATAGCAGATGGCCGGGCGCAGGTTGGCGAAAAGCCCCATGTCCTTGCGCAGGCGGAGCAGGCCCGCTTCGGGACGCACCTCATAGGGCACGCCGTCCCATTTCGGCCCGCCCACCGCGCCGAACAGCACGGCGTCCGCGGCAAACGCCTTTCCCATGTCCTCTTCGGAGATGGCTTTGCCGTGGCTGTCATAGGCCGAGCCGCCGACCAGCCCGTCCTCGGTCTCGAAGCCGGTGCGCAGCGTCGCGTTCATCGCCGCGATCAGCTTGCGCACCTCCGCCATCGCCTCCGGGCCGATGCCGTCGCCGGGGAGAAGCAGGAGTTTGCGCGATGCCATTCTTTGTCTCTTGGAAAAAAGCGTCGCGGCTCCCTAGCGGCGCGGCTTGTTCATGGCAAGGGAACGCTGCCGGCTTGGCGGCCCCGCTCTCAAGCCGCCGCCCGCGCGCCCGAAAAGTCCCTCAATACGAACACCTCGAAGGAGCGCCGGATCGCTTCTTCCGCCAAACCGTCCACGATGAACACCAGGCGCGAGCGGCGGTCCTCGCTCGGCCACCCCTCCATGTGGACCGGCGGGTGGACGAGGTGCTGCACCCCGTGCACCGCAACCGGGCGCGGCTCCCCTTCCAGGTCGAGGATGCCTTTCACCCGCAGCACTTTCGTCCCGTGCCGGTTCAGCAGCATGGAGAGCCACACGCCGAACGCGGTCCAGTCCACCGGCCGGTCGAACACCATGGAAAACGCGCTTGCCGCTCCCGCATGACCGTTGCCCGCCGGAGCCGGCAGAACCGCCTCCGGCAGTTCGCGGCAGACGAAAGCCGGTTGGGCGCGCAGGAGGTCTTCCACGGTCCAGCTCGCGTCATGGACGTCGGCAACGCTTGCGCCGGGGTTCACGCGGGAAAGCCGCCGAAGCAGCGCTGCGGCTTCTCCCGGCGCCACGAGATCGGACTTGGTGAGAAAGATCCGGTCTGCCGCGGCGATCTGCTTGCGCGCTTCCCCGCGTGTTTCGATGTTGCCCGGCGCGTTCACCGCGTCCACGGTCGTCCAGGTGCCGGCCGAGCGGAAGTGGTGGGCGATCACCGGATCGGCCGCGATCGTGGAAAGCACCGGGAACGGGTCGGCCAAGCCCGTCGATTCGATCACCAGCCGGTCGAAGGCGGGCACGAGGCCGCGCTCCCGCTTCGCATGGAGGTCGCGGATCGCCGCCGCCAGCTCTCCTCGGATCGTGCAGCACAGGCAGCCGGATTGCAGCAGCACGGTCGTCTCGTCGATGCGCTCCAGCAGGTGATGGTCGAGCCCGACCTCGCCGAACTCGTTGATCAGCACGGCGGCATTCGCCAGCGCGGGATCGCTCAGCAGGCGTCGCAGCAGCGTCGTCTTGCCCGAACCCAGAAAGCCGGTGAGCAGGTGAACGGGCGTGAAAAGCGGCGCGCTCACGGGCTGTGCGCCACGCGCCGTTGCAAGTCGGCGTCGAGCGGGTCGAACACTCCGCCGGAAAGCTTTTCCGCCGCCGGCCAGAGATGGGCGAGGCTTTCCACCACCTCCGTCTTGCCGGTCGCGGTCGAGAGCAGGTAGGCGCGGCCCTGCCAGTCGCTCAAGGAAAGGCGGTAGGCGCGCAGCACAACATTCGCCGCCTCCACGCGCCGTGCGCGTTCCAGCCTGCGCTCGCGCGCATCCGCGTTGCGCGAGAACACGCCGGGGCGCGCCACCGCGTCGCTCCAGTGATCCTCGACGCCCAGCACGCCGCAAAGCGAGCACATGCCCCGCTCCTACGTCTTGCGCGGCGAGCGCGCGGCAAAGTCGTCGGCCATCTCGTTCATGGTGACGAACCTTACGCCCTCATGCCCCTTCATGTAGTCGAACAGGCGCTCCAGCATCAGGAGAACCTGCGGGCGGCCGGACACGTCGGGGTGGATGGTGATGGGGAACACCGCATAGTCCATCTCGCGATAGACCCAGTCGAACTGGTCGCGCCACATCTGCTCGATGTCGCGCGGGTTGACGAAGCCGTGGCTGTTCGGCGCCTTCTTGATGAACATCATCGGCGGCAGGTCGTCGAGATACCAGTTGGCGGGGATCTCGATCAGATCGGTCTCCTGGCCGCGCGTCAGGGGCACCATCCAGTCCGACGGGTTGCCGGCGTAGTCGATCTTGGTCCACTTGTCGCCGACGCGCACGTAATAGGGCGTGAAGTCGTCGTGCATCAGCGAGTGGTCGTACTTGATGCCGCGTTCCAGCAGCAGCTCGTTGGTGACGTTGGAAAACTCCCACCATGGCGCGACATAGCCGGTCGGCCGCTTGCCCGAAAGTTTTTCGACAAGGTCGATGCACTTGTCGAGCACCGCGGTCTCCTGGGCCCGCGTCATGGCGATCGGGTTTTCGTGGGTGTAGCCGTGGATGCCGATCTCGTGGCCGGCATCCGCCACCGCCTTCATCTCATCCGGAAACGTCTCGATGGAGTGGCCGGGGATGAACCAGGACGTCCGGATGTCCAGCCGCTTGAACAGCTTCAGCAGGCGCGGGCTGCCGACCTCGCCGGAAAACAGGCCGCGCGAGATGTCGTCGGGCGAGTCCTCGCCGCCATAGGAGCCGAGCCAGCCCGCCACGGCATCCACGTCGATCCCGAAGCCGCAGAGAATCTCTTTCGCCATGCCGATGTCCCCCTGTGTTTACGCCAGGATGCGCGATTGTGCGGTGCAGCGGAAGGGCTTTTCGCGTCTGCGCAAAACAAAACCGCCGGTTCCTCGGGACCGGCGGTTTTGCCATCTTCAGCTACGACGCAAGGGCGCCTGGAAATGCGTCAAGGCGAGGCGAGAATGGCAATTTCGAGAACCGGAGCGGAGCGTACCTTGATGGTACGTGAGCACCGGAAGCGCAGATATTGCCTTTCGCAGCCCGCCTTCACGCAGTTTCCAGGTGTCCGGGTCAATAAGGGCAGGCGTTGTCGGCCATATAGTCATGCACCTGCACGGTGCCGGCGATGATGTCGGCCTTGGCCTTGTCCACGGCCGCCTGCATCTCCGGCGTGATCAGAGGCTTGTTGTTGTCGTCCACGGCATAGTCCACGCCGCCTTCCTTGAGGCCCAGCGCGTTGATGCCGGCGGTGAACTTGTCGTCCTTGGTGTCCATGAACGAATTGTACACGGCGACATCCACGCGCTTCATCATGGAGGTCAGCACCTTGCCGGGCTGCAAGCCGTTCTGGTTGGAATCGACGCCGATGCCGAGCTTGCCGGCGTCCGCCGCCGCCTGGAGCACGCCGACGCCCGTGCCGCCCGCCGCGGCATAGACCACGTCGGCGCCCTGGTCGATCTGCGACTTGGTGATCTCGCCGCCCTTGGTCGGGTCGTTCCAGGCCGCCGGCGTGTCGCCGGTGTAGTTCTCGATCACAGCGGTAGCACCCGCCGCCTTGGAGCCGCCGATATAGCCGCAGGCGAACTTGCGGATCAGCGGGATGTCCATGCCGCCGACGAAGCCGGTCTTCTTGGACTTGGAAGCCATGCCGGCCAGAACGCCGACGAGGTAGGAGCCCTCGTTCTCCTTGAACACCACCGAGCGGACGTTGGGCTTGTCCACGGTGGCGTCGATGATGGTGAACTTGGTGTCGGGGAAGTCCGGCGCGACTTTTTCCAGCGTCGGCGCCCACATGAAGCCGGCCATCACGATCGGGTTGTTGCCGTCCTCGGCGAACTTGCGCAGCGCCTGCTCGCGCTGGGCGTCGTTGGAGATCTCGAACTCGCGGAAGGCGATGCCCGTGTCGGCCTTGAACTTCTCCGCGCCGTGGAAGGCCGCTTCGTTGAAGGATTTGTCGAACTTGCCGCCGAGATCATAGATGACGGCCGGCTCGACATCGGCGGCGAGGGCCGGAACGGAAAGGGCCGTCGCAGCGACGAGGCCCAGGAGAAAACGCTTCATAGTGATCCACACCCTGTCGGTTCTTGTTTTCCGAGCTTGAGCGTCCCGCACCTGGAAGCCGGGAAAGAGGCGTGAAGCGCGCGACGCATGACGGACCTCCCCTATCGAAAAGGCCCGCACATGCGCGCACTGTTGCATGCGCCAAAAAAATCCGCACGCGGAATCTTTGTTGCTGCGCCTCAGGCCGCGGGTGCGGTTTCCGCGCTGCGCGGGATCGCGCAGGCCACGCCGGTGCCCTGCAGGCCGCAATAGCCGTAGGGGTTCTTGGCGAGGTACTGCTGGTGCTCGGCTTCCGCGAAGTAGAAGGCCGGCGCCGGCTCGATCTCGGTGGTGATCCGGCTCTTGCCCGCTTGCCTTAGCGAAGCCTCGTATGCGTCGCGCGAGGCCTTGGCCTGTTCAAGCTGTTCCGCGCCAAACGTGTAGATCGCCGAACGATAGGTCGTGCCGACATCGTTGCCCTGGCGCATGCCCTGCGTCGGATCGTGCGCCTCCCAAAAAATCTTCAGGAGGTCGGCATAGGACACGAGCTTGGGGTCGAACACCACCAGCACGACCTCGGCATGGCCGGTCAGGCCCGTGGTGGTTTCGCGATAGGTCGGGTTGGGCGTCAGGCCGCCGGCATAGCCGACCGCCGTCGCCCACACGCCCTCGGTCTGCCAGAACAAGCGCTCGGCGCCCCAGAAGCAGCCCATGCCGAACAGGGCGGTCTGGGTGCCTTCGGGATACGGCCCCTTCAGCGGGTGTCCGGAAACGAAGTGGTTCTTGGAGGTGGGGATCGCCTCGGTCCGGCCGGGCAGCGCGTCGTCGGCCTTGGGCATCTGCGTTTTCTTGCCGCCCAGGAGATCGCCTAGGGAAAACATGAGAAAGCTCCTCGTTTTGTGTTTTCCCTTAGATGGGATGCCGCTTGGCCTTCGGCCAGCGGGACGCGCCTGCGGTTTCAGC
This sequence comes from uncultured Rhizobiaceae bacterium, assembly GCA_964242945.1. Lineage (GTDB taxonomy): Bacteria > Pseudomonadota > Alphaproteobacteria > Rhizobiales > Rhizobiaceae > Mesorhizobium_B. The sequence goes on along the minus strand of CAXTCF010000211.1, from coordinate 979 downwards.
ACTGTCATACGCTGCCTCCGGCTGAAACCCGGCCATGCCGAGGACCAGGGCAGCGGCGCCGAGAACGGCCCAGCCGGGAAAGCCTAGCACCGGCCGGAGGATCGCGCCTTGCAGATAGGCCGGCAGGGCACCGCCCGCCCAGACGTCGAAGCGAGCCAAGCCGTCCGGCCAGAAATCCGCCCAGCTTGCCCGCAGCGGCGTCAGAACCCACGCTTCCGCGGCGATGCTCCGTGCCGCATCGAGCACGGCAAGGCCGACCGCAGCCGCCAGGACCATGAGGCTCGCGACGCGCAGGAGAAGGCGGAGGAGCGACAGAACGCGGTTCAGGCGGGAAACTCCCGGAGAGGTTGGAGGCAGGCAAGGCTAGCGATCGGATCAAAGCTAGACCCTTGGTCCTTCCTCCGGCAAGCTCCACCGTCCGCGCCTCCGCCACATCCCGCACCGTTCGCTCTGGCCTTATTTCCGCGGGGCACGACGGCCGGAAGAAAGCGGCAAAAGGCGCCGCACGCGGCTTGGCAGGGCGCGCATGATCCATTAGATGAGCCGGCGCTTCGCGATGCGAGCCGTTCCGTCTTTACCAAACCTGCGGAACCGAAGCGGACAGATGGCCGAGTGGTTTAAGGCGCACGCCTGGAACGCGTGTATACGTGAAAGCGTATCGAGGGTTCGAATCCCTCTCTGTCCGCCACAACTCGCTTTTAATCCTTTGTTTTCACTGCCAAAAATGCGGACCGGGCTGCGCCGGCCCCAATCTCGGCCCCAACAGCTAGCATGCTGATTTCGGTTGCTCCGACACGAGGTCGGAAACTGGAACTGCCAGCGCCTGCGAAATCGCCCACAAGGTTGCGAGCGTCGGGTTCTTCTTTCCGTTTTCCAAGCCGCTCAAATAGGCTTGGCTGATCCCATGATCCTCGGCCATGACTTCTAGTTTGGCCACCAAATCCAGTTGCGAAAGCCCCGCTGCCAAGCGGGCGTTCCG
>CAXTCF010000210.1:0-6305 GCA_964242945.1 uncultured Rhizobiaceae bacterium | reverse complement strand
GCGGCCGTCCCCCCCCCCCCCCCCCCCCCCGCGCGTGGGCGCCCGGGGGGCCGGGCCGGGCGCCGCGGCGGCACGCCGGCTCGACCTTCCCGCCATCTTCACCTTCCATTCCAGCATGAGCGCCCTGCCCGCGCTTTTGCGCGGCTATGACAGGCTCTCCGGCTGGGCGCGCCGCGAAGGCGTGATGCTTTCCGGCGTCAGCCACCGCATCGCTCAGCAGTTGCAGCGGATCGACCCTGAACTTTCCGTCCACATCCTACCCAACGGCCACGACAGCGCCTTCTGGCGGCCTGCCGGTGCAACGCGGCCCCTGCGCAACGGCGCGCCGCTCCGGATCGTGACGGCGATGCGCCTTGAGGCGACCAAGCGGCCGCTCGCGCTGCCCGCCATCTTCCGCAGAGCCGAGGCGCTTGCGGCGGCACATGGACGGCGCCTGGAACTTCACGTGGCGGGTGACGGCAGCCACGGCCGGGCGCTGCACCGGGCAATCCAGCGCGGGGGCCTCGAAAAGAAGATCCGCACCCTCGGCTGGCTGGACCGCGATGCGCTCCGCACGCTCTACCGCGGCTCGCACCTTTTCATGCTGCCCTCAATCAAGGAGTCCTTCGGCATCGCCGCGCTGGAGGCGCGCGCCGCCGGCCTGCCCGTCCTGGGCCGCGCGGGGACCGGCCTTGCGGACTTCATCCGGCACGGCGAGGACGGCTTCTTTGCCGAAGACGACGAAGGCATGGCTCAGGCCATTGCGGAGTTTGCCGCGAAGCCGGCGCTGCTCGCTGCCATGTCCGGCAGCCGCCCGGCGCTGGCGCGGCTCGACTGGAACGCGATCGCCGAGCAGCACGAGCACCTTTACCGCAGGGCGCTCAGCGATTCGCGCGCGGCAGCGCCGCTGCCAGCGCCCGCGCTGTCCTGAACTCGGCGCCGCGCGCCTTGAACAGGCGGATCGCGGAGCGGAAACAGCGCAGCGCCGTGTCGCCGGTGCGGAACCGGCAGTCCCACCGGATATCGGTCCGGCGGAGATCGACGAACTCCCAGGGGTGGACGAACAGCACCACCGGCGACTTGCACGCGAGAAGCCAGGGATCGCGTAAGCGCGCCGGCAGCCGCAGCACGCTTGACGTGACGGAGGCGCGCAGCCTCGTGAAGCCGGGCTGCGGGCTGGCCGCTTCCTTTTCCATCGGCTTGTAGGCGGCACGCGAGGCGTCGAGCGTAATGCCTTCGGACGGCAGCATGTCGAGAAAGCCTTCGGGGAAGGAGAGGAAAGGCGCGCGGAACGACGTGACCGGAGCGAACCTCCGAAGAATCTCGTTCGTGTCCGCAACTTCGGCGCGTGCCTCCTCGCGGCGCATCGCTCGAAACGGTTTGTGCCAGAAGCCGTGGCAGGCCAGCTCGTGGCCCTCGGCCGCAATGCGCCCAATGCGGTCGGGAAAGCGTCGCGCCGCATCGCCGGTGGTGAAGAAGGTGCCTGGCACGCTTTCCTCAGCGAACACGTCAAGCAACCGCGGCAGGCCCTCCTCCATGCCGCGCCACGTCCAGAGAAAAGGCGGACAGTCCGGCTCGACGTCCACCGTCAGGCAGACCTGAAGCCCCGTCACGGCAGCCCGGCCGCATGCAGCGCGGCGACAGCCAACCCGGCATAGAGCGCCGCGCCGACATCGTCCAGGATCACGAGGACACCGCCGCCCGCCTTCGCGCCGTGCGCGAGGTTCACCGGCCAGGGCTTTGCCATGTCGAACGCGCGGAAAAGCAGGAAGGCAGCCGCCCAACCCAGGAGCGTGGGGTGCGCGAATTCCAGCGTCAGGCTCATGCCGATCGTCTCATCCACGACGATCGCCTGAAGGTCGGGCTTGCCGAAGTCCCGCTCCGTCCTGCCCGCCGCCCAGCTGAACAGCGCAAAGAGCAGGACATAAGCGGCCAAGCGCACGGGCAAGGGAAACACCTGCAACGCCGCGAACAGGGCGAAACCGGCCAGCGATCCGAACGTGCCCGGCGCCTGCGGCAGCAGCCCCAGCCCGCCGGACATGGCGATCAGCTGATGCGGTGCACGGAGCATGCGCCGGAAGCTCGGCGCAGCGGAAGCGGCAGACCCGTTCAAGGCGCCGGCCCGGAGCGGCTTGCGGCGCGGTCCGCGTCATGCAGGATGAAGCCGGCGCGCGCAAAGCGCTGGAGGGCGGTAAAATTCGTCGCCAGCGCCATGAACCAGAGCGACAGAACCAGCAGGCCGGGCAGAGCCCGCTCCCCGATCAGGCCGAAGCAAAGCACCGTCAGCCGCAGCGGCCTTTCCATCAGGTCCGGCCATGCCTTGTTGGCGGTCGGGTGCTCCATCGCGATGCGCGCCTTGTTGTAGCTGGTCAGCATCGACCCTGTCGTGATCAGGAAGATCGCCGGCCATTCCGCCGTGACCAGCCCCAAGGCGCCGAAGATCGCTGTCTCCTGGTAGCGGTCGATCACCGCATCGAGATAGGCGCCGAAGCGCGTCGCGCGTCCTTGTTCTCGCGCGATCTGGCCGTCGAACATGTCGAAGAGCACGGCGGCGATCAGGCCTGAGCCGAACCAGAAGCGGTTTTCCGAGGCGATGAAGATCGCGCAATTCGCAACAACCAGCAGAAGACCGATTACGGTTATCTGGTTCGGGCTGATCGGCAGCCGCGCCAGCGCCTGGACAAGGCGGCGCCAGAGATTCGGACGCCTTGCGCCAGCGGTGTTCCCGGAAAGGCTGGCGTCGGGGCGCACAGGCCTGCGCGTTGTGAAAGCGAGACTTGCCGCAGCCAGCGCGCAGCCTGCCAGGACGTACAGGCCCACGAACCACGCGGTCGTGCTGTCGATAGTCAGAGCTTCTTGAACTGCTTGCGGCATTGTCCTAACGACCGGCTTCGCTTCTCGCGGCGGCGAAGTCTTTCCGCGGCCCGCCTATCACGCGAGACTCCTTTGGAGGAAGAGGCGGGTGGAGGAAGAGGCCGGCAGCGACCGGGTAAGCGTGCGGCAGGAACGGCGTAAATTGTTGTAACCGACGGATGATCCCGAAGCGTCTCACACAGACATGGAAGTCCAAAACCTTGCCGCCCGGAGCGGCGCGGCTCCGAGAGACGTGGCTCCGCCGCAATCCGGATTTCACTTGCCGCTTGTTCGACGACGCGGATTGCGAAACTTTGGTCGCTGAGACTTTCCCCGAACACGTCGATGCCTTTCGCAGGCTGCCCTTTCCGGTCATGCGGGCGGACATCTTTCGCTATGCCGCCATCTTCCGCGACGGCGGCCTTTACGCGGACATCGACATGGAGTGCCTGAGGCCGGTCAGTGTTCTGCTTTCCTCGGCTTCCTGCGTCCTTGCGGTCGAAGCCCATCTCGGACGGCGGAGAACATTGGAACTCGGCTACGCCAGGCCGGTGCAGATCGCCAACTGCATCTTCGCGGCAGTTCCCGGCCACCCGTTCTTCCTCGCGGCGGCGCAGCGAGCCTTCGCACTGGCGGAACAACACCCTTCGCCCGACCGCGCGGCAGTCGAGGACATAACGGGACCGCGCATGCTGACGCGGCTGCTTTTTGAAGGGGGCTGGGAGGGGGTGTCGGTGACGCCTCAGATCGCGCTGATGGCGCCGCTCAGCTATCCCGCCGTCTGGCCGTTGAACCGCGGCATGTTTGCGCGCCACCACACGTTCGGCACCTGGAAAGGGGAGCAGAAGGTTCCGCTTTCCCGGCGCTGGATCGAGCGCAACCGTTTGCCCAATCCGTTTCCCTCCCGCCTGGTCGTGCCGGCCGCGCATCTCGGCTGCGCATGAAGGCAAGCAGTCTCCAACGCGACCTGCATCGGGCGATCGACCGATTTTCCGGCGTGTCCCTGCCGTCGCTGCTCCGGCAAGCCGGCCGCGCCGCATGGCTTCACCTGCCCCGCGGCGTGACCCCGCCGAGCACACCGGAGCGGCGCGCCGAGCGGGTCGTCGTTTCGCTTTCCACGGTTCCCGCGCGGGCAAACCTGATCGGGGCCGCCCTGCGCAGCCTGCTCGACCAGGAGGAGCCGGCAGACAGGATCGTGCTTGCCTTGCCGGAACGCTCGCGGCGCGAGGGCATCCCTTACCCCGATCCTCAAACGCTGCGCCTGCCCGCCGGCGTCGAGGTGCTCCGCTGCGAAGACGAAGGGCCGGCAACGAAGTTCTTGGCCGCGCTGCGGGCGGAGCCGGATGCGGTTCTCGTGGTGGTGGACGACGACGTCGTGTACCCCCGCAGCTTTCTGCGCGAGCTGCTGGCGGCCCACCGCCGCCGCCCCGGCGCCGCGCTGTGCCTGCGAGGCGTCAACCGCGAGGCGGGCAAGCGCTTCGCGGACTTCCGCCACGTCTTCGGCTCCGGGATCGTCGCCGATGTGCCGGTCGATATCCTGTTCGGCACCTGGGGCTACCTGCTTCCTCCGGGAATTGCCTCAGCCATTCCGAAAGGGATCGGCAGCAGCGACGAGGCGCTTCGCTGGGTGGACGACATCTGGCTTTCCGCACAGCTCGCCCGCGCCGGCGTGGACCGATACGTGGTTCCCGTGAAGGGCCTGCCGATCGAGACGATCGCCGCCTTGCGCGCTTCGCTTTCAGGCGGCGTGAACAGGACCGGCCGCAACGAAGAGGCGGCGCTTGAAGCACTGGCCGATTCATGGAACCAAGAACGGATGCGGCCGGCGGAGAGGGCGGGATGATCAGGCTCGCCTATGCGAGTTTCGGGCGCGAGCCGCCCAGTCTGCGGGGGCGGCGACGGGCGGCGATCTGGCTGGTCTGCGCGATTTTCGTTGTGTGGGGGCTGGCGGCGGCAGTCGTTTTGAACGGGTTCGGCCTGTTTGTGGGCACCACGATCCGCTTCCTTGGCCGCAACCGTGTGGAGTACCGCTTCTTCCGGCTGTTCGGGGTCCGCGCGATCGTCGTGGCGGCGCCGGTGCTGTTCAGCTTTTTCGCTTGGCGGGAGGCGGAAGCCATCGGGCTTTGGGAGGCGTTGTGGCCGATCCTGGCAATCCCGGCGCTTGCCGCAGCCCTGCTTGCGCTTTGCGCCGCCTTGGGGCGCCGGTCGGCGCGACCGTAAACGCTTAAGCCACCTTCGGTATCGCCGTGGCGTAGATCGGGCGCTCGATCTGCCCGCTTTCGAGCAGATGCATCACGGCCGCCGCCGTGCCGGCCCAGCTTGCACGGAGGTAATGGCGCGCGATCTCCCTTTCCCGCGCTTCGCGATAGCTGCCGTCGAACAGCGCGCGCTCCACTGCGGCAAAGGCATCGTCCTCGTCCGTCGGGGAGAAATAATCCGCAAAGCGGCCGCCGGCCTCGGGGATCGAGGTGGCGTTCGAAGCGACGCAGAGCTTGCCCTGCGACAGCGACTCGGTGACGGGCAGGCCCCACCCCTCGCAAAGGCTTGGGAAGACGGTGAAAAGGCAGCGCGCGTAGGCGCTGCTGATTTGGTGGTCCGACAGCCAGGAAAGCACCTCGACCTTGCCGTTAAGAAAGGAGGTCGCGTGGAGTTCCTGCTTCAGGTCGTCGATCTCCCAGCCATATTTCCCAGCCAGCACCAGCTTGGGCACGCGCGCCGCGCCGTGCTTGGCCAAGAGCCGCTTCCAGATGCGCAGCAGCAGCGCGTGGTTCTTGCGGATTTCCAGGGTGGAAACGCAGAGCACGAACGGTTCGGCGCCGATCGGCAACTTTGCGGATGTCCGGCCGCGCGTCTGAAACCCTCCGCCGAAGGGGATCGGCTGGATCGGCGGGACGGCCAAGCCGCTTGCGGCGAGATGGGCGGAGAGCGCCTGGGCGGAGTAGCGCGAAGGCGTCATGACGAGGTCCCAGGTTTCCGCCATGTCGGCCAGCCAGCGCAGGAAATTGCCGATATGGCCCTGCGAGACATGGGCCGGATGCGTGACCGGAAGGATGTCGTGCACGAGGAGCGCGAGCTTGACGCCGTGCCGGCGCTTCAGCTCCCGGATCGACTCACCGTAGTTCGGATGGACCCAGGTGGCGCCAAAATTCACGATCACGTCGCCCGGACGCACCCGGCGGCGGAAGTTGCGGGCGCCGTCGCCAAGGCGCGGGTGCTGGTCGCGGAACTCGCGCACGCGCGTCGCGACCACGCGGAGCAGTTGCGCAAGCCGCACCTGCATGCGCCGGCTGGCCGAGTTGGCGACAAGGAACTCGTTGCGCTCGATTTGGCGCAGGAGCGAGGCGAAGGACAGCATCTCCATGCGGTCGGGGCCGGCGCCGAGCCGGAACAGGCTCACCTGGTCCGGGAAAGCGGCCTTCAGGGCCGGGATGATCTCCATCTGCACGCGGTCGATGCCGGACGGCGTGATGGAC
>CAXTCF010000209.1:0-6312 GCA_964242945.1 uncultured Rhizobiaceae bacterium | reverse complement strand
TCCCTTGCCGTATAAATGCTTTTTGGGGCCGGCAAGTCGGGTGTGGGGCCCGGCCACCAGAGACGATGCGGGAATGTTGACGACCGAGTTCGTCGTGGTGGGCAAGAACGGTGTCGTTCCGCCCATGTGATCACAAACCTCTGCGCCCTGCAACGCAACGGCGAAGACTGGCTGGTGCATCCTAGCGGTAGATAAAAAACCAACACCTGCCGGGGAATGAGATCCGGCGGGTGTTGCTATGGTGGACCGGCGATCGGGAGGAGAAGATGCCAACCTATCCGCGGGGCCTGGGAGGATGGCCCTGCCGAGCGGCGGAATGGAGGAATTCAGCGGCTGCCGCGGGCCACGTCGCGGATGCTGTCCCGCGTGATGCCGAGGTCGGCCAGTTCGCGGTTCGACATGCTCCGCAGTTCGTTGACCGCGGTGCGGTAGCGGCGGTAGTTGCGGACGGCTTCGGTGATGTTCATGGCTTGGTTCTTTCTCGTCTTTGTTTCGTACAAAGCCAAGGTAAGCCTTTTCTAAATCGATTGAAGTGCTGTTTTTGCACGGGCGCCCTGCAGAGTTGTCGCTGTCAGCAACTCCACGCAGCTGCCATTTGCATCGGCCGGCACGCTTGCCTTGCAGGGCCGGCTTGTTCCGGCCGGAAGCGCAAAAAGAGTCAGCGTGACCCACGGAACAGCCACCCTCCATGTGCCTTACCTGCTCGGAGCACTGCGTAATCCAGCGCTAGGCGCCCAACAGGAAAGAGTTCACATGGCCACCGAAAAGACGCTTGCCGACGCGTTCCACGAAACCCTGAAGGATGTCTACTTCGCCGAGAAGAAGTCGGTACAGGCGCTCAAGAAGTCGGCCAAAGCGGCGCAGGCCGACGAACTGAAGGAGGCGTTCCTCAAGCACGCCGACGAGAGCCAGAACCAAGTCGAGCGTCTCACCCAGGTCTTCGAGATCATCGGCAAGGCACCCCGTGCCAAGACCTGCGAGGCGATGCAGGGCATCGCAGCCGAGATGGAAGAGGATCTAGAGGAGTTCGGCGACACTGATGCCGCCGATCACGTGCTGATCGGCTGCGCGCAGGCGGTGGAGCACTACGAGATCGCCCGCTACGGCTTGCTCAAATCATGGGCTGGCAAGCTCGGCTACGACGAGGCTGTGACGTTGCTCGATGAGACGTTGCAGGAGGAAAAAGCAACCGACGAGCTACTGTCGGAGATCGCCGAGGGCCTCGACTACAGCACCGATCCTGCCGCTGACGATGGTGAGGGCGACGCCGAGGAAGTTGAGGAGAACGACGGGGCCGAAGCTGAGCTGGCTGATAGCAAGAGCGACACGAAAGCCAAGAAGCCAGCCGCCAAGGCAAAGGCAAAGAAGGCAGCTTGAGAGCTATGTGCACGTCATGGACCGGGTATAGTCCCGGTTATGACGCAGGGTTCTAACGATTGCCGGCGAGATCATTGGGCCTTTCGCAACGACGATCCGATAAGACGCACGTGCCGGTTTCCTCCCAAGTCTCGCTGACCTCGACAAGCGCAGCAGAATAGACACCCTTGGTTCGCGTTCAGCTGCCGTTTGGTCTCGTGGCTGCGATCGGCTCGACCGCCTCCGGATCGGACGACCTCGCCATCTCTTCGGCGACCGGATCGACACGCGAGGCGAGCAGTGGGCTCTCGCGCCTTAGTTCCTCAAGCAGTTCGATGATCTTCGACACCTTCTTCTCACTGAGCAGCGCGATCTGGAGGGTCAACTGCGAGCGCCGTTCCGCGAGTTCGTCTTCGTGCCGCTGGGTTGTCAGGATCAGCAGGGCCGCAATGAACGCTGCCACGGTCGCAACAAACGCCAGGTCGGGAAAGGGGAAGCCCTCGATCCCCTTCCAACCGGCATATCGGGCGAAATAGTTGCCGATCATCCAGATCAGCACCAGCACCGCAGCTACGAAGCCTGGCCGACCGATGAAGCGCACCAACCTGTCGGCAGACCGCTGCACGGTGGTGGTGGAGCGATCGTGCTCGGCATAGAGTGCGGCCAGCTGCTCCACCGTTTCCCTGGTGTGGTTGTTCTCGTTCTCCGAACTCATGCTGCAATCCACACTGTCGGCGAACGCTGCGGCAAGCCTGCACGGAGGGAAAGCGGTTTCAAGTGACGGCAAAGTCCGTGGCGCCTGCTTCGCGAAACGCCTTCTCCACCGCTTCCATCTCGTCTTCGTTGATGTCGACTGACACAAGGAGGCTGCCGTTCAACGCGGCGTCGTCATCCGGCTGCCCGCTCTTTGCGTCGCCGCCGGATGAGCTGACACCTGCACTGTTCTCTCGGGAACTCGGCTCGATGAAGATGTCGGTGCGTTCCAGGCCGTATTGTTGAACGAGGTGCTCGACCGCGATCTCGGCTTCTCTCCTGGTCGGGAATGTTCCGGTGACTGTTCTGCCCATGTTGGTGTCCTTGGCCGAGGGTAGGTGTTGGGAGGCATCGTGGCGCGATGGTGATGCCCGCGCACTCCGCTTGTGGTCCGCCACAACCCCGACGCCACCACGGCAGAGCGCAACCGTGCCGGCATCAATAAGTTCCTGGGCTCATGGACGCTCACAGGCAATGCCGCCGGAGGCAAAGCTTGTCAGGACGTACGTTGAGTCGCTCGTGAGTGAGGCACCTCACTGCTTCCGCCTCAAGGGCACGATGCCGCCGATCTCGGCATCAGGCTTGTTTCCAGCTTCGTTGTCGACCACGGCGTTCGCCAGCGCCTCGGCATGGTAGTCAGCATCTGGCGCGCCTGACACGTTTATCAGGGTGTCGGAAACGCGAGGTGTCGAACCTTGCTCCGGCACGCGCTCGGTTTCCGGCGTCGTACTGCGCGAAAGAACGCGCTTGTTGTCTTCAGCCACGATGGTCACTCCTGCTTGTGTGCCCCGTCACTGGGGCGCCGATTGTTCTGCTGCTGTTTGTCAGCATCACGGTGAGACTCGATCTCCTCGGCTTCCTCGTCGTCGATCTTCAGCAGCTCACTTCGGGCATTCCCATGAGCCTTCAACAGCTCATCGAGCTTAGCATGCATTGCCTGGTTGTCCCGGTGCTCGGCGCGTTGGATGAAGAGCGTCATCGTCCACACGATCAGCGTGACGATGCCGTGCATCTCGAGCGTTTCAGGCTCGATGATAAGCCATGCCGCTGCGTAGATCAGGACCACGAGGAACGCCCATGGCCGTGAAGTTAGTGTGCCAACTGAGGTGAGGAGGCTTGCAATCGATCTGCCGTTCACGACGGCGAACCGCTGCGGCCCGTGCTTGTTCCCGCACAAGGGTACGAAAGTTCAAAGCGGCATGTAGAGCGGATGGCGCCGCATCACTGTTTAAGGTCCAACCCCGATTGCCGCCTGTTCCGTGTGATGCGGGGCACTCCAAATAACTCTAAGCCGACATTCCCGAGTTTCGCTTGAGGTCACTTCAGGGCGCTGTGTCGGAAGATCGTGAAGTCCGCTTTCCACGTGCGGGCGCCAGAAGCTGACATTCTGTTTACAGCCCCTAACGCGACATTCGCGGATGAATCCGGGAAGGTCAGCTTCTGGCTGTAAATGTATGTCAGCAAAGGCTTGCTCTTCGATTCAGCCGACCTTACGAAAGTGACCCGGAGAGGTATTGTGCAGGGTGAGAAGTTTGGTGACGTGGCTTCGCACTATCATCGGCCTGATCGGATTTCTATTCGCAGGTCTGGCACAGGCCCAGACTTTCGACGCGAATACGGTTACAATCAAGGTCGGCTACGGCGCTGGCGGCGGCTATGACACGTCCTCGCGGCTGATCGAACGATATCTCGGGCGCTTTTTGCCCGGCAATCCGAACATAGTGGTGCAGAACGTTCCGGGCGGCGGCAGCTTGAAGCTGACCAAGATGATGCTGGGGAGCGAACCCGCCGACGGCAGCGTGCTGGCGTCGGTGAGTTCCGCAATGGCGTTCGCGCCGCAGCTTGATCCCGGCAGCGCGGACTTCGACGCTTCCTCGATCGTCTGGATCGGCTCGCTTGCCAGGGAAACCGCGGTCTGTGAGGTCACCAAGAGTTCCGGCATCGACTCGCTGGAGAAGTTCGCCAGCGGCGATTTCCTGATCGGTTCGACGGGCAGGAGCAGCCTGACCTACCTGCTGGCCGCGGTCGCCAAAAACGGGCTGCATGCCAAGTTCAAGATCGTCACCGGCTTTGAAGGCTCGCGGGATGTGACGCTGGCGATGCAGCGGGGCGAGATCGCGGGCCAGTGCGGGATCGCCTACAGTTCCCTGGCCTCAAGCGGCATGCTGAACGACGTCAACATCGTCGGCCGGTTCAACGAAGCGAGCATTCCCGGAAACAAGGAAGTTCCAAACATCCCGGGCCTGATCGACGACCCGATCGTGCGCCAGGCAGCGGAGCTTCTGGCCAGCAGCTTCGATTTCCATCTGCCCCTGATCGCGCCGCCCGGCACGCCGAAGGAAACGGTCGATGCCCTGCGCAAAGCCTATGCCGAGATGACGGCCGATCCGCAGTTCGTGGCCGAAGCCAAGTCCACGAACGACCTTGAGGTCAAGCCCCGGACCGGCAAGGAAATCGAAGCTCTCGTCAAGGAAAAACTGGCTTCCGACCCGCGCGTATTCGAGGCCGCAAGGGAACTCGTGAAGTAGCAAGGGAGGCGCCGCCTTGGACGCCATCCTGACCGCGGCGATCGCGCTGGCGCAGCCCTTCCGCCTAGCCATGCTGTTCTCCGGCGTGTTCGCCGGCCTCGTCATCGGCGCGGTTCCCGGCATCGGTGGACTGTTCGGCATGGCGATGCTCATTCCGCTGACCTATACGATGGACTCCTACTCGGCCTTCGCCCTCTTGCTTGGCATGGCGTCGGTCAACACCACCTCCGACACGATACCCGCAATCCTGTTCGGCGTGCCCGGCTCGGTGGGCGCAGCGGCGACCGTGCTCGACGGGCACGCGATGGCGAAGAACGGCGAAGCGGCGCGGGCCTTCGGCGCCTCCTACACGGCCTCGCTGCTCGGCGGCGTCTTCGGCGCCTTGGTGCTGGCCCTCTCGATTCCCATCATGCGGCCGCTCATCCTTTATCTCAGGACGCCGGATTTTTTTGCCATCTGCCTTTTCGGCCTGTCCATCGTGGCGATGCTGGCGGGCAGCCAACCTTTGAAGGGACTCGCAGCTGCCGCGCTGGGCATGCTGCTTTCCTTTGTCGGCATCGACGAGGTCGCGGGGGCCGAGCGCTGGACCTTCAATCAGATCTACCTGTGGGACGGATTGCCGATCGTCGTCGTGTTTCTTGGCCTGTTCGGCCTGCCGGAACTTGCGGCGCTGCTGAAGCGAGGCTCCATCCAGGGCGGCGGCGACATTCCGAGCTATGGCGGCATGCGGCAGGGCATGGTGGACGCGCTGCGGGAATGGCCTTTGGTGCTGCGTTGCAGCGCCATCGGATCGCTGCTCGGCGCGGTGCCAGGCGTCGGCATCGCGGTGCTGGACTGGATCGCCTACGGCCATGCGGCGCGCCGTCCGGGGCCTGGGCCGAAATTCGGCCAGGGCAATGTCCGCGGCGTCATCGCGCCCGAAAGCGCCAACAATGCCAAGGAAGGCGGCTCGCTGATCCCGACCATCGCCTTCGGCGTGCCGGGCTCCGCCTCGATGAGCATCCTGCTCGGGGCCTTTGTCGTCCACGGCCTCGTGCCCGGGCCGGAGATGCTGGGCAAGAACGCCGCGATCACTGTTTCGATGATCTTCAGCATCGCGCTGGCCAACATCATCGGCGCCGTCACCTGCCTGTTCCTCACACGTCCGCTGGCGCGTGTGGCGCGCGTTTCCGCGTCTATCCTGGTGCCGCTGGTGGTCACCTTCATCGTCGTCGGCGCCTTCCAGACCAACATGAGCGCGCTCGACATCGGCGTGCTGCTTCTGCTCGGCCTGCTCGGCATGGCGATGAAGGAACTCAACTGGCCCCGCGCCGCCTTTTCGCTTGGCTTCGTGCTCGGACCGCGGCTGGAAGGCTACTTCTTCCTGTCCTACCAGATTTCGGGCTGGGCCTGGCTGAAGCAGCCGCTCGTGGTGCTCCTGCTGGGCTTGGCGCTGCTCGGCTTCGCGCGCCAAGGGCTGTCCTGGTACAAGGCAAGGCGGGCCGTGCGCGCCCTGCCCGCAGCGCTGCCCGATCTGCTCATGAGCCTTTCCATCATGGTTCTGGCGCTTGCCGCCGTTGCGACCGCGGCCCGCTTTCCCTTCGAAGCCGGCATCTTCCCGGCCATCGCGGCTGCCGTTCTGACCGTGCTGGCGCTCGCTATCTCCGCTCAGACGGCGGCGCGCTGGGCGCGCGAG